>CAZAOQ010000035.1:0-14680 GCA_964486795.1 uncultured Rhodocyclaceae bacterium
TCTTCGATTCCGAGGATCACCTGATTCGCATCGACATGAGCGAGTTCATGGAGAAGCACTCTGTGGCACGGCTGATCGGCGCGCCACCCGGATATGTTGGCTATGAGGAGGGCGGTTATCTGACCGAGCTGGTGCGACGCAAGCCGTATTCGGTGATCCTCCTCGACGAAGTCGAGAAGGCGCATCCCGACGTGTTCAACGTCTTGTTACAAGTGCTTGATGATGGTCGTATGACAGATGGCCAGGGCCGTACCGTCGACTTCAAGAACACGGTGATCGTCATGACCTCCAACCTCGGCTCGCAGATGATCCAGAGCATGGCCGAAGCCGACTATCAGGTCGTTAAGCTGGCGGTGATGGGCGAGGTCAAAACACACTTCCGCCCGGAGTTCGTCAATCGCATCGACGAGATCGTCGTATTCCATTCACTCGACGAGAAGAATATCGCCGGCATTGCGAAGATCCAGCTTACTTATCTGCAGCGCCGTCTGGCACGGTTGGAGATCGGTCTGCGTGTCGATGACGATGCGCTCGCTGAAATCGCCCGCGCTGGTTTCGATCCGGTGTTCGGCGCCCGTCCGCTCAAGCGTGCTATCCAGGAGCGCATCGAGAATCCGCTGGCGAAGCAGATTCTCGAAGGTCGCTTCGGCGCCAAAGATCTCGTCCATGTCCGCAGCGAGCGCGGGCAGTTGGTATTTGATAAACAGGAGGCCTGAAGAGCGGGGGGCTGCGGGTTTCTCAGACCCGCGCCCCCCGATGAATTGACGCGACGAGAGTGTCGCGGTGACTTGCAGTCCACGGGTGTTCTTGCCACGGCATGTTCGTATGACCACCGCGCCAGGATCAAGCAGCGAAGCCATTCTCCAAAGGCATCGGCCTGAGAGCCAATAACGACGCGCTTCTTCAGAGGGGTGCTTAACTCGAACGCTCCCGACGCTCGCCATTCCTGCCGTCTCCCGGTCAAGGGCGCGATTTCATGCACGTGCAGTCTGCGGATAGTGAAAGTGAATCCTGATTACGATAACCGACGCATGAGGCCGCATCCTCGGTTTATTATTCCCCCCTTTCTTGCGCTTGCCCCGGTTTTGGGTCGATGCAACGGTTTGTCATCAACGGAGGCAGGGGTATCGTGACGTTTCCAGATTTTCAGGTGGCGCGGTGGATGCGGTGGATGCTTTGGGTCGGTGTCTGGCTGTGCTGCACAATGCCGGCCCATGCTCAGAATGCGGCCACCGATCTGATCGGGCGAGGAATCGCCAGTCGTCAGCAAGGCCAGGTCCGCGAAGCGATTGACGCGTTGGAGCTGGCGCGGACCCGCGCACAGTCCCCCGATCTCGCGCAACGTGCCGCCGGCGAGCTCGGTGTGACCTTGTTGCAGGCGCGGCGCTTCACCGAGGCTGAGGCGCCACTGTTGGCCGCACATGGTTATTTTCAGGGCTACGAGCGTGCCCGCTACAGCGTTTATCTGGGCAACCTTTCCCAGTCGCTTAAACGCTTCGAGCAAGCCGAGTCCTACTACCGCGAAGCCCTGCAGCTGGCGGGCGACGATAACGACATGCGCTGGAGCGTGGCGCTGAACCGGCTGCGTTTGGTGCCTGAGGGCGAAAAGCTCGCCCGGATTGTGGCGCTGTCTGCTGAACTCGATCAGGCCGGTGAGCAGCCTGAACTGGCGCGGCATCATCTCAATCTCGGATATCAGGCAACGGATCTTGGCAAGCCGACGTTGCGTCTGACCTATCACCATCTTGATACCGCACGCCGGCTCGCCGAGCTGCATGGTGATTCTCGCCTGCTGGCCGAGTCGCTCGATGCGCTGGCGCAACTTTATGAAAATCGTGGACGTGTTGCCGATGCGCTGGCGCTGACTGCGCAGGCGATCAAGCGCGTCGATGCGTTGCCTCCGGCGCAAATGGCCGATTTACGGATCGCTCTCGAATGGCGGCGCGGTCGCTTGCTCAAGTCACGCGGTGAATCCGGCGAGGCACTCGCGGCCTATCGACGTGCTGCCGAACAGATCGACGCGGTGCGCCAGGATATCCCTGTCGAATACGAGGATGGTCGCTCGTCCTATCGCACCTTGTTCGAGCCGATTTATACGACCTATGTTGACCTGCTGCTGCGCCAGATCGGTGGACGTTCGGCCGAAGCCGCGCAAATCAGCCTGCGGCAGGCCGTACAGACACTGGAGCTGATCCGTCAGACAGAGCTTCAAGACTTTCTCGGTGATCGTTGTGCGACCGAAGCAGTGCAGGGCGGCACCAGCCGGGCATTACCGGTCGGCACGGCAGTGCTGTATCCGCTGATTCTGCCCGACCGATTGGAGTTGTTGCTGGTGAGCGGCAAGGGCATCATCCGCCGCAGCGCGGCCGTGCGCGGTCCCGATCTGCGCGATGAGGCAACCGCTTATGCAGCCAGTTTGCGACGTGGCTTGCCGGATACGCGCGGCGCCGCGCGGCACTTGAACGACTGGCTGCTCGCCCCACTGTCCGAGACGCTCGCGGCGCAGGGCATTAAGCACCTGATTGTTGTACCCGATGGGGTGATTCGCCTCGTGCCCATGGCCGCGTTGCACGATGGCACTCGCTACGCTGTGGAGAAATATGCAATATCTATGGTTACGGGCATGAGCATGACCAATGTCAACGAGCCGGCACAGGACAGCATGATGGCTTTGGTGGCTGGTTTGTCGCAGCCTGGTCCGGTGGTAAACAAGCTCGGGCCGCTGCTGGCCGCGCAGATCATCGATCCCGATGTTGAGGTGGGAACGATCAGCCAGGGTCACGCGCAGCACGGTGAGTTGCGTGCGATCCGCAAGTTGGAGGTGCGTGCTAAAGCGACGGAGGGCATGGACGGCGCTGCGGGTCGTGTTAATGCGGCATCACCAAGCGCACGGCCCGACGAAATCCAGGCACTGCGTGAACGTCTGGCCCTGCCGGGAGTGCGTGAAGAGGTGCGTGGCCTCGGTAGCATCCTCACCGGCCAGAGCCTGCTCGATACCGAATTCACCGTAGAGCGTTTCCGCAATGCCGTGACCTCAGGTGACTATCGAATTTTGCACATCGCATCTCACGGCGTCTTCGGGGGCAATGCCGAGTCGAGCTTCATCATGGCCTATGACGATGTGCTCGATATGAATGCCTTACAAAACCTGCTGAAGGCCGAGAAGTTTCAGAAGGCGCCGATTGAGTTGCTAAGCCTATCGGCGTGCGAGACGGCAGAGGGCAATGATCGCGCCCCGCTGGGTATCTCCGGCGCGGCCATCAAAGCCCGCGCTAAGAGCGTGCTGGGTACGCTGTGGCCGGTCGAGGACAACGCCGCCAAAACCCTCATGCAACATCTGTACACCGGACTTGCGCGTGAGCATCTGGGCAAGGCCGAGGCACTTCGGCAGGCGCAGCTGCGTCTGCTGCACGATCCGGCGACCCAGCATCCGTTCTATTGGGCACCTTTCGTTCTGATTGGAAACTGGCTGTGATGAAATCACGAACCGACATCCTTCAGGCACTCGGTACCTGGCATGCGGGCACTGTATTGCTTGCGGCGGGCGTATTGAGTGTCCTGCACACCGCGCCGGTACGGGCGCAGATCCGCACCGACTCAAGTTTGGGCCAAGCGGCCCAAACGCTGACGGGGCCGAGATATCTGATCCCCCAGACGCTGGGCCTGCAGGCCGGCAACAACCTCTTTCACAGCTTCCAGACCTTCAACGTGCAGACGGGCGAGTCAGCGGTGTTCACCACAGCAGCCGGCAGCGCGAACCTTGCTAACGTGGTCGCACGCGTGACCGGTGGGACGGCCTCGAACATCGCGGGTCAACTGCGGCTGCAGGCGGCCGGCACGCCCAACTTCTTCTTCATCAATCCGGCTGGCGTGACATTTGGCGCCGGCGCGTTTGTCGATGTGCCGGGCGCGTTCTATGTGAGCACGGCGCAGTACTTGAAGTTTCCCGATGGTAACTTTTACGCCGACGCGGTGACGCCCAGCACCTTCTCAAGCGCATCGCCGGAAGCCTTCGGTTTTCTCGCGGGTGGCCAGGCTGCGGTGCAGGCGATCAATACCAATTCGCAGAGTGGGCAAGGGACAGCGGGCCAACCGCAGAGGCCCAGTTTGTTCGTCGGTACCGACAAGCCGATCCATATCGTTGCGGGCGACGTCGTGATCGACAACAGCGTGATCGGCAACGAGAGCGGCGATGTGCGCATTGTTGCGCTCGGACGGCCAAGTCAGAACACCGAAGTGACGTTAAGTGGGGCGCATCCAAGTGCAGGAGGTGCGCTGACGATCCGTAATGGCGGACAGATCAACTCTTCGACGAACAGTAATAAGGATGTCGGCTCGGTCACGGTCTATGCGGGCGACATTTTGATCGACAAGAACGGGGCGACGCGCGACACGGGCATCATCAGCCAGGCTGATCGTGGTGCTTCGGGTCGCACTGGGCAACTGACCGTTGTCGCCATGGGCGATCTGACCCTGCGCAATGGCGCAAAGATTTCCGCGACCAATAGCGCTGTGGCGGCCGATCCCGAAATACTGACGGTGGGCCGTGTGACGGTCATGGCGAAGAACATCTCGATGGATCAAAGTCAGATTACCGCCGAGACGCGCGGCAACGTGGAGGCCTCCGCCATTCGTGTCGCGGCCACAGGCAGCCAGTCACGCCCAGTCGATGTCGATGACTTTGATCGGACGGGGTTCACGATGAGCGGCAGCCTGACACTGTCGAATGGCGCTTCGATCAATGGCAACACCTATCTGGCCGGCAAGGGTGCTTCCATCGCCGTCAAGGCGGGTTTGCTGGCACTCGAAGGCGGCGACAGACCAACGTTGATCGTCGCCAGCACCCTGAATCAGGGTGGGCAGGGACAGGTGCCAACGCTGCAGGCTACCGGCGACGGCGGTAGCATCGACATCACCGCGAATACGGTGCGTCTCGCGAATGGCGGTCAGATTCAGAGTTCGACGGTGACGCAGGGCAAAGCCGGTGCGATCCGCGTGCAGGCCAGCGAGATGACAATCGACGGCCAGAATGCCGCACAAAAACAGACCGGGATTTTTGGCACGGCGAATCCTGGTTCGGGTGGGCAGGCTGCTACCGTCGATTTGAATCTCGGGGAGGGGACGCTCGTCATCACACGGCGCGGCACAATTTCGGTGCAGAACGACGCCACGGTGCCGGACGCGCAGCTTGCGAATCTGGCTGCCTCCAGACTGAGCATTGCGGCCAAGACCATCCAGCTTGACCAGTATGCGCAGATTGCCGCATCGACGAGCGGCAATGTTGAAGCCAGTCGCGTCGACATGCGCGCGCAGGGCAATATCTCGCTCGACAATGGTGCCTCGATACAAGGCACCACTTCAGGCAAGGGCAATGCCAGTTCGATCACTCTTGTGGCGCGCGGCGACCTCTCGCTGGCCAACGGTGCCTACATCAACGGCAATACTTCTCTGTCGGGCCAAGGTGCATCGGTCAGCGTGACGGCGGCGAACATCACGCTGGATGGCAAGGGAACCTCGGCCATTATCTCCTCGGAGGCTAACGCCCGGCAGTATTCGGATGCTGCCACGGGTAGCGGTAATCTGGTCGATATCGCAACGCCTGGTTTGCTGACCCTCGCCAATGGCGGTCAGATTAAGAGCTCGACGAATACCGCCGGCAATGCCGGAAAAATTCGTGTGCAAGCCGGCGAAGTCGATATCGACGGGCAGGACAACACTAACCTGCAGACCGGCATCATCAGCACCACAACCCGCACCGGCAACAGCGAGGAGATTGACCTGACCGTCGGCGGGGCGCTGCGTATTCGCAGGCTCGGCGAGATCAACGCGAGCACTTACGGCTCAAGCGGCAAGGCCGGCACGATCCGCGTCGACAGCGCCAGCTTGATCCTCGATGGTATGAAGGATTTTCACGGCACCGTCACGCTACCCGATGGCAGCCAGCGGGTCATCGATGGTTTCAAGTCCAGTGCGATTAGTTCGGAAGCCGGCAAAGGTTCTGCGGGACTGACCGGTGACGTCACGATTTCGGTGAGCGGGGATATGGCCGTGTCGAACGGTGCCAAGATTTCCGTCTCTAACCTCGCCATGGTGGCCGATCCGGTGCAACTCAACGCAGCGGCAGGGGACCAGAAGCCCAAGCTGACGATCACGGCCGGCAATCTGGCCGTCGAAAGTCGAGCAACCATTTCCGCTTCGACGGACGGCAACGTGGATGCCAGCATGATGAAGATCGCCGCGACGGGCAGCCTGAGTGTGGGCAAAGATAGCTCGATCAACGGCAATACCACGAGCTCGGGACAGGGTGCGTCGATCACCACCAAGGCCGGCACGCTGACGCTTGATGGTAATGGCGGCATGGCGAGTATCTCCTCCGAGTCGATGCGCGGCACAACGCCGTCCGGTGTTGAAGCGACGGGCGATGGTGGCAGTGTCGACATCGTCGCCTCGCGTCTGACGCTGAGGAATGGCGGGCAGATCAAGACATCAACGACGACCGCGGGTAATGCCGGTGTGGCAACGGTCGCCGTGGATAGTCTCCTAATCGACGGGGCGAATAATCCGCAGCTTCTGACGGGCATCGTCGGTTCGACAAGTGGCGCAGGCGACAGCCAGACGATTTCCGTTACGGCGACGGAGGATATTGCCCTTGTGCGGCTCGGCCAGATTAGTGCGAGCACAAATGGTGCAGGCCAGGCCGGCAACATCGCCGTGCGGGCCGGTACGGTGCTGATCGACGGTAAACTTAAGACCGATGGCAATGGCAATGGCAATGGCAATGGCAATGGCAATGGCAATGGCCCGCTGCTTACGAGCAATATCAGCGCCGAGGCTGGCCCCACTTCGTCGGGCAAGACCGGCAACCTCACGGTCGATGCTACGAGCAGCGTCACCTTGTCCAATGGTGGCAAACTGTCGGTACAGAATTCTGCCAACGTATCGCCCGAGGTGGCGGTGCTGCTCAACGACAGCACCACTCAGCGACCAGAGCTGTCGGTCAATGCACCGGACATCACGTTGGTTGACGCGCAGATTACCGCTGCCGCGACGGGCAATGTCAATGCCAGCAACATCAATATCGGCTTTACCAACAAGCTCTACCTCGACCCCAGTGCCATTTCTACAAGCGCCAACAGTGGCGATGGTGGCGCGATCAACATACGTGGTGGCAGGCTCATGGTGCTCGACAACTCCGTCGTCAGCACCTCGGTCAGCAGTCTGGTCGGTTTCAACGGCAACCCGGCCAACGGCGGCGACATTCATGTCACGACCGACAACTTGTTGCTGATGACCGGCTTCATCCAGGCGAACACTTCAGCCAGCAATGCGAGTGGGGGCAATGTGATGCTTGCGATCAACAATCTCGTGCCCAGCGGCAATACTCTGTTCCTCGGCGGGCAGACGGCGTATCGATTCTTACCGTATGTTTTCGGCTTCAACGTCATTCAGGCAGCGGCGCCGACCGGCATCTCCGGCACCATCCACATCAGCTCGCCGACACTCGATCTTGCCGGCGCGCTAAGCGGCCCGAAGGCAAAGAGAGTCGACTCGGGCGGTCTGGGTCGCAGTCCCTGCCAGGCTGCCGCTGGTAGCTCTTTCGTACAGACTGGGCGCGGCGGCTTTGCACCCTCGGCGCGTGAATTGCTGGGACCGGCGTCACCGAATATGACCGGCGCAGAGCTGGTGACGAGCAAGCCCATCGCATTGGGGCGGATCAACGTGGAGTGCGATCAGTAATGAATATGCGTCAACTTCTCCATTTGCGACGGCCAAGGGTCGCTCTGATCCTCGCCATGCTGCCCGTCACCACAGGCTTGGTGTTGGCCGATGTGCCGCCGGTTCTTGCCGTTAAGCCGATGCCGGTGGTCGCCGGTGTGGCATCACGCCTGACCAGCGATGTGACCTTCGAGTTACCGCCGGTAGCGTCACAGAAAACCGATACGGTGGCGTCCAGCACAACCGTGCGCCACATCACTTTCCGCGGCAATCGCATCATTCCTGCAGCTACGCTGGATGCGCTTGCGGCGCCGTATCTGAACAGGTCGCTGGTTGCAGCAGATATCGAGGATCTGCGCCAGCGCATTACGCGACATTACGTCGATCTCGGCTATGTCAATTCGGGCGCTGCAATCGCCGCGAATGCACTTCGCGACGATACGTTGACGCTCGATATCATCGAAGGTCGCGTCGCAACCATTCGTCTGAAGGGGCTGGGGCGACTGCACGAAGACTACATTGTTGGCCGGCTGGTGCAGAGTGATATGGAAGCGCTCAACGTGGACCAGCTACGCGAACGGTTCCAGCGCCTGCTCGACGACCCGCTGTTTGAGCGTATGAATGCACGCCTGATGCCCGGCAGCCAGCTTGGTGAGGCTATCCTCGATGTCGAGATGGCGCGTGCGCAGCCCTATTTTCTGAGCATAGCGGCCAATAACTACCGGCCGCCGGCAATTGGTGAGACGGCTGTGAATCTTTCCGGGGGTGTGCGTAACCTGACGGGCTACGGCGATCTTCTCGAAGCCAATCTCCAGCATGCCGACGGCGGCCTCGGGCGCGGTAATCTTTCCTGGCAAATGCCGCTGAATCAGCGTGGCACGCGCCTGTCGCTGCAACTGGATTATGGCAGCTCATCGGTAATCGAAGAGCCCATGCGCGTGCTGGACATCAAAAGTACGCTTGACAGCAAGGATTTGGGGCTCAGTCAAACGCTGCACGAAACACTGCGCGAGCGATTCACGCTCGGCGTCAACCGTCTCTGGCGCGAGAACCGCACCGAACTTCTCGGCATACCCTTCTCGTTCGTTCCCGGCGAGCCCGATGGCATCACCCGGGCGCGGTCCTGGCGTTTCTGGCAGGAATACACCCACCGTACCGAGCAGGACGCGCTTGCGTTACGCTCGACGTTCTCCTGGGTGCGTAACAACCTTCAGGATGTGCCGGGGTTACCCGGCGTGAGCGGGCAACCCGCGCACGGCTACCGGACCTGGCTCGGACAGGTGCAATACACCCGTCAGATTCATTCCGGCGGCACCCAGCTTGTCGCACGCGGTACGCTGCAAACCAGCTCGCATCACTTGCTGGCACTTGACCAATTGGCTATCGGTGGCGCCGCCACTGTGCGTGGCTACCGCGAGAACCTGATGCTGCGCGATACAGGCATGGTGCTCAATGTCGAGGTCGATCATCCTCTGGTGCACAACCCAGGGGTTGGCCTAAATCTCTCCGTCATCCCGTTCTACGACATTGGTCGCGGTCGCAACCGCAGCGAAACAGGCGAGTCAGTTTCTTCGGTGGGTGTGGCCTTGCGCAATCGCTGGCAGGGCACTTTCGTCGACCTCGCTATTGCCCATCGCCTCTCGTATCCTGATTCGGTCGACGCACTACATGGCAGCCTTCAGGACAAGGCCGTTCATTTGCAGGTCGGATATCGGTTTTACTGAGGCGTGGAGTGCGGAGGGTAAGGTGTGACGCGTTTCTCGGCAGTGCATCACGGACTGGAGAACAAGCATCCATGCGCCTCTTCGGGCGACGAGTGAAATGGGCGGTGCAAGTGACGATTCCGCTCTATGGGGGCGGCGGCGCGAAGTGCGGCGCTCTCAACACCTCATGCCACCTTTAAAACAGACTGTCCCGCATCCGTCCGTTCATTTCGCTGTTGTAGCACTGGAGATTGTTGCGGCCGGCGTTCTTGGCGCGGTACATGGCGGTATCGGCGTTCTTGGTGAGGGTGTCGATGTCCTCACCATCGTCCGGGTAGACGGCAATACCTATGCTCGGTGTGACACGCAGTTCATGGCCATCGATGCGATAGGGCTCGCCGAGAATGTGCAGTAGCTTCTGCCCGAGTTGCACCATCTGCTCAGCTTCGGGAAGCTCGGTCACGAGGATGATGAACTCGTCGCCACCCTGGCGTGACACCGTATCGCTGACGCGCACGTTATCCTTGAGACGCTGTGCGACTTCGCGCAGCAGCATGTCGCCGACGTCGTGGCCATATTGGTCATTGACCGGTTTGAACTGATCGAGATCAAGGAACATCACGGCGAAGCGCTTGTGGTAGCGGCGCGCGCTGGCGAGCTCGTGCGTTAAGCGGTCGAAGAGCAGGGCGCGGTTGGGTAGATCAGTGAGGAAGTCGTATTGCGCCAGATGGCGAATGTGATCTTCGGTGGCGCGCCGTTCGGTGATATCGGTAAAGATGCTGATGTAGTGGGTGATGATACCCTTGTCATCACGCATGGTACTGATCGAACGCCATTCGGGATAGATCCGTCCACCTTTGGTCTTGTTCCAGATTTCACCATCCCAGTGGCCGCTTTCAGTGATCTGGCGACCGAGCTCGGCGTAGAAGAAGCTGTTGTGCCGCCCGGAGCTCAATAGCCGCGGCGTCTGGCCGATGGCTTCATCGTTACTGTAGCCGGTGATATCCGTGAAGGCGCGATTGACCGAAATGATGTGGTTGTCAGCATCAGTAATCATGATGCCTTCGCGGCAGTTGGCGAAGACCTGGGCAGCGAGCCGCAGCTCCGCATCGGCTGATTTACGGGTGGTGATATCGGCAATGACGGCAACAAGCCCAAGAACCCGGCCTTCCTCGTCACACATCGTCCGGCAGTTCATCTGCCCCCAGAACTGGCTGCCGTTCCTGCGCTGGTAGAGGCGTTCAATATTGAAAGTTTCGAGATTACCTTCGAGGATCTGCCGCATCCGGGCGCGCACGGTGTCGCGTTCAAGCGGAAGAATGAATTCGAGATATTCCGCACCGATCAATTCATTTGAAGGACAGGCAAACATCTCAGCCATGCTCTGGTTAGCGTGACTAACGTGACCGGTGTTGTCGATGAAGCCGATGGCCACGTTCGACTTGTCGTAGATCGCGCGTAGCGTGCGTTCGCGCTCGACAAGTGCCTGCTCTGCAGCACGGCGTGCCGTGACGTCCCAGCAGGAACCGGTGTAGCCAAGGAACTTACCATCGTCACTTAAGCGGGGAGCGCCTTGTTCGGTGACCAGGCGATAACCACCCGTGTGATGCAGCAGCCGGTATTCATGACTGAAGGGCGTTCGCGTGACACAGGCCGTAGTGGCGGCCTTCAGCAGGCTGCCGAGATCGTCAGGATGTACGCCATTACGCCAGCCATCACCTGCTTCCTGTACGAGGTTGCGGCCCGTGAACTCAAACCAGGCACGGTTGAACCAGGTGCGCTGCTGTTCGGTGCTGGAAAGCCAGATCATTACCGACGAAGACTCGGCAAGCGTGCGGAAGTTGGTTGCGTTGTCGTGGAGTGCGGCCCTTGTATGGCGTAACTGGTAGAGCACGATGGCGAGCGTCATGCCGACCACACTGAGCAGGGCGATGAACATCCATAGATTCGGCAGCGTGGCGTAGTGCCGGTCGGGTGAAAACATGCCAACGTTGTGGCGGATACTCCACAAGGTCAGCGAGAAGAAAATGGTGATAAGTAGCGCGGTGGCGTGGCGGCCGAGACCGATTGCCGCGCTGACGACAAGTGCCATCAGGACGAAGCTGGGTACCGGGTCGCCAAACAGGTCGTTCCGCCAATCGCCGAGGATGACGATACCAATCAGGGTTGTAATAAGCAGTAGCCCCCCGAACTCTAGCCAGCGTCTGCCACGCGACAGAGTGCGTGGTGCGCCGAACCAGAGCAGTAGGGTCGGTGCAGCATTGAGCAAACCCAGTGAGTCGCCCATCCACCAGTCGGCAAAGGCGCGGGTGACGTCGGTTGGTGGCGTGGCCCCCATGAAGAGGGGAAGAAATACCCCGATGGCAGCACTGAGAAGGGGCGCCACGAGCGTGCCGTAGACCAGTAGTACGAGGTAGTCCCGAAGCCGTGGCAGCCGCCGGTCAAAGCTTTGTGCATTCATCAGCGTGATGGCGAGGGCCGTGCCCAAACCATTGCTGAGGCCGGTCGTCAGCGCGATGACCACATCCTGACCGGCAGCAAGATAGGCTGCGGCAGTACCGACGACAATGCAGGGCCACAGACGCCGGCCGAAGAAAATCAGCAGGATCAGCGCAAGACCGAATCCTCGCCCGCCCAAGTTGATGTGGGTTTCGTGGATTGCCGAATGCAGTAGCATCGAAACCAATGCGAACAACGCAACTGTTACACCGACAATCTGCAGCGGGAGTTTGCTGAAATGAGAGGATGAAACCAGACGGGTCATCAAAAAGTCTTTGTGTGGCGAGGAGTTATCCTCAAACTATCGCAGAAAGTGATCCGGCTGGCAATAAAGATGCATGTATCTGTTTATGCATAAACGTGATTCGGGCTGAGTAGGCCCGGTGTTTGATTCATTGCTCAGCTCATGGTTAATCCGGAATGTTCGCCTCATTGACACCGCCCATCGCCTGATACATGGCCACACTATCGATCAACCGTTGTGTCTGTGCCGTGGTCACGCCGAGATGGGTTCGCTGCGCCTTTTGCTGTGCGACGAGCAGTTGCAAATAGCTAGCCGCACCCAGCCGGTATTGGCGCTCGAGCGACTGCAAGGATGCTTGTGCGGCCGAGTCGGCGATGGCGAGGGCAGTCAATGTCTGGGCATCATTTTCAACCGCGCGCAAGGTGTCGGCGACGTTGCGCAAGGCTTCCAGAACGACACTCTGGTAATTAGCGGCAGCGGCATCGAAAGCAGCCAGTGCTGCGCGTTTTTCGGCGGGGAGCCCGGGATTAAATAGTGGCTGGGTGAGTTGTCCGACCAGGCCCCACACTGCCGAGCCTGCGCCGAACAGGGCACCCGTGGTGAGTGCCTGGGAGCCAAGGTTGGCGCTCAGGTTGAGTTGTGGATAGAGTTTGGCGACCGCCACACCATAGTCTGCATTAGCCGCATGCAACAACGCTTCGGCTGCCTGAATATCCGGACGGCGGCGCACCAACTCTGAGGGCACGACGAGCGGCAGTTCGGCGGGCAGCGTGAAATCCGCCAATACAAAAGCCGGAATGCCTCCCGCGCCCGGGGCACGACCGGCGAGCACCGCCAGTAGATGTTCGGTTTGTTGTCGTTGTTGATGCAACGCCGGCAGCTCGGCGCGCGTTTGCGCCGCTTGAGTTTGCAGGCTCAATGCTTCATCGGGTGAGGCTTGACCGAGTCGCACGCGCTCATGAGCCAGATGCAGTTGCTCGTCCTGTGAGCGGAGGATGTCGCTGGTGATATCCATCTGCGCGGCGAGATGCGCACGGGTGATGGCGGTTGTCGCAATCCTGCCAGCCAGAGTCAGTTGCGCGGCCTCCAGTTCGAAACGGCGGTAGTCAGTGCGAGCAGCCAAGGCCTCGAGCGCACGCTGGTTGCTGCCAGCCAGATCGAGGTTGTAATGCACACCCACACTGGCGTTATACAAGCTGAATTGACGTGTATCGCCATTTAGCCCTTGGGCGCTGGGGCTGATGCGTTGGCGCTGTGCGCCTAATCCGGCATCGATTTGCGGGTACTGCGTCGAGCCGGTTCTGGCAGCTTGGAGTTCCTGCGACTGGCGCAAAATGGCGCGGGCAGAGGCCAGCGTCGGGCTGGCCTGGAGCGCTTCGTCAATCAGTCCGTTGAGTGCGGGGGAGCCCAGGTTGGGCCACCATTGCGCCTCAATCGGCAGTCCTTCGACCATCCGCTGTGCTTTACCGAACTGCGTGGGGGCAGTCGCAGTATGGGCAGTCATTTGGGTGGCAGTGTAGTGAGCCACATCAGGTGCGGAAGGCCGCTGAAAATCAGGACCAGCGGCACAGCCTACCAAACCGGCAGAAACCAGAACAGACACCAGACCAGACATAAGGCAAGTTGTCGCAAGCCCGCTTCTGGGGCTGGCGGGGTGCTTGCATGTTTTAGTGTGTTCCATAGAAATGCTCCACAAATGGTTTACGGAAGCTCTGGTGGCAGGCCAGGCAACTGTTTTGCAGCGTCGCGAAAGACGAGATTACGGCTTGTCCATCACTGCGAGCGGCGGCCTGTTCCAGTGCTCGTGCTGCTAAGTGCGTTTTCTCATCATGTCCCTTGAACTTACCCGTATCGGCACCGATAAAACTCAGGATGCGCATCTTTTCTACCAGCGGTGGCTGTGGGTGATCCGCAATTAAGGGTGCGAGTTTCCTCACTATTTCCCAATCCTCGCGGGAAATACCGTCCGTAATACCCTGCATGTTTTTGCCCAGGTCTTGCATGATCTTGCGTAGCGCCAAAGGCTTGGTTTTATCGGCGTCATCGGCCCAAGCCTGCGAACAGGTGCTCGCCAAGAGCACGCCGACGATCGTTGCTTTGGCTGTGGCTGTAAAAAATGTTCTGAACCGATGTCGGTGTTGCATGGAAGTCTCCATGAAATAGTTGCTCCGTGTTTCTTGAGGGAGCATTCAGCGCATTTAGCGCATTCAGAGCTTTTAGCGCTCTCGGCGTCTTACTAGAATTCGATGCCCAGCGCGATGGAGCCGTAAGCCTGATTCGTGCGCTGCTCCTCGAACTCTCGCGAGCGGTAAACACGCATCATGGCCAACTTGGTGTCATGCCCTGCGAGCATTCCATGCGTGCTGATACCCAGCGCTGCTTGGGTAATCCACGGCCGCCGTGTGACGCTGTGGCTTGATCGAAAGAGGTTTCCGTCGAGCGAAAAATCGTGCGCGACAAGCTTTGTTTCAAGCGTTCCGAAAAGATGAATGCCGGGCCGCGGTTTGGTGGCTGTAGT
>CAZAOQ010000035.1:14780-20145 GCA_964486795.1 uncultured Rhodocyclaceae bacterium
TTTGGTGGCTGTAGTAATGGCACCATCTGCTTCTTCGCTGTGGATCGAGGCAGCCGATGGCGAGCGATTTTCGGCACCGGGTTTGATGGGGTAGCTTCCGAAATCATTGGGCAGGTTCCAGCCTATGCGTCCTTCAATACCTACCGTGGCGGAAGTCTCGATGTTACCCAGCCGAAATCCCGCAGAACGAATCGAATCGGCAGAAAATCCGGGGGTGATTGCACCCGTTCCGCGATAGTCCTTGAATTTTCGGTCAAGGGCTATTTGAATGGCGGGTTCATTTTTCAACTGGTGTTGCCAACCCCGAAACCGGTCGATGCCCCGCACATCGTGCACCGCGTTTTGTGTTTGCTCCGCCAGAGACAACGGGCCGATCACGCCCAATGTGATCTCGCGTGTATCGAGCATTTCCAGATTCGTCTGCGGCGTGTGTCTTCTTCGGTTCCAGGACAAACCTACGTAGAGCAATCCTGCATAAGGTCGATCATCGAGGATTAGGTCGGTTCGGGAGAAATCCTTCGGGGTGTACATAGACTGGCCAAGCTTGACCGCTACGTTTTGTGTATTGGCGGGGTTTCCTGCGTCAGCCCAAAAATCAGGGTTCATGAATTTGATGAGTTCCGCCTGCAGTCGAACCGGTACCGGCAGGCACTTGGCTCGAAGCCTTCCGGTCATATCGTTCGAAACCAAGGTGAATGACACGCCGTTCGTGTAGTTCTGGTCGGTGCCGGTAAACAGGTCGTTCTCCAGCCTCACGGTTCCACCCCGTAATTCGATGACCTCATTCAGCTTGCAATCATTGATGCTGGAGGCGTCTTCACTGACTGCTTGCGCCATGGCCGGCAGGAGGCACAAACCACTCAGCAGAAATGCCAAGGCGGATCGCTCCAGGCCATGTCTGGTCAGTGATTTAGTGGGCATGCGAGTCGAGTGGCGTGTGTGCATGGTCATTTAAAAGTGGTGTCATGAATCGGTGGCTTTCAGACATGCCCGCTTCCGTCGCTACCTGGCAAGTAGTAGAAGTTCATCAGGCGTCTTTCGTCTTCTTGCCCGCATCTGTCGTGGCGCAAGTACGGCACTGCAATCGCTGGCACCAGGCAATGGCCGCGATCACTGTCCAGACTAGCGTACGCATGCTCATGGCTATGACCGTGCGTTGCTCGAAGGCACCTCCGAAATACACGTGTGCGCCAAAAGCGGCGAACGTGAGTGCCGTCGCAGCGGCAATGGCGACCGCCAGCCACGCGGCCCAGCGCTGCTGCATCCATAGTCCGGCGCCGGCGATGATATAGGCAAATCCAGCGACAAAATTGAACCAAAGAACGAACGGCACATAATTTCCGGCCGAGGCACGCGCAGCCTCGCCACCGAACAGAATCGTTCCACCTTCCTTGATGGTCAGCAGACCAAATCCAATAGCGATCAAGGAAATCACCCAGATCCAGATGCCGCGCTGCTTATGTGTTGTCATGGTGATCACTCTCCGTTCATTCAAGGGCTTTAGATATTTCGTGGCCACAGAACCGCAGCACCAAAGCATCGCAGCACGATTATTCGAAGGCTCGCCCTTCACCTGCCTCTTCATGCGTGACGCCGTCACGGATATGGTAAATGCGTTTGAAGGTGGGGATGATCTTCTCGTCATGCGTCACGACGATGATGGCGGTCTCGTATTTGCGTGCCATCTCATTGAGGATGCGGATGACAGTCATGGCACGTTCGGAATCCAGCGGTGCGGTGGGCTCATCGGCGAGGATGACGGGCGGCCGATTGACCAGGCCGCGTGCGATGGCGACCCGTTGTTGCTCGCCGCCGGAAAGCTGCGAAGGCATGGCACGCGCGCGGTGGTGCACGTCCAGCGCGGTCAGCAGATCAAGCGCACGCTGGCGTGATTCGGCGTTGGATACGCCCGCCAGCATTGGCAGCAGCGCGACGTTGTCAGTGACATCGAGAAATGGAATCAGGTAGGGCGCCTGGAATACAAAGCCGATTTTGTCACGCCGTAACGCACGCAAATCGCGCACCTTCCACGCGTTGTCGTAGATCACGTCATCACCCAGCGTCATGCGGCCGGCGGTCGGATCGATCACCGCACCCAAACATTTGAGCAGCGTGCTCTTGCCTGAGCCGGAAGGGCCGATGAGTCCGACCACCTCTCCGGGGGCCACCTGCATGTCCACGCCTTTCAAGGCATCGACGGCGGTGTCACCTTCGCCATAGCGCTTTTTCAAACCTTCGATACGTATGCCTTTGCCACTCATCTCAGCCTCCAATCGCTTCGGCCGGATCGACCTTAAGTGCCATACGAATGGCGACAAGGCTGGCCAGAACGCAGATCACGAGCACCGCAAAAAATCCAACGATGGTGTCGAATGGGACCAGCAACACATACTTGGGAAAGAGCGGTGCGGAGAACGTGGCAGTGATCTTGCCGACCACGAAACCGATCACACCCAGCGCGAGTGCCTGTTGCATGATCATCGCTGCGATGGTTCGATTACGCGTGCCGATGAGTTTCAACACTGCGATCTCGCGGATCTTATCCATCGTCAGTGAATAGATGATGAAGGCCACAATGGCCGCACTAACGACCGCCAGAATCACCAAAAACATGGCGATTTGTTTGGAGGACGTCGCGATCAACTTGCCCACGAGGATGCCTTCCATCTGCGCACGGGTGTAGACCGTCAAGCGCTTCCAACGCCGAATGGATTCAGCGACCTCGTCCGGCGCCTGGCCCGGTTTCAGTGTGACCAGCACCGCATTGACGAAAGCGTTGGTGCTCTGTGAAGAAATTACAGCATCGAGCAAACCGGGAACACCGGGTCGATTGAAGGCCGGATTGGCCTCGGTGCGACGCCGGCTTTGCCAGATGGCGTCGTTGTCCTTGAGGAACTGCGCCTCTTGGGCATCCTTGAGTGGAATGAAAACCATAGGATCGCCGCTCGACGACACCATGCGCCGAGTCAAACCCACAACGATGTAATGATTTCGGCGAATGACAAGGTGATCGCCCAGTTTGAAGCCGGCGGCAATATCAGCCACGGCCTCGTAATGCCCACGTGTGATCTGGCGTCCTGCCACCAGATAAGGCGGCCATCCTGGCGTAATCCCCGGGTGACCAGACGCAATGCCGACGATCATGGATCGCACATCCTTCTCGCCTTTGCGAACCTGCATCGTCAGATAGGTCACGTTTGCGGCCTGGGCGACACCCGGCATGGCGAGGATGGTGCGATACACGTCATCGTTGAGACTGGACGGTTCCGCATAAGGCCCGAGGGTATCCTTTTGCACGATCCAGAGATCCGCACCACTGTTATCGAGCAGTGCCTTGCCGTCATCCACCATGCCCCGGTACACCCCGGCCATGATCAGCGTGACGCCAATCAGCAGACCCAGACCGATGCCGGTGAAGACGAACTTGCCCCAGGCGTGGAGTATGTCGCGCCCGGCCAGGCTGATCATGGTGACACTCCCGCGATACGGTCGACTACCTTGATGTGGCTATGTGCCGTCAGCATCTTTTCGCTATAGGCCACGACCTGGTCGCCGTCCTTGAGTCCTTCGCGCACCTGCACCGAGCCATCGAGGGCCGCAGCGCCGAGCGTGATCGGCGTGAAGTGCAGCGTGTCATCCGTGTCGGCGATTTGCCAGACGCCTACTTTGACACCCTCGCGCCGGATGGCAGCATTGGGGATCGTTGGTGCAGCGGGCAGGGCAGGGAGATCCACCGTGACTTCGGCCAGTTCGCCAATCGGTGGTAAAGGTTGAGGGATCGCATCGAACACCACCTTGGCGAGCGTCTCTTCAGTCACTGCATCGGCCCTGGGTTCGATACGCAGCACGTGAGCGTTCAATATCTGGCCACTACGCGAGCGCAAAGCGATACGCGCCGGCAGCGCTTTGGCCAGACCTGCCGCGCTGATTTGATCAAAGCGCACGTTGATCCAAAGACTCTTGGGGTCGATGATTTCCACGACGGTTTGGCCAGCCACAATCGTCGTTCCAGGGTCGGCACTACGCAGTGTCACCACGCCATCAGCCGGCGCAATCAGACGTAGATTGTGGCGTTGAGCCATCAACCCTGCACGGTCGGCGCTGGCACGGGCGACATCTTCTCGAGTCGCGGCCAGGGTGGCTTCGGCGATCTTCAACTCCTGCTGCTTGATCGCGAGAATTTCCTCGCTGGTTGAATGCACCGCAAACAGTTGCTCATAGCGGTGTGCTTGGGTCTGCGCGAAAGATTGACGCGACTCAGCATCACGCAGCGCCACTTCCGTTCGTTTGAACCCCGCTTCCTGGGAGCGCAGTCGTTCATCAAGATCAACCGGATCCATTTCGCCGAGCACTTGTCCGGCCTTGACCGAATCGCCCACTTGAGCGTCCAGATGTTTCACCCGCCCGGCAAACGTCGGCCCGATCTTGTAGGTGTAGCGCGCCTCCACTGTACCGATACCAAATAGTGAGGGGGTGATTGGCCGGACTTCCACCTTGACCACAGTCACGGCGACAGGCGCGAGCGGCCCTGATCGCAGACCGACGTACACGAAGAGCACCAGCAGCGGCACGATGACAGCCAGAAGCGCCAAAGTGCGTCCTTGTAAGGGTAGTTTTTTCATTGGGTGCTCCGGATACCGCGTTGATAAATTGCGAATACGCGTGGTGCATCGCGGCGCATGCGTTCCACGTCGCCAGCCAGCAATGACTGCATCACCAGACCTTGAATAGTGCCAATGAACAACGTGGCCGCAGCCTCGTTATCCAGCGAAGCAAAGAATTCGCCGCTCGTCTTGCCTTTCTCGATGAGCCGATGCAAACGCTCGCCATAGCGCTGAATCAGGGTCTGCACCATGCGCTTGGCGGGAGTCTGTTCGGCACGTTGAAGCTCGCTAAACATCATTCGAGGAACGCCGGGGTGCTCCGCCACGAAGTCGATATGACTCATGAACATTGCCTCCATAGCGGCCAAGGGTGACTCGATGCCTTCGGCGGAACGATCGATGCGGGCCAGAAGCCGCTCCGCGACCCATTCCATGACGGCCTGCCAGATGGCCTCCTTATTCGGAAAGTGCCGAAACAGCGCCCCCTGAGTCAGGTTCATGTGCTTGGCGATAGCCGCCGTGGTGATATCGCTGGGGTTTTGCGAACCAGCCAGTTCCACGACAGATTCGACTGTGACAGCCCGGCGTTCATCAGCCGGCAGATGCTTGGCATGGTTTTCCATTGACGCCCCATGAAAGATAGTAATCAGTTACTATCTTAGCATTCAAATCGAAAACCGCAACTGAGGTTTGTAATGAATTAATGAAGGCTGTGTTCGCAAATCATGTTGGTAGCTCATCTGGTGAGCTTATTGAAATGG
>CAZAOQ010000036.1:0-3444 GCA_964486795.1 uncultured Rhodocyclaceae bacterium
TCCACGAAGGCGCTTGTATGACCCGCAGCCACTTGTTGCATCCGCCTCGTCGATATTTTGACGCGACCGATGATCCGCTGGATTTACGTTTACTGCTGAAAACTGCTTACTTCACTACTTTGGTTTCCTTCTTGGTTGGCGCCAGCACCATGATCAGTTGGCGACCTTCCATTTTTGGGAACTGCTCGACCACGCCGTATTCCTGCAAGTCACCCTTGACCCGCTCCAGCAGACGGATACCAAATTCCTGGTGGGCCATTTCGCGGCCGCGGAAACGCAACGTCACCTTGGTTTTGTCGCCTTCTTGCAGAAACTTGATCAGGTTGCGCAGCTTGATCTTGTAGTCGCCCTCGTCGGTACCTGGGCGGAACTTGATTTCCTTGACCTGAATCTGCTTTTGCTTGAGCTTGGCATCGTGTGCTCGCTTGGCTTCCTGGTACTTGAACTTGCCGAAGTCCATCAAGCGGCAAACCGGGGGTTGCGCCATTGGGGCAATTTCTACCAGATCGACTCCGGTTTCCTCGGCAAGATCGAGCGCTGCACGCAGCGAGACGATGCCGAGTTGTTCCGCGTCCAAGCCGACGAGACGAATCTCGAGAGCGGTGATTTCATTGTTGACGCGTTGCGTCTTGTCCTGGGCGATGGTTCAGTTCTCCAAAAAAATAAAAACAGGCCGCTATGCGCTGTGTTAAACGCCTTGAGCGCCACGTATGCTGCGTTCCTGCAGCAGGCGCTCGATTAACGCTTCGGGGGGCATTTGCCCAAGGTCTTGATTGCCTCGGGCGCGCACGGCGACCATCCCAGCGGCCATTTCGTTGTCACCAACGACAATCTGATAAGGCCGCTTCAACAAGCTATGTTCTCGTATTTTATAGCCAATCTTCTCGCCGCGCAAATCGGTTTCGACGCGTAGTCCTGTACTGCGCAGCTTGTCGGCCACTTCTGCGGCATATCCGGCCTGCGCTTCGGAGATATTCATGACCACCACCTGCACCGGCGCCAGCCAGAGCGGGAAGGCACCGGCATGGTGTTCGATAAGGATGCCGATGAAGCGTTCCAGCGAACCGAGCACGGCGCGGTGCAGCATGACTGGGGTATGGCGGGCATTGTCCTCGCCAACATATTCGGCGCCGAGCCGGCCGGGTAGCGAGAAATCAAGTTGCAGCGTGCCACATTGCCAGACACGGCCAAGGCAGTCCTTGAGCGAGAATTCGATTTTGGGGCCGTAGAAGGCGCCCTCGCCGGGTTGCAGATCGTATTTGAGATCTTTTGTTTCGAGTGATTTCGCGAGAGCAGTTTCGGCGCGATTCCAAGCATCATCGGTGCCGATGCGCTTTTCCGGTCGCGTCGACAGCTTGACCAGGATATCCTCGAAGCCGAAGTCCGCGTAAACCTTGCGCAGCAAGTCGATGAAGGCGGTCGCCTCATCCTGAACCTGTTCCTCGGTACAGAAGATGTGCGCATCGTCCTGGACAAAACCGCGCACGCGCATGATGCCGTGTAGTGCACCGGACGGTTCATTGCGGTGACAGGAGCCGAATTCGGCGAGGCGCAGCGGCAACTCGCGATAGCTCTTGATACCCTGGTTGAAAATCTGCACGTGGCCCGGGCAGTTCATCGGCTTGACCGCGTAGTCGCGGTTCTCGGAGCAGGTTGTGAACATGCTCTCGTGATAGTTTTCCCAGTGGCCCGATTTCTCCCAGAGGATGCGATCCATCATGGTCGGTGTTTTCACTTCCTGGTAACCGTGCTGGCACAGCAAGTCGCGGATGTAGTGCTCGATCTCGAGCCAGATCGTCCAGCCGTGCGGGTGCCAGAACACCATGCCCGGTGCCTCTTCCTGCATGTGAAACAGATTGAGCTGACGACCGATCTTGCGATGGTCGCGCTTTTCCGCTTCCTCGAGCATGTGGAGGTAGGCTTCGAGCTCTTCTTTCTTAGCCCAGGCCGTGCCGTAGATACGTTGCAGTTGTTCGTTTTTCTGATCGCCGCGCCAGTAGGCACCGGCTACCTTCATCAACTTGAAGACTTTGAGCTTTCCGGTCGAGGGTACGTGCGGGCCGCGGCAGAGATCGATGAAATCGCCTTCGCGATAGAGCGAAACATCTTCACCGGCGGGAATTGACTCAATCAGTTCGGCTTTGTAGTCCTCACCGATGGACTTGAAGAAGTCGATCGCCTTGTCGCGCGGCCACACTTCACGCGTGACCGGAAAGTCCTTTTTGGCGATTTGCGCCATGCGCTGCTCGATTTGCAGAAGGTCTTCAGGCGTGAATGGGCGCTTGTAGGCGAAATCGTAGTAGAAGCCATTTTCGATGGTTGGCCCGATGGTCACCTGGGCTTCCGGGAACAAATCTTTGACCGCGTAGGCGAGCAGGTGGGCAGTGGAATGGCGGATGACGTCGATGCCATCCGCATCCTTGTCGGTGACGATAGCGAGCTGCGTGTCTTGCTCGATACAAAAGGAGGTATCCACCAGTCGGCCGTCCACCCGGCCCGCGAGGGCGGCTTTGGCGAGGCCTGCGCCGATCGAAGCAGCAACTTCCGTGACCGTCACCGGTTGTGGAAATTCGCGTTTGGAGCCATCGGGCAGGGTAATCACCGGCATGATCGTGCGGTTCCTATGTTGGGAGCGGGAAATGGCTGAAAATGAACCCGAAAGTATAGCAGAGGAAGCCTCGCCAGCACGTCGAATTGGAATAAAATGAGACGATTCGAGGGAACTTTGCGATGGCTTGGTATCTCTACCTTATTGAGTGTGAAGGTGGCAGCATTTATACTGGCATCACAGTCGATGTAATGGCGCGTTATGCTGCACACACCAGCGGCAAGGGAGCGCGGTACACTCGCTCGTTTCGCCCGGTAAAATTATTGACGAGCATCGAGTTCGCCGATAAGTCGGCGGCGCTTAAGGCCGAGTATCAGGTAAAGCGCCTGTCGCCAAGCGAGAAGCGCGCTTTCTGCAGGCAAAACGAATATCAGGGTTAAAGGAAACGGATATGAGCAACGACGACCAGCCAAACGGATCGAACTCGAACAAACCGCCCCCCAACCCAAGCGTGCGGTTGCGCGAACTTCTATCGATTCCCGAGCGCTTGCGTACCGACGCGCAATGGGACGAGATCATCGATATCGAGATCACCATGGGACCGCGTAAGCCTTCTGCGAATGCTAAGCCGCAGAACTCTCAGCAACAGTTCCGCCAGAATGAAAACCGCGGTAGCCATGAAAAGAGGCAGGGTGGCAGCGGCGGCAGCGGTGCGGCGGCTGGCGCCAACAAGCACCCGCCGCGCAAGCGGCGCCCCGGTGGTGGCGGAGGTCAGGGTGGTCCAAACCAGGCGGGTGGTAACCAAGGTGGCGCCAATCAAGGTGGCGGCAACCAGGGTGGTTCCAACCAGGGAGGCAGCAATCAGGGTGGCGGCAATCAGGGTGGCGGCAATCAGG
>CAZAOQ010000036.1:3544-7365 GCA_964486795.1 uncultured Rhodocyclaceae bacterium
GCAATCAGGGTGGCGGCAATCAGGGTGGCGGCAATCAGGCTTGATTGATTACCGGTTGATTGGTTGTCACCGCTGCCGCCTTTTCCCTCTTGTTTCTCTTGTTACTGCGCGAGGCACAGCGCCAGTGCGTCGCGCCAGTGCGGCAGGGCGATGCCGGCGTCGTTCTTAAGTTTGGTGCAGGACAGTCGCGAGTTGCTGGGGCGTTCCGCTGGTAGTGGATAGTCGGTGGCGGGAATGCCTGTGAGCAGGGGTTCTTTCGTGCGTTGATCGCGTGTCAGTTCTAGAATCGCCGCCGTAAACCCGTGCCATGACGTCGCTTCACCGCTGGTGAGGTGATACAGCCCTTCGCAGGGGTTCGACCGTGCCAGCGCAAGCGCCGTGGCTCCGGCGATCAGGCGGCTCCAGGTCGGTGCGCCGATCTGGTCGGCGACGACGCGCAGTTCTTCTCGCTCCTGAGCCAGACGCAGCATGGTGTTCAGGAAGTTTTTTCCCCGTAGTCCATAAACCCAACTTGTACGCAGGATCAGGTAGCGACCGCCGATCGCTTGGATAGCCTGTTCACCGGCGAGTTTGCTGCGACCATAGACGTTGAGCGGGCCGGTCGGCGTCGCTTCACTGAATGCTGCGTCGCCGCTGCCATCGAAGACGTAGTCGGTGGAATAGTGCACCAGCAGTGCGCCGCTTTTCTTTGCTTCCTCGGCCATGAGGCCTGGCGCGCGGCCGTTGATTGCCATGGCGAGATCAACTTCCTTTTCCGCCTGGTCGACGGCCGTGTAGGCAGCGGCATTGACGATGATGTCGGGATTGACGGCACGCAGCGTCGTGCGAATCGCATCGGCGTTGGCGAGATCAAGCGCCTTGCGGTCGAGAGCGACGACTTCTCCGAGTGGCGCCAGCGTACGCTGCAATTCCCAGCCGACCTGACCGTCGCGGCCAGTGATCAGGATTTTCTTCATGCGTAGGTTTCCGCTTCGCCAAGCGGCTTGCCGGCTTGGTCCTTGGCGGCCAATAGCGGTGCGCCGCTGAGTGGCCATGGGATGTTCAGCGTGGTGTCGTTCCAGAGCAACGAACGCTCGTGTTCAGGGTGCCAGTAGTCTGTCGTCTTGTAGAGAAATTCGGCGTATTCGGAAACGACGCAGAAGCCGTGGGCAAAACCAGGCGGTACCCACATCATGCGTTTGTTCTCGGTCGAGAGCGTCTGCCCCGTCCATTGACCAAACGTCGGCGAGGAGCGGCGCATATCGACGGCGACGTCATACACCTCACCAGCGACGACGCGCACGAGTTTGCCCTGCGGATGGATGATCTGGTAATGCAGGCCACGCAGCACATTGCGCGCCGAGCGCGAGTGATTATCCTGGACGAAGTCGACGTCGAGGCCGGGATTCAGCGCGGCGAGCGTCTGCTTGTTGTAGCTTTCGAAGAAAAAACCGCGTGCGTCACCGAAGACTTTCGGCTCAATCAACAGCACTTCAGGCAGATTAGTGGGAATGATGTTCATGAGTGCGGGAGGAATTACCAGATCTTGTTCTTGAGCAAGTCGAGCAGGTATTGGCCATAGCCATTTTTTGCCAGCGGCAGGGCCAGCGCTTCGAGTTGGGTGGTGTTGATCCAGCCGGCACGCCAAGCAATTTCCTCAGGACAGGCGACCTTGAGTCCCTGGCGTTTTTCGAGGGTGCCGATGAACTGCGACGCTTCGAGCAGGGATTCATGCGTGCCGGTGTCAAGCCAGGCCATGCCGCGGCCCATGATCTCGACCTGTAGGCGCCCCTGCTCCAGATAGATGCGGTTGATGTCGGTAACCTCGAGCTCACCACGCGCCGAGGGCTTCATCGTAGCGGCGATATCCAGAACGCTGTTATCGTAAAAATACAAGCCGGTCACAGCATAGCGTGACTTTGGCATCGTCGGCTTTTCCTCGATGCTGATCGCCTTGCCGGCAGCATCGAATTCGACGACGCCGTAGCGTTCAGGATCGTGCACGGCATAAGCGAACACCGTCGCGCCATGCTCTGTGGCATCGGCACGCTTGAGCTGAACAGCCAGATCGTGGCCATAGAAAATGTTGTCGCCGAGTACCAGTGCGGTCGGTGCATTGCCGACGAAGTTGCGGCCGATGATGAAAGCCTGAGCCAGCCCGTCGGGCGAGGGCTGCACGGCATATTGCAAGTTGATTCCCCACTGGCTGCCATCGCCGAGCAATTGCTCGAAGCGCGGTGTGTCTTGCGGCGTCGAGATCAGCAGGATGTCGCGTATGCCCGCCAGCATCAGCGTGGTAAGCGGGTAATAGATCATCGGCTTGTCGTAGATCGGCAGCAGCTGCTTGGACACTGCGAGCGTCACTGGATGCAGACGGGTGCCAGCACCGCCGGCAAGAATAATGGCTTTACGAGAGGACATGTCGAGTCGAAAGTGGCGTGTCGAAGGGTTGAAGTGGTCAGCGGTGTGTGTAGTTTTTTTCCAGCCAGTGGCGATATTCGCCGCTGATGACATGGTCGATCCAGGTGTGGCTGGCGAGGTACCATTCGACCGTTTTGCGCAGGCCGCTGGTAAAGTTTTCACGCGGTGTCCAGCCGAGTTCGCGCTGGATCGTGGTGGCGTCGATGGCATAGCGCTGGTCGTGGCCGGGGCGATCTGCAACAAACGTCTTTTGCTCGCGATAGGGCTTGCCGTCGCTGCGCGGCCGTAACTCGTCGAGCAGAGCGCAGAGGGTGTCGATGACTTCGAGATTGGTCTTTTCGTTGTGACCACCGATGTTGTAAGTTTCGCCGGGCACGCCGCGTTCAAAGACGAGGCGCAAGGCGCGCGCATGGTCGTCGACGTAGAGCCAGTCGCGCACGTTGTCACCCTTGCCATAGATCGGCAGCGGTTTGCCGGCCAGCGCATTGAGAATTACGACTGGAATCAGCTTTTCAGGAAACTGAAAGGGGCCGTAATTGTTTGAACAGTTGGTGACCAACGTTGGCAGTCCGTAGGTGCGCTGCCAGGCGCGCACCAGATGATCGGACGAGGCTTTGGAAGCCGAATACGGCGAGCTTGGGTCGTAGGGCGTGGTCTCGGTGAACAGGCCCTCGGTGCCGAGGCTGCCATAGACCTCATCGGTCGATACGTGATGAAAGCGGAAGCTGTGTCGCGCCTCATCCGACAGGGTAGTCCAATACGTGCGTGCGGCTTCGAGCAGCGTGTAGGTGCCGACGATGTTGGTAGTGATGAAGTCACCCGGCCCGTGTATCGAGCGGTCGACATGAGATTCTGCGGCGAGGTGGATGACCCCGGCCGGACGATACTCGGCGAACAGTCGGTCGAGTGCGGCGCGGTCGCAGATGTCGGTTTGCGAAAAGATGTGGCGCGGCTCATCTCCAAGCATTGCCAGTGATTCGAGGTTGCCGGCGTAGGTCAACTTGTCGATGTTGACGATGCGCCAGTCGCTATCGGCAATCAGCAGGCGCACCAAGGCGGAACCGATGAAGCCGGCGCCACCGGTGACAAAGATCGTCCGCGCGCTCATGCCGCCAACACGCGGTTTTTGCCGGCACGCTTGGCGAGATACATCGCCTGGTCAGCACGTTTGAGAGCGTCGGTGGCGGGCTCGTCGCCGGTCAGTTCGGCCACGCCGGCACTGAAAGTGATCAACAGCTTTTCATTATTGTGCATAAAGAATTTTCGGGTCAGTTCGCGCTGAAGTCGCGTCACGGCAGTGATGGATTCGTCGAGCGGCGTATCAGGAAGTACCAGAACAAACTCCTCGCCGCCGTAGCGAGCCAGAGTATCTTGAGGTCGAATTGTCTCACGTATGACATTGGCGAGGTGGACAAGGGCTG
>CAZAOQ010000036.1:7375-20121 GCA_964486795.1 uncultured Rhodocyclaceae bacterium
GCATCGCCGGCCTGGTGGCCCAGGGTGTCGTTGAGTTTCTTGAAGTTGTCGATATCGAGCATGACCACGCAGAGCGTGCCTTGGCGACGTCGGAAGCGGGCAACCTCGCGTTCCAACGCTTCTTCCATGCCCTTGCGGTTCAGTGCGCCGGTCAGTGAGTCCTGTCGTACCATGTCGCTGGCTTGCGCCAGCTCGGTTTGCAGGCGCTGAACTTCTTTGTCGGTGTCCTCGACGCGGCGGCGCATTTCCTGCAGCTCGTCGCGCGAACGTTGCGCGTTGAGCTGCATCGAGCGTGTGGCGCTCATCACTTCGCCAAGGACTTCGGAAATCTGGCCGATGTCGCCGGCTTGGCTGATTCTCTGCGCGCACAGTTCGATCTTGGTGTGGAACACGCCGGTTGAATCGCTCATATCGGCCAGCCGGTCGACGAAGGTGATGAGCATAGTCTTCAGTCGATCCTGGGCTTCGTTGAGCTGCTTCTTCAACATGCCCTGCTTGAAGATGACATCCTTCATGCGCCGTTCGACGTCATCGATCTGACGAAGCGTCAGCGGCTTGTCGATCAGGTCAAGGAGTATCTTCACCTGACCGTGCAACATTCGGTCGTCGATCACCACCTCGCCGATATTCTCGATGATCAGGCGCAGTACATGCAGCAACGCGGTGCGTAATTCGACCTGATCTTCGGCGAGAAACTGCAGGCGGTAGCTGAATTTTTTCAGGCGCGCCGAAAAGCCCGCCTTGGCCTCGCTGGTCCGGATGGCGCGGATGTCTGCGGCAAGCTGGGCAGCCTCTGTCAAGAGATCGGGGGAATCGATGAGTAGGGCGCTGATGCTGTTTTCGAGCAGCAGCGCAATCCATTCCTGGAGTTCCCGGTTGAGGACAGGGGCCGATGTGCCGGTGGGTGCCGCCGTCTGTGGTTTATTTTCGCTATCCGTCGAAGGTACGCTGGCAGGCGAGATGTTGTCGACGAGATTCAAGTCGGCGGCGTCCAGTCCCTGAGCCCAGGCACGCAGCAGCGACTGCAGTCGCGAAAAAAGCAGGTCGGGTGTGGCCGCACTTTGCAACTGGTGCTCGATTGCCTCGCGCTTCTTGGCGGGAGTCAGCTTGGCATGACCGCGTTCGAGCTGCCCGATGAGTTCGCGAATCAAGCCCGACCACTGTAGTGGCTCGGTGGCCGCTGCGTTTGCAAAAGCCTGTAGTGAGTCTTTGAGTGCGTTCCAGTTCTTGTCGGTGATGGCTGTTTCCAGTTGGCGGGCAAGCCGCATCTGGTCTGTATTGCTGCGGGGCAGCGATGCAGCGATCGTCTTCAGCGACTTCTCGGGAAAGGCTTCGACCGCAGTGCTGCCGGCAATTTCGTTGTACAGCGCTGCGTAGTTGTCTGGCGTTGGCAGTTGCCGGCGCATCGCCAGTTGGCGTAGAACTTCGCGGGCGATTTCGGAGGGTTGGGTTGGGTTGCTCATGTTTGATCAATTCTTCTTCGTAGCTGCGTCCGGCTGGCGAGCCTGGGCGAGGCGAGACGAGGTGTTATTCGACGAGCCCATGCTTCAGACCATAATGAATCAGCTCTGCGTTGCTTTCCATCCTCATCTTGTCGAGCATCCGCTTGCGATATTCACTGACAGTCTTGACGCTGATGTTGAGTTCCTCGGCGATCTGCGTCAGTGGGCGACCGGTGGCGATCAGGCAGAGGATCTGATATTCGCGATCAGAGAGTGTTTCATGCGCTGGCCGGTCATTGTTCTCGGCAATTACGTCAGCGAGCTTCATCGCCAGCGAAGGGCTGACGTACTTGTGCCCACTGGCCACCTGGCGGATTGCCGTCACGAGCTGCTCCGGTGCGCTCTGTTTGGTCACATAGCCCGAAGCGCCAGATTTTAGGGCGCGCACAGCATATTGCTCTTCAGGATGCATGCTGAGAATCAGCACCGGCAGGCGCGGGAACTCCTTCTTCAGCATCTTGAGTGTGTCGATCCCGTTGCGATTGGGCATCGATACATCAAGCAGGACAACGTCCCAAGGCTGTGCGCGCGCCAGGTGCATGGCATCGACGCCGTCGCCAGCCTCGCCAGCGACCAACAGATCGTCGGTTTCCGAAAGAATCTGACGCAGCCCCTGACGCACGATGGCATGGTCATCGGCAATCAGGACGCGGATCTTGTGGTCATTGCTCATGGGTTTTCAGACGGCTCAAAACAGGTTGCGCTGCGGTGATTCTTCGGGCTTTTGCGACGGCTCGACACGACGTGCGACAGGGACGCTCAGAATGATGTGGCTGCCACCCTGTTCGGCCGAACCGATGCTGAACTCGCCATTCAGGCTGTTGATGCGCTCGCGGATACCGCGCAGACCGAATGACCTTGGCTTGTTCATGTCAGCCTCGGAGATACCGCAGCCATTATCGCGGATTTCTAAGACGATATAGCCCTTTTCGCGGCGCAGACGGACGACGACAACCGAGGCATGAGCATGTTTGGCGACATTCGTCAGCGCCTCCTGGAAGATGCGAAAAAGTGCCAAAGAGGTGTGCTCGTCGATCTGCGCACCTTCGTCTTCGCACTGCACGCGACAAACGATGCCGGTGCGTTGCGCGAAGTCTTCAGCCTGGCACTCGATGGCGGCTGAAAGCCCGAATTCCTTGAGAATGCCGGGCCGCAGCTCGCGTGCAACGCGGCTCACGGTGCTCATCGCATGGTCGAGCATTTCCTCAATCGCCCTCGCCTTGTCGTGCAGGCCGGGCGGCTGCTCGGGCAGCTTGGCACTCAGCAGCGCAGTCTCGATCTTGATGGCGACCAGCGTGCTGCCCAGTTCGTCATGGATGTCGCGGGCGATGCGCTCGCGTTCCTCCTCTTTCGCGCCAACGAGGTGGTAGGACAATTCGGACAATTGCTCGCGTGAGCGATGCAGATTGGCTTCCGCCTCCTTGCTGCGGGAGATGTCCGTGGCGATGCCTTGCCACTGGATACCTCCGTTGTCGAGTCGTTGCGGGGTCGAGCGAAGATTGATCCATTTGACCTGGCCGCGCTTGCGGATGCGACCCTCCCAGTTGAGGCTGCTGCATGCTCCTGCGGATTCCTCGAGAGCCTGTTCGAGAGAGCTGCGATCAGCCACATCAACCGCGTCCATAAAGCATCGCGGCGCCGTCAGTAACTCGTGCGGCTTGAGGCCGATCAGCTTGTCGCAGCCTTCACTGACATAGACGAAGTGCAGGCCACTGCCCGGATCGTACTGCAGTTGGAACACCATGCCCGGCAGGTTTGCCGCAAGCGCCCGGAAGCGCGCTTCGCTATCACGCAGCATCTCCAAGGCGGCGCGGTGATCAGCGCGATGGCGGGCGTAGCGCACCTCGCGTTCGATTGCCGGTGCCAGTCGGTCAAGGTTGTTGCGCGCAAAGCACTCGTGGGCGCCAGCCTCCATGATGCGCGACACGGCCCTGTCGCTGAGTTCATCGGCGATCACGATAAAAGGCAGGTCGAAGTCCATGCCCTGCATCACGCGCAGCGCAGTCAGCGCCGTCAGGCCCGGCTGGCGGAGTTTGCAGAGTATCGCGTCCCAGGTCTGCCCCTGCAGGGTCGAGCGCAGGGTAGCGGCACTCGTCACGCGTGTCGCCTGTGCTTCCCGCCCGGCGTCTTGCAGGCGCGTAAGCAAGGCAGCTGCATCGCTTTCGACCGGATCGACGAGAAGCAGGCGCAGCGACGGTGTCGGGATCTTTGCGGTGGGAACCATGGCTTGAACGGAGTCTGCTGGCGGTAAGCCTTAGCCTTGGAAGTGTAGCGGAAACCTGGCACTGCAGGCTATAATCGCGGCCTTCGACAGCGACAGCTGTGTCGAAGCCAAGCCGCACGGAGCCGGCGTAGCTCAGTTGGTAGAGCAGCGCACTTGTAATGCGAAGGTCGGGAGTTCGATTCTTCTCGCCGGCACCAGAACCAGCTTCCCTCTTTTATCCTTTGTGACCGCGCTTGGCGATCCAGCAAGGATGCGGCTCTCAGGCATGCCCTTGCCTGGGTCCGACGAGTGGTGCGGTTTCCAGTAAGGAGTACGGCGATCGCTCTCCTTATTAGTTGAGGACTCGTTCCCTCTTATACTTGCGAATCATTTCAATGCCGTGTTTGGCAGTACCGGCAGGACAACGCTGGAGGGACGTCCGGCGTCGTTGTAGATCGTGGTGACGCCACCGTTGGCGAGTGCTTGGGCGGTGGAATTCCAGACACCCTGGGCTTGGTTGCTGGCGCTGATGGATATGCGCAGTTTGTGACCCACCTTGATGACGGCAGCAGCGGGGAAGATTTCCACCGGCACCAAGACGGCCTCACCGGGAACGAGCTTTTGCTTGGATGCGGCGGTATAGGGGTGCCAGGGCTGGATCATTTCGCCGCGCAGGTAACGGGAGCGTGTGGTGTCGACGGCGCGGAATGCAGCCGACATCAAGCCATTGGTGATCGGTCGTGCGATGCCGTCAGTGCCGACGTCGTCGACGCGCACTGACAGCGCGGCTTCGGTGGCCGTCGAGGACATCCAGATGTCGGCCTGGAGTGGGCCGTTGAGGTAGTAGTCAGCCGTCATCACGCCGGTTTCGTAATTGAGAGCGCCCTGCGCCTTTTCAACGGTGTCACTTTCCTTGTACCAGTCGAACAGCGGCAGCACGAAGCCGAGGCTCCATTGCAGCCAGCTAATCGATTTCTCGCTGCTGTCGCTGGGTGTGACCCAGCCACGCAACTGAGTGCCGGCGGGGTTGGTGCCGGATTTGATGAGTGGCGGGGCGGGTTCTCTCACGGTGTGCGTCGTCTCGTCGCCTTCCGGTGCGCGGGTGGTCAGCGTCATGTCGCCGTGCAGGTAGAGGCGCTGCGGCATGGCCTGTGGATGCGGCCAGTCGGTCGAGCTTGTATATCGCGGCAGGCCCTTCTCGCCGAAGCCGGCCACGTACTGGGTCACGGTGGGTTGTTTTTCGGCACCGCTGTTGAGGTCCTTCAGATATTTATCGAACCATTGGAGCAACAGGCCCGTTGCTAACGGTGCGCCACCCATGAGCGGGTTGTTGTTGTTGATGAGGATGGAGGCGATCGACTCGGCATGGGCGCCGGGAACGATCAGCAACTTGGTGGCGACGTTACGCTTCAGTTGCTCATAGAGCAGCGGTTCGTTGCGCTGGAAGATGTCGCTCGATGCGCCGATGACGAAGGTAGGCACCTGGATGTTGCGTGCCTGCTCGATCGGCGAACGATCGCTCCAGAAGGTGCCGTCGTCGGTTGCATAGCCAGTTTCTCCGGCCAGCGAGCGGCTGATCAATGGCAGGATCACATTGTCGATGGCAGCAATGTGTTCCTGTGTCGCTGCATTGATCTGGTCGGCGTACTGCGGATGTCTGGCAACCGCCACATCGTTCAAAACACTGAGGTTCTGCGTCAGCGGCAGCCAGTTGGAGATGAACCAGGCGTTAAGCATTCCGCCGGTACCGATCATGTCGCGCCATGGGTCACCCATCGGAATGTTGACGAAGACCGCCTTGATCGAGGGATGACGTTGTGCTGCGGTGAATAGGGAACTGATGCCGAGGTAGGACGTGCCGGCGACACCAATCTTGCCGTTCGACCAGGATTGCTGGACAACCCAATTAACCGCATCGGCATAGGCGGCCTGTTCGAGCGGACCGAACAGATCCAGTTCGCCATCGGAAACGCCGGAGCCAAGCGTGTCGACCGACACTGAAACGTAGCCGCGCCGGATCATGAATTGGTCGGCGCCACCGATCGCCAGCGTGCTGGCGAAAGGGATGAGAGAAGAGAGTGCATTGCCGAGGTCGATGCGGTAGGCATTCTGGGCGAGGATGACCGGGAAGGTGCTGGCCACGGCGTTGCCATTGACGTCTGCCGGCAGCGCGACCAGCACGCCCAATTTCTGCCCGGTGCGTGTGGTGATGAACTGTAGTGGCAGCTTGACGATGCCGGGGTAGTCGGCGGCCCGCGTGTAATTACGCCACTTTGCGTTGTCGTTGCTGGTGATCGCCACATTGCTCTGGCTGGTCGTCAGGCGTGTCCCGAGTGTCGTTGTGGCGCCGTTGGCAGCGTTTTCGCCCGGATAGCTCGGTGCAGCGACCGCCTTTGCGGGGCGGCTATCGATGCTCGAGTCGGAGCCGTTGCAGGCGCTCAACAGGCTGGCGGCGGCCACGACACACAGCAAGGTGCTGCCCGGCAAGCGCTTGCGCGCATCCTTGAAAAATCGATGCATGATGGGCTTCTCCTCGTCTGGCTTGCCGCTATTTTTGGCTGCGGCTTTAGTTGGTCGACGCATCATATCGAGTGTTTTTTAAATATTCAAACTGTTGTTTGAATATTTGGCCTTATGGCTTGTGCTTGCTGGATAAGAGCCAAGGCTGAGCTGGCGTCGAGGAGTTTGTCTGCGGCCGCTGAAACCATGGCGCATTGTGGATAATGGCTGCCCGCCGGTCGTGACGGCGGCTTCCTTACCTCAATCAGTGAACAGTGGGCAATGAATTCGATGCCGAATCAAATGAATGCGCATGGTGTGCGGAGCACGATCGTTTCCCGCGAAGACGGCGACGCTTGGCGTTGCACAAAAACGCTGATGGTCCAGGGGACGACTTCCGATGCCGGCAAAAGCCTGCTGGTGGCCGGGCTTTGCCGCGTGCTTAAGCGGCGCGGCGTGCGTGTCGCGCCGTTCAAACCCCAGAATATGGCACTCAATAGTGCCGTCACGGTTGATGGCGGCGAGATCGGCCGCGCCCAAGCGCTGCAGGCGCAGGCGGCCGGTGTCGAGCCACACAGTGACTTTAATCCCGTGCTGCTCAAGCCATCGAGCGACGTCGGCGCGCAAGTCGTCATTCATGGCAAGGTGCGTCACGATATGGATGCGCGTACCTATCATGAGTACAAGCCGCGCGCGATGGCGGCGGTGCTCGAATCACATCGACGCCTCGTGGCCACGTATGACAGGGTGATTGTCGAGGGTGCCGGAAGCCCCGCCGAAATCAATCTGCGTGACCGCGATATCGCCAACATGGGCTTCGCCGAAGCGGTCGATTGCCCGGTGATTCTGATCGCCGATATTGATCGTGGTGGTGTCTTCGCTCATCTGGTTGGTACGCTGGATCTGCTCTCGCCGAGCGAACAGGCGCGTGTCGTCGGCTTTGTCATCAACCGCTTTCGCGGCGATATCAGCCTCTTGCAATCCGGCCTTGACTGGCTGGAAGAGCGTACCGGCAAGCCCGTGCTCGGCGTGCTGCCTTATTTGCACGGCTTGCATCTTGACGCCGAGGACGCGTTGCCGCGTGCGGCAACGGGTGATGCCGCGAGCCGCCTGAGTGTGATTGCTCCGGCGCTGCCGCGCATTGCCAATGCCACGGATTGCGATCCGCTGCGCCTGCATCCACAGCTCGCCTTTCGTTTCATCGGGCCGGGTGAGGCGATTCCGCCCGCCGATCTGATTGTCCTGCCGGGCAGCAAGGCCGTACAGGCTGATCTCGGCTGGTTGCGTGCGCAGGGCTGGGAGCAGGCGATCCGGCGGCACCTGCGCTACGGTGGCAAGCTCATCGGCATCTGCGGCGGCCTGCAGATGCTCGGCCACACTTTGCACGATCCGCAGGGGCACGAGGGTGCGCCGGCCAGCGTGGCCGGACTGGGGCTGCTCGATCTGGAAACCACGCTGGCAGCCGAGAAGCGTCTGATGAATGTCAGCGGGCGGCTCACGTTCGATGATGCTGCCGTGCGCGGATATGAAATCCATATGGGTGTGTCGAGCGGGCCGGCACTGGCGCGCCCGGCGCTGCGTCTCGATGATGGCACCGCGGATGGCGCATTCTCAGAAGACGGCCAGATACTCGCAACTTATGTGCATGGCCTTTTTGACGCCCCCGAGGCGCTCACTGCGTTGCTTGGTTGGGCGGGGCTACGCGATGCGGCACATTTCGATCTCGTCTCACGCCGCGAGGCTGATCTGGAGCGGCTTGCCGATGCATTGGAATCAAGTTTGGACTGGTCGCGTCTGGCGGCCTTCATTCCCCTCGCCACTTGATTGAGCAACCGATGCTCGGCACCTGCTCGGTGGGTCCGCGTCCACTTTGTGCGATGAGTTTCATCGCTTCGAACAGTTCACGTCGCGCATCCTCGGCAGCAGCTTCCTTGCGTGATGCATCGAGGCGACCTCGGTACTGGAGTTCGAGCGTGCTGTTGAAGCCGAAGAAGTCCGGCGTGCATACCGCGCCGTAGGTTCGCGCCACGTCCTGCGTCGCGTCGAGTACATAGGGAAAAGGAAAGTTCTCTGCGCGGGCGATGCGCTGCATGTGTTCCCACGAATCTTCGGGGTAATCGGCCGGGTCGTTGGCCATGATGGCGATGGCGCCGATGCCGAGTGTGGCCAGTTCGCGCGTGTCGCGCAGCAGGCGTGGCAGGATGGCTTTGACGTAGGGGCAATGGTTGCAGATGAACATGACCAGCAGGCCATTCGGCCCACGCGCCGTTTCAAGCGTGTGCGTTTGACCGTCGACGCCGGCCAGCGCGAAGGGTGCCGCCTGCCAGCCATAGTTGCAGAGTGGGGTCACGGTGCTGACCATGGTGGTTTCCTCATCATATAATCGCCAGATGATATCGCGCTTCTACTGCCCTAAGACGGATGTGACCCTGGTCGCCAGACGGCCTCTGACCTTGCCTGATGTGGTTGCGCATCACGCGCTCAAGGTGCTGCGCCTGCGTGTCGATGACGAGCTGGTTTTGTTCGATGGCAGCGGTGGTGAATATCCAGGTTACGTGCTTGAGGCCAATCGCAAGTTGACGGTCATGCTCGATGAATGGCGTGAAGTCGAATGCGAGGCGCCGCTGCGGATCACGCTGGCGCAAGCGCTGCCCAGTGGCGACAAGATGGATCTGATTGTGCAGAAGGCTGTAGAACTTGGCGTCGCGGCGATTCAGCCGCTTGAGGCGAAGCGCAGCGTGGTGCGACTTTCCGGTGAGCGGGCGGAAAAGCGCATTGCCCATTGGCGTCAGGTGGTGGTGTCGGCCTGCGAACAATCGGGGCGCAATCGCTTGCCGGAGGTGCACGGCCTGCTGGATCTGGCGCATTATCTTGCTCTGCCGCCGCTGGCCGATGAGGGAATGCCGTTGCGCCTGCTGCTCTCCCCGCATCAGGGCGTGCGCCTCGCCGAGCTACCGAAACCGACGGGCGCCGTGACTTTGCTGGTCGGGCCGGAGGGCGGTTTCGATAAGGTGGAGGAAGACATGGCCCGCTCGGTGGGCTTTCAGCTGGTGCGCCTTGGCCCGCGTGTGCTGCGGACCGAAACGGCGGGGCTGGCGACGCTGGCCGCAGTGATGACGCTGTGGGGCGATTTCTGAAGCGGAGCAACAAACCCTGACAAGGGGAGAGGGGTGAGGGAACCACGATGTTTGAAGCGGCTCAGCTGGGTCATACGATCGACAAGGATACCTATCACAAGGCATTGCCAGCGCTGCGTGCGGCGCTGCTTGACGCACAGTACGATCTCAAGGAAAACGGCAAGATTCCGGTCGTCGTTCTCATTAGCGGCCAAGATGGAGCAGGCAAGGGCGAGACCATCAATGTTCTCTACGAGTGGATGGATCCCCGCTACATTTCGACATTGGCATTTTCTGCACCGACCGACGAGGAGCGCGAGCGGCCTTTCATGTGGCGCTACTGGCGCGCGCTGCCGCCCAAGGGGCGTATCGGCATCTTCGCCGGCTCTTGGTATTCGGGGCCGATTCACGACCGGCTCGAAAGCAAGATGAGCAAGGCCGCGCTTGATCAACGCCTCGAAGAGATTAACCGCTTTGAGGCGATGTTGGTCAATGAAGGGGCGCTGGTGCTGAAGTTCTGGTTCCACCTGACCAAGGACGGCCAGAAGAAGCGCCTCAAGGCGCTGGAGAAGGACTCGCGCACGGCATGGCGTGTGACGCAGTGGAACTGGGATCGCCTGAAAACCTACGACAAGCTTCAGGACGTTGCCGGTCACGTGCTGCGCATGACCAACACGGCGTGGGCACCGTGGACCATCGTCGAGGGCACCGACGACCGCTATCGGTCGTTGACGGTGGCCAACATTCTGCTTGATGCGCTGAAGCACCGGTTGGCTGGCTCCGGCCAAGCGATGACACCTGTGGTTGCGGTGACTCCGGTGACTCCGGTGGTTCAGTCGCTGCGGCTCAATCTCGATCAACGTGACGTGCTCTCCGAACTCGACCTGACACACAAGCTGGCCAAGAAGGCGTTTGAGGACGAACTGGCGCGCTGGCAGAGCAGGCTGTCTGAATTGGTGCGCGATCCGCGTTTCAAGAAGCGTTCGCTGATCTGTGTTTTCGAAGGCTCCGATGCCGCCGGCAAGGGGGGCAGCATTCGCCGCGTCGCCTCGGCACTCGACGCACGCGATTACCAGATCGTACCGATTGCTGCACCGAGCGAAGAAGAACGTGCGCAGCCCTATCTGTGGCGCTTCTGGCGGCATGTCCCGAAGCAAGAACGGGTGACGATTTTTGATCGCTCATGGTATGGCCGTGTACTGGTTGAGCGTGTCGAAGGTTTTTGTGCCGAGACTGACTGGCAACGTGCCTATGCCGAGATCAATGACTTTGAGCATGAGTTGCAAAAGGATGGTGCGATTGTCATCAAGTTCTGGCTGCAGATCAGTCGTGACGAGCAGTTGAAGCGCTTCAAGGAGCGCGAGAAGATCGATTTCAAGCGCTTCAAGATCACCGAAGAAGACTGGCGCAACCGCGAGAAGTGGGAGGCTTATCATGCTGCAGTTTGCGACATGGTCGAACGTACCAGCACCGGTAGCGCGCCGTGGACGTTGGTCGAGGCGAACGACAAGAATTACGCACGAGCCAAGGTGTTGCGCACGATCTGTGAACAGATTGAGGCGGCATACAAGGGCAGAGTGAAGGACTGATGCGGGTCGATACTGGAGAGCAGGTATGAATGAGGAAGTGGCGGGGCAAATCAGTGACGCGGCTTTGGTCGCCTGGGTGCGGCAGGCGGCACCTTACATCCACGCGTTTCGTGGGCGTACCTTCGTTATCGCCTTTGGTGGCGAGGTGCTGGGTACCGACAAGGCGCAAGCTTTGGCGCAGGATTTCAACCTGCTGGCGAGCCTCGGCATTCGTCTGGTTTTGGTGCATGGCGCGCGGCCGCAGATCGATGCCGAGATGCAGCGTCGCGGCCTGTCGGTGCGTTTTCACAACGGATTGCGCGTCACCGATGCCGATGCACTGGAGTGTGTGAAAAGTGCAATGGGAGTGACGCGCATCGAGATTGAGGCGTTGCTATCACAAGGACTCCCTAACACACCGATGGCCGGTGCGTGGATGCGTGTAACCGGCGGCAACTTCATCACGGCCAAACCGGTCGGTGTACTCGATGGCGTCGATCATCTTTACACGGGTGCCGTGCGCAAGATCAACGCCGAGGAAATCGCAGCCGACCTTGATCAGCAAAATGTGGTGCTCATCACGCCATTGGGCGTTTCACCGAGCGGCGAGATATTCAACTTGACCTGGGAGTCCGTTGCCGAGGCGGTTGCCGTTGCACTGCAGGCCGACAAACTTATTTTTCTCAGTGCTGCGCCCGGTGTGGTGGACAAGAAAGGTCAGTTGCTCGAAGCCGTTACGGTGAATGAGATCGAGTCGTTGCTGACTCGGCGCGTCAAGCAGCCAGAGGAGTTGGAGCGCGTGCTCGTTGAGGCAGTACGTGCCTGTCGTGCCGGTGTCGGTCGTGTACATTTTCTCGACCGTAATGCCGACGGCGCGATGCTCATGGAGTTATTCACGCGCGCCGGCGTCGGCACGGTGATGACGCGTTCGGCGCTCGTTAGCCTGCGCGAGGCGACGGCTGATGATGTCGGGGCCATTCTGGCGCTGATCGCGCCGCTCGAGGCGGATGGCACGCTGGTCAGGCGTGGTCGCGAGCGCCTTGAAATGGAGATTGGCCGCTTCTCTTTACTCGAAGATGATGGTGTCATTGTCGGCTGTGCTGCACTGTATCCGTTCAGCGGCGAGAGAAAGGGTGCGCGCGCCGGTGAACTTGCTTGCCTGGCGGTGATGGCCGATTATCGGCGCTGTGGCTACGGTGACCAATTGTGCAAGCACATCGAGGCCCGCGCCAGAAAGCTTAAGCTGAAGAAGCTCTTCGTGCTGACGACGCGCACGGCACACTGGTTCACCGAGCGTGGCTTTGTGGTCGGTGATGTGACGGAACTCCCCGAGGCCAAGCGTGAGCTTTACAATTACCAGCGTCGGTCCAAGGTGTTCATCAAGGCGCTGTGACCTGCACGTCGACACTGGATACGCATGTCGCCCAACGTACTACGCGCTACAATCCGCATTCAATTTTTGTAAAGGAAAACCCCATGGCACGCATGGTGAATTGCATCAAACTGGGCCGCGAGGCAGAGGGCTTGGACTTCCCGCCGGTCCCGGGTGAACTTGGCAAGCGTATTTTTGAAGGCGTGTCGAAGGAAGCCTGGCAGCAGTGGGTCAAGCTGCAGACGATGTTGATCAACGAGAATCGCCTCAGCCTTGTTGATCCCAATGCGCGGAAATATCTGGCTGAACAGCTGCAGAAGCATTTCTTTGGTAACGGTGCCGACCAGATTAACGGTTTTGTTGCACCCAAATGACGTGAAAATGATGCATCAGGTGTTTGAATGAAAATGAAAACGGGGCGGTTATCCGCCCCCTTTCAGACCGCTGACGAACCCCCGGATTTTTCGGGGGTTTTATTTTTTTGTG
>CAZAOQ010000037.1:0-19622 GCA_964486795.1 uncultured Rhodocyclaceae bacterium
AGCAGATGGCGCAGGCGGCCCTGCCAGCGGCCAAGAGCCTCGGGTTCGCGATCGAAGAGGAGCACCGGCAGACGAATCAGATCGTCGAAATCGACTGCCTGATAAGCACGCAGCGTGCGCTCATACTCGACGTAGAGATGTGCTGCAGCGAGTTCCAGTGCATCTTGCGCGGCTTCGATCGCCTGTTCCGGTTCGTTCAGGTTGTTCTTCCACATCGAGATGCGGCTTTGTACGGCACGGATTTGCGCTTTATCGGCAGTTGCCAGCAAGTCGGTGATGATGCGGGTGCAATCGCCCGAATCGAGAATCGAAAACCCCGGCTTGAGTTCGCACAGCTTCGCTTCCTGACGCACGATGCGCGCGCCGAGCGAGTGAAAGGTGCTTACCGTCAAACCCTTTAGCGAGCGATCCGGCATCAGCTTGGCGATGCGCTCCTGCATTTCACGTGCGGCTTTGTTGGTGAAGGTGATTGCGGCGATGTGTGCCGGCTTTACCTCACACTCTTCGATCAGGTAGGCAATCTTTTGGGTGATGACGCGCGTCTTGCCGGAGCCGGCACCGGCCAGCACCAGCAAGGGGCTGTCGAGGTGATGGATGGCTTCACGCTGGGGCGGGTTGAGCTTGGACATGGGTGAATCAAATGCCGGAGTGCGGCAGCGAGTTGCGCTGCCGGTAGATATGTTCTGACGGGGTGCAGCGCGAAGACTATGACGATACGGCGCGTGTCTTCTTGCGTTTCACAGCGGGGGTGGCCGCTGATTTTACGGCTTTGCTGGCGCTCGTCCGTGCTTTAGTTTTGATTGCGGGTGTCTTGGCGGGTGTCTTGGTGGGCCTGGTCTTTTCCTTGGGTGGCGCAAAGGCCTGAATGATCTTCAGCACGCTATCCTTGAACTCGTCTGCCTCCCAGGCCTTTGCCAGATGTGGCGCCATTCTGGCGATGTTGGGAAACTGGCGCAGCGGCACCATTTCAAAAGCCAGCTTGAGCATGCGAGTTTCCTCCTCGACATCCTCGCTGCGGCCGCTGATGGCGCGACGTGCCGGCTGGTTCATGAGAATGACGGAGCCGATCATGAAAGACATGAGGATATGGAAGAGCTGTGCTGCGGCTTTCGCTTCCAGCCCGGCTTCATGCAGGCGGTGCAGAACCATTTCCATTACTTCGAGTGCGTTGCTGCCGTTATGGGCGGTGTTCAGCGAGGCATTGTCGAGCAGCGCCATCAAGCCAGGGTGGGCACACAGTCCTTCGCGCATATGGGCATAGGTGTTGTGGACCCAGGCAGACCAGTCCTCCTCGGCATGGTTCGTCACATCGTAGTTGCCGACGACGTGGTCGACGATATCCACCTCGATTTCCGCCTTGTTACGGTAATGCCGGTAGAGCGACATCGTCGAAACACCGAGGTGCGCGGCAATCTTGCGCAAGCTCAGGGTGTCCATGCCGTCCTGGTCGATGATCTCCAGCGCGGCCTTGAGGATCAGATCTTTCGACAGAGTGCCGCGAGGCATGGGTGGTCGTGTTTGCATTTCCGTTCCGGGCTTCTTTGTGCGCTGACCTGACATGCTAGCGCATTTTCTGAAAACCGAAGGCAGACACAGTGGATCAGCAGGAGGGTGACGTAGTTCAGCTGGCAATCAACATCTTTTGCCACCCATGTCACCACCCATTGACAGCGTAACGTACAGTGTATATTCTGCGCCCCATATTTCCCTGCTAGTGAAATGGGTTAAGCATGCGCATCCCAAAACATCCAGTCAATACAAGTGAATTGAGTGCCCCCGAAGCGGCGATCTGGCGCAAGGCACCGAGCGAACGGATTGATCTGATCGGCACACCGGTGGCCTTGCAGCCTTCGCCATTCATCGTTAATACCTGGCGCAACAAGCCGGTAGGAAAAATCACCAGTCTCAACTTCAGCGCCCTACACAACGGCGAGGTTCTGGCGCTGCGCCTGAGCTGGGCTGATCCTCATCTGGATGTTGACCTGCGCGACAACGATCGCTTTCCCGACGGCGCTGCAGTGATGTTCCCTCTTAAGGGTGACGCGCCGCTGTTCAGCATGGGGAGCCCTGAGCAACCGGTCAACGCGTGGCATTGGCGGGCCGACCGCCCTACGGCGGCGCGCAACAACATCGCCATGGGTCTTGGTAGCAGCCGCGTTACCGGCAACGCGGCAAAGGAAATCACCACAGTCGCCGACTATAAGAACGGCCACTGGCAGGTGATATTCCTGCGCAAGCTGATGAGTACAGGGAGCGCCTCAAGCGCCGTGCAGTTTGCCAGCGGTGCGACGAACAAAATCGCCTTCGCGGTATGGGAAGGCAGCAATGGCGAGCGTGGCGGCCTGAAAGCCTTCTCACCCCAATGGCGTGACATCACGCTTGCATGAGGACACTTTTCACATGGCAAAGAACCTGACCGGCCGTCTCATTGACGGCGAAGTGAAGCAGCCGAAACGCCAGCTGGCGATGGTCTTCGATCTCAACAAATGTCTCGGCTGCCACACCTGTGCGATCGCCTGCAAGACGCAATGGACGCGCGATGAAGGCATGGAGAATATGTGGTGGACGCTGGTGAACACTCTACCTGGCAAAGGCTCGCCAAAAGATTGGGAACAGATGGGCGGTGGCTTTGACGCGCAGGGTGAAGCGCGCCCTGGTGCAATTCCGATCAAGGCCACATATGGCGAGGACATGCAGTTCAATCACGAGGAAGTGTTCAACAGTGGCAAGGGAAAGACGGTGCACTTCCACCCGAAAACCGAATCGCAAAAGCCGCCGCAATGGAGCGCCAACTGGGACGAAGACCAGGGCGCCGGCGAATATCCGAACTCCCATTATTTCTACATGCCGCGCATCTGCAACCATTGCACGCGTCCAGCCTGTCTCGAAGCCTGTCCGCGCAATGCCATCAGCAAGCGCGAAAAGGACGGCATCGTCCTCATCAATCAGAAGAGCTGCAAGGGCTATCGCTTCTGCCTCGCAGCCTGCCCTTACAAGCGCATTTACTTCAACCCGCTGCAGGACGCGAGCCAGAAGTGCATCTTCTGCTTTCCCCGAGTGGAAAAAGGCGTTGCACCCGCCTGTGTGCGCCAGTGTCCAGGACGCATGCGCTTCTTCGGCTATCTCGATGACAAGAGCGGCCCGGTACACAAACTCGTTAATCAGTATCAGGTGGCCCTGCCGCTCCATGGCGAATACGGCACCCAGCCCAACGTCTTTTACGTGCCCCCACTGTCGCCGCCCAAGCTCGACGCGCAAGGTCACATTACCGACCAGCCACGTATTCCAATCGAATACCTGCGCTCGCTGTTCGGGCCGCGTGTTGATGGAGTCCTGGGGAAGCTGCAAGGCGAGATGGATAAGAAAGCACGCGGCGAAAAATCCGAATTACTCGATACCCTGATCGTCTACAGCTGGCCGAAAGACATCTTCCCGGACTTTGGTAAGGATCCGGTGACACTGGTGCGCAACAAATGAACGCCGCAATGAATCGCCGTGCTTTCCTTAAGGCCGGCGGAAGCGTATTGGCCTTGTCACTGTGCCATCTTGAGTTGGCACACAGCGTGACACCGAACGGCGCATCAGGTGCAAGCCAGAGCTCGCCTCTCGACGCGGCAGCCATCGAATACAACAGTTTTGAAGACATCTACCGCAAGAAGTGGACCTGGGATTCGGTCGCCAAGAGCACGCATTTCGTGAACTGCTGGTACCAGCGAAATTGCAGCTGGAACGTCTACGTGAAGAAAGGCATTGCCTGGAGGGAAGAACAATCGGCGACGTATGAGCAGATCACTCCCGGCGTTCCCGATTTCAATCCACGTGGTTGCCAGAAGGGTGCCTGCTATAGCCAGCGCATGTACGATGCCGGCCGTCTGACGCATCCATTGAAGCGTGCCGGCCAGCGCGGCGAGGGCAAGTGGCAGCGTGTCTCCTGGGATGAAGCGCTGGCTGCTATTGCGGACAAAGTCATCGACGTTATCAGCAGCGACGGCCCCGGTGCAATCACCTGGGACCCCGGCACCGCCAATGCCGGCGGCGGTGGTTCGACGGCGCCCTACCGCGCCGGCTTCATCCTCGACACGCCGTTGATCGATGTGAATACCGAGGTCGGCGATCACCATCCCGGCGCACAGACCACGCTCGGCAAGATCTCCTTCTCCGGATCGATGGACGACATGTTCTATTCGGATCTGGTTCTGATCTGGGGTGGTAACCCCGTCTACACGCAGATTCCCAACGCCCATTTCATCAATGAGGCGCGCTACAACGGCGCCAAGATCGTCACCATCGCGCCCGACTACAACGCCTCGTCGATTCACGCCGATCTCTGGATCGGCGTGAACTCCGGCAGCGATGCGGCGCTGGCGCTGTCGATGGCCCAGGTCATCCTCACGGAAAACATTCACCAGGCCGCGTTTATCAAGGAGCAGACCGACCTGCCATTTCTGGTGCGCAGCGACAATCAGCACTATCTGCGGCAGAGCGACCTGGAGAAAGACGGGCGCGACGACGTCTTCTATGTCTGGGACGAGACCACACGCAGCATTCAGCCAGCGCCAGCCAGATCGCTGGCGCTCGGCAAACTCAGCCCTGCGCTTGAGGGCAGTTACACGGTGCGTCTGCGCGGCGCTAAAAGCGTCGCCGTTGCCCCTGTATTCGCGCGGCTGCGCGAGCAACTCGACGCACGCTGGCGGCCGGAGCAGATCGCAGCGACCACGGGTGTCGCACCAGATACTGTGCGCCGCCTGGCGCGCATGATCGCACACGCACGGCCGGCGCTGTGTGTCACTCAGTCGACGTTCTCCAAGTATTACCATGGCATGGAAATGGAGCGCTGCCAGATTCTCGTCCTCACGCTCTGCGGACAGATCGGCAAAAAGGGCAGTGGGATCACGGGCTTTCCTGCGCTCTCGGTGGATGGTGCGCAATCCACGGTGGTCGCACCCGGCAATCTGCCGCCGTCACTCAGCGTGCTGACGGTGGCGGCCGGCGCTGCACCTGGCTTCATCAAAGGCAAGATCGCCGGCATGAGTGACGAGGCCATCCTCTACGACATCGTTCAGGAAAAATATCGCGAAGGAAGCTTCATTGCCGGGAATTTGTATTACTACCATGTCGGCCTGCAAGCGCTTTACGGCAGCTCGGCGAAGTACGACAAGACCATGAAGCGCGAGCTTTCCAGCTTTCTCGAAGAGTCGTATCAGAAGGGCTGGCAGATCCGCCCGCCGCGCAACAAGCAGCGCATATTTTTTGAAATCGGTGGCAACATCCTGCGTCGTGCTCGTGCCTACAATGTGCTCGAAGACACACTGGTCAAGGAACTCGAACTGCTGGTGACCGTGGACTGGCGCATGAGCAACACCGCTTTGCACAGCGACTACGTGCTGCCGGCGGCTGGCTGGTATGAGAAGGACGACATCCTCTGGGCGACGCCGCTGGCGCCTTACATCCACATCATCAGCCGTGCCGTCGAGCCGCTTGGCGAAGCCAAGCCGGATTATGCGGTCATCTGCCTGCTGATGAAGGCCATCCAGACGCGTGCCCGGGCACGCGGCATCACGCACTTCAACGACCGCACTGGCGAGCGGCGCCGGCTCGATAAGGTCTATGACGAATTCACCTTTGGCGGCCGTTTCACCGAGGACAAGCCGGAAGCCATCCTCGAACACATTCTGTCGCAGACCACCAATCTCAATGGCATCAACTGGCAGAACCTGAAGAAGAAGGGCTTCGAACGCGTCACCGGCCTCGGCATGAGCTTTATCAATATTGGCAATGCAACCGATATCAAGCCCGACGAAACCATTACCGCCAACACCTGGCACACCGACAAGAAACATCCCTGGCCGACGCTGACTCGGCGCATCCAGTTCTACATCGACCATCCGTATTATCTCGAACAGGGCGAGCAACTGCCGACACACAAGGACAGCCCGCCGATCGGCGGCAACTACCCGCTGATGCTCAATGGCGCGCACACCCGCTGGTCGATCCACGCTGCCTGGCGCGATCATCCGAACCTGCTGCGTCTCGGCGGGCGCGGGGAGCCGACGGTCTGGATCGGGACGCACGACGCCGCCGCACGCGGCATTGCCGACAACGACCGGGTGCGTGTCTACAACGACATTGATTCCTACGAGACTCTGGCGAAAGTCGTACCCAGTCTGCGTCCTGGCCAGGTCGTCGTGTATCACGCCTGGGAGCCTTATCAGTTCAAGAACCACAAATCCTATGGTGCGCTGACGCCGAGTCCGATCAATCCGCTGTCGTTGGCCGGTGGCTATGTCCACCTGCAACCGCTTCCCGAGTCCAACACGCCCGGGCCAACAGATCGTGATACACGCGTTGAAATCGAGAAGATCGGTGGCAGCAAGGTGAGCAAGCCTACCCCGAGGCGCGCACCACAGGCCAGGCGCCGGGGCTGAAGCAATGAGCGACGAGATTTCCATGGCCACACAAGCCACACAAGCCACCACCCGCAGTCAGGGGTATGCGCTGTTTGCCCTTGTCTTCACCTATCCGGACGCCGACTGGGTCGCCGCGATCCGTGCTGGCGAACTGGCACAGCGCCTGGCCGAGCTGGGTGTGTTGTTCGGTGCCACGCCGCAGCCAGATCGCGTCGCGCTCAGCGACGCCGGCCTCTCGGAAGACGCGCTGGCGATCGAGTACACGCGCCTGTTCGACACTGGGCCGCTCTCGCTCAACGGCGGCCATCACCACGGTGCACGCATGCAGGTAATGGAAGAGGTGCTGCGCTTCTATGAGCATTTCAGCATCGCGCTCAACCCGCGCTGCAACGAGCTCCCAGACCACCTGGTCAGCGAACTTGAGTTTATGCACTTCCTCACACATCGTGAAGCCACTTTGCTGGAAAGTGGCATCGATGCCGGTAGTTATCGGCGTGCCCAGAGCGACTTTCTGACGCGCCAGCTCGGCCGCTGGGCCCCGCAATTGCATGAACGCCTTGTCGAGCAGCAAGCGCTACCGTTCTTTACCGAAGTCGCGCGCCTGCTCGCCGGCTTCCTGACATCCGAACTCGGCCTGCTACAGGCCGCCCACCCGATGTAGTCCTCCTCAATTTTTCACGAAAGGTATTCCAATGGAATTGATGCGATTCGTGTCAAGGGCGGTTTTCGCCCTCTCCCTCGCGACGCTCGGTGCGACAAGCGTTCACGCCAAAGCCACGCCGGAAGAGCTTGCCCGGCTCGGCAAACAAGCGACTTGTACAGGTGCCGAGAAAGCCGGCACGGCTTCCGGTGTCGCCGAGTACACCGGCAAGTGGCTGGGCCCGGGGCCCGGCATGGTGACTGAGGTCGGCAAGCATCCAGTCGACCCTTACGCGGCTGAAAAGCCGCTGCTTACCATCACGGCACAGAACATGGCGAATTATGCAGACAAGCTTTCGGAGGGGCAGAAGGGTCTGTTCAAGAAGTACCCGGCGACCTTCCGGATGCAGATCTACCCTTCGCATCGTGATTTCCGCTTTGACGACACGTTATGCAAGGCGATTGCCATGAACGCCGCCGAAACGGAGCTGATCGACGACGGCATCAATGTGAAGAACGGCCACAAGGGTGCGACCCTATTTCCCTTTCCGAAGTCCGGCCTTGAGCTGCTCTGGAACGGCGCGTTTCCGACGCGCAGCAACGTCGAATATCGCGAAACTGATCTGGCGGTTGTCTACCAGAACGGCAATATCCTCTGGGGCCGCCAGTTGATGTGGCAGTACGCACGCATGAACGATCCCAAGCTGCGCGGCACCAAGATGGAGGGTATTGCCGCCTATACCAAACTCGTTACGCTGCTGCCAGAGCGGGAAAAGGGGGCAATGACCAAGACGCTGGACTTCTTCACCATGAACAAGGACCAGCAGCGTCTTGCCTGGCAGTACATCCCGGCGGTACGGCGCGTGCGCCAGGCGCCGGGATTCGGCTTCGACATGCCCAACCCGTCGTCGGCGAACACCATCACCATTGATGAAACACGCCTGTTCAATGGCTCTGGTCAGCGCTACCAGTGGAAGATTATCGGCAAGAAGGAACTCTACATTCCGTACAACGGCTTCAAGTTGGAGGGGCGCGAAGCCGGTCAAAGCCACTACGCCAAGCTGCTGACACCAGGCCACGAAAATCCCGACTTCGTGCGCTGGGAGTTGCACCGCGTCTGGATCCTGGAAGCCAAACTGAAGGAGGAGTTTCGTCACATCTATGCGACGCGCGTCTTCTATCTGGACGAAGACAACATGCAGTTCACAATGTCTGACACCTTCGACAATCGGGGTCAGCTCTGGCGCTTCAACTGGATTAACAATCTCTATGTCCCCGGACCGAATATCTTCGGTCAATTCACCGCCTTCTATCATGACTTCAGCAATGGCCAATACACGGCTTATGACCTGACGCAGGACAAGCCACAATGGGTCGTCACCGATCAGCCGGGCGTTGATTACGCCAATCCGGATTTTTACTCGCTCGACAACCTGAAGGCTGGCGGTTACTAAAGTAGGCCTTGGCCGAGCCTGCTCAAGCGATATAGGGCAGCTCGATCAAGTCACTGCGTTTTGCCCCTGCCGTCATGGCGCGGCAGGCGACGAGGAATTCGCGCAGCGCGGAAGTCTGGTATTTGTCCTTGTGCCAGAGGAACTGGAAGCGGCGGGTCAGATCAAGTTCCGGCGTGTGAATCGGCGCAAGGCTGCCGCGCCGGAACGCTTCCTTGAGCGCGAGGCGCGAGATGCAGCCGATGCCCAGGCCCGACTCCACGGCACGCTTGATCGCCTCGGTGTGCTCCAGCTCCAGACGTATCTTCGGTTCAAGATGATGTCGATGCAGCGCCTGCTCGAATACCTCGCGCGTGCCGGAACCTTTTTCGCGCAGAATCCAGCGCTCGTTCATCAGCCGTGCGACGGGGACACGGCGGCGGCCAACCAGCGGGTGATCGGGCTTGGCGAACACCACCAGTTCGTCGGCGACCCAGGGCTCGACGAGGATGTCCGGATGCCGGCAGGGACCTTCGATCAGGCCGAGATCGAGCTCGTACTTCGTCACCTGCTCGACGATGGTGGCGGTGTTATTGACGGTGAGTTGCACGCGCGCATCGGGATGCTGCTGCAGGAAATCAACGACGATCAGTGTCGCCAGATAATTACCGATGGTCAGCGTGGCACCGATGCGCAGTGAGCCGAGACCGGTGCGGCCCTCGAGCAGTGCCTCGATCTCGTCAGTACGGTCGAGCAGTTCGACGGCTTTGGGCAGCAACTGTTCACCGAGTGGATTGATGCGCAGGGATTTGCCGATGCGATCGAACAGACGACAATCGAACTGCCGCTCGAACTCGGCGAGTGCGGTGCTCGTCGCCGACTGCGACAGCGCAATTGCCCCCGCTGCCTGCGAAACGCTGCCGGCGCGTGCCACAGCGACAAAAACCTGCAGCTGGCGGAGTGTAAACTTCATATCTATCCAATCGAATTAAGTACTCTATACAATCCATTTTACAGATATACCGCTGTTGCCTAAAATTCCGTCTGAACCTCCTGAAAGCAGGCAAGGCAGGAGTCCCTTGAAAGGAATGGCAGTGAGCAACCTCAATACCGAACGTGTCCTCAGCGTGCATCACTGGAACGATACGCTGTTCAGCTTCCGCACCACGCGCGACCCGGGTCTGCGCTTTGAGAACGGCCAGTTCGTCATGATCGGTCTCGAAGTCGAGGGCAAGCCGCTGATGCGCGCTTACAGCATTGCCAGTGCCAATCATGCCGATCATCTTGAGTTCTTCAGCATCAAGGTGCAAGACGGCCCGCTCACCTCGCGCCTCCAGCATCTGCAGGAAGGTCAGGACATCATGGTCAGCAAGAAGCCCACGGGGACTCTGGTTGTCACTGACCTCAAGCCCGGCAAGCATCTCTACCTGCTCGGCACCGGCACGGGTCTCGCACCCTTCATCAGCCTGATTCAGGATCCGGCGACCTATGAGCGCTTTGAAAAGGTCGTGCTGGTCCATGGCGTGCGCCAGATCAACGAGCTCGCGTATTCCGATTTCATCAGCCAGGAGCTTCAAAGCAATGAGTTCTTCGGTGATGAAGCGCGCGCCAAGCTGATCTACTACCCGACCGTAACGCGCGAGCCCTTTCGCAATCGCGGCCGTCTGACCGACCTGATCGAAAGCGGCAAACTGTTCGAAGACATCGGTCTGCCACCGCTCGATCCGGCGCACGATCGCGCCATGCTCTGCGGCAGTCCGCACATGTTGACCGATACCTGCGCCCTGCTTGACGCGCGTGGTTTCCATGTTTCGCCGCGCATCGGTATCGCTGGCGACTATGTCATCGAGCGCGCCTTCGTCGAGAAATGAGATAGAGAGGGGGATTTTTCGCCCCCTCCCCCTCTGCCCTGAGAGCGAATATCCACGCGCTTCTTCGACCAGTGCATCACGGAGAACAAGCATTGGCGCGGCTTTCAGGGCAGTCATTGCACTCAGTGTGCGCCTTGCCGCACACTGGCGGCCTTTCCGAAGTCCGTGCCGATCGCCGCATTCATGTCCCGTCTTATCCTCGCGCCCATGGAGGGGCTTGCCGACTACGTCCTGCGTGACGTGCTGACGGCCATCGGTGGCTTCGACGGCACCGTGTCGGAGTTCGTTCGTGTCACCGGCAGCATCTTGCCGAAGCGTGTCTACGAACGCATTTGTCCGGAACTCCGCAATGGTTGCCGCACGCCGGCGGGTACTCCGACGGTGATCCAGTTGCTCGGCAGCGACCCGGACTGGCTGGCATGCAACGCGGCACGCGCGGCGGAGTTCTCGCCACACGGCATCGACCTGAACTTCGGCTGTCCGGCCAAGCTGGTAAACCGGCATGGCGGCGGAGCGATGTTGCTGGGCGATCCGGCGCTGTTGCAACGTATCGTTCGAAGCGTGCGCGCTGCCGTACCCGCAGAAATTCCCGTCACCGCGAAGATGCGTCTGGGCATCGAGGACACCTCGCGGGCACTCGAATGCGCGCAGGCGCTGGCCGACGGCGGTGCCGCCCACCTCGTCGTCCATGCGCGCACGCGCGACCAGGGTTATCGGCCGCCGGCACACTGGGAGTGGATCGCGCGCATCGCAGAAACGCTCAAGGTTCCGGTGATCGCCAACGGTGAGGTATGGACGGTGGCCGACTGGCGCCGCTGCCGTGCCGTCAGTGGCTGCGCCGACGTCATGATCGGTCGTGGCGCCGTCGCCGATCCCTTTCTCGCGCTGCGTATCAGGGGCATGCTGGATGAGCATCCGACACCTGACGACTGGCGCGCGCTGCTGCCGCATATCGCCAGCTATTGGGTCAAAGTGCACGACCGCGTGCTCGCCAGCCATGCGCCGGGGCGGCTCAAATTGTTGCTGAGTTACTGGGCGCGTACCTGGCCGGAAGCGGCAGAATTGCAGGCCGCGCTGCGGCGGGTGACCGATCCGTTGGTGGTGCCACGGTTGCTCGAAGACGCAACTGTAGCGGCTACGACTGATCGTAACTAAAGCGTCGCCCAGCGGGCGAACTCGCGGCCGAAGAAGGCCAGCAGGATCAACGCCAGCGGGGCGAAGGCGATGAAGACGCGCAGCACATTGCGGATGAAGGGATGGGCAATCTGCGCCTCGATGAAGTGGCGCGCGACTAACGTGCCTTTGATCCAGACGATGGCGGCAACCAGCAGCGGCAGGCCGGCGAAGCCGTGCAGCCATTGACCGAGTTCGAGACTCAGCAGGGTTAGTACGACCAGCGCCAGCCAGGCCAGAGTCAGTGGCTTGAGTTCGGTGGACGCCTGTTCATGTTCTGTCGTCATGTTCATGCCAGCACGTAGAAGAAGGGAAAAATCACCAGCCAGATGATGTCGGTGGCATGCCAGTAGCTGGCCAGTGCTTCCAGCCCGCTGTAGTCCTCCGTCGTGTAGACGCCGGCGAATTGGCGCACCAGCACCCACAGCATGCCGAGGATGCCCCACACGGCATGCACCATATGAGTCAGCGTCAGATAGTAATAGACGGTAAAGAAAATGCCCGATTCGCCGTTGATGCCGTGCGCCATATTCCAGCGGAATTCGAGGAACTTGGCGAGTGGATAGCCAAGTGCCAGCAGCAGCCCGCCCACCAGCCAGCGAATCGAACGACGCCGTTGACCACGGCGCATTTCGACGACGGCGCAGGCGACGAAGTAACTACTGGTCACCATCAGCAGCGTGATGACCGTGCCGGCGAGTTTCGATAGTCGCCCCGCACCGGCCTCGAAGGCCTCCGGAAAATGCGCACGCGCCACGAAATAGACGCAGAACAGCACCGCGAATTCGACGAACTCGCAGGTGATGCCAACCCAGATGCCGCTGTTGCCGGGAACGCGGCGTGCGGCATTCGTAGCCATTACTTGCATAGCAGTCCTTGAAGCGCGCTGCGTTCGCTGGCGGGCAGTCCGGCGCCGGCGCGTATCGTCTGGCAAGCCGTCTCACCCGTCTTGCTGCGTGCGCCGATGCTAGCGCCAGCCCCGATCAGCAGACGCGTCGATTCAGCCTGGCCGACGTATGCCGCATTCATCAGTGCCGTGCGACCGAGCGCATCGGCTTCATTCGCCGAATGTCCGGCGGCCAGAAGCTGTCGCACGATGGCGGGTGATTCGACGGCCGCCATCAGTGGTGTTTCACCATTCGCGCCGCGTGTCTGGCGCGAATTTTTCTGCGGATCGTCAGCTTCGTACTTGAGGTAGTCGTCGATCGCCTCTGCATCGGCACCGTTCAGCGCAGCGCTGTAGAGGCCACTGTAAGAGCGGTCGCGTTGCAGATCACCCTCCGTGGCGAGAATGGGATATTTCGGCTGGTAGCGGGCAAGCGCTGCGGTTGGTGCGTTGGGCATGTTCACCGCCAGACCCGGCAGATCGCTCGCCTGCTGTGCGAGCAGGCGCATGAGCGCCAGATGCGCGGCCTGCCGTGAGTCATCTTCACTCAGGCGCTGTGTGCGCTGCCAGGTCGTGGCCAGTTCCTCGCTGGCACTCGGTAGTAGCGTCAGCATTTGGCGCCAGACGAGCTTGTGACGCAGGCTGCGTTCGGACCAGGCGAACAGTGCATCGAGCACTGCGTCGTGGCGGCTCCGCAGCCAGCCAGACCAGCCCTTGCGCTGCGCGTCGGCGACGGCCAGCAGCGACATATTCTGCAGCATCCACTGCTGATCCATGCGATACAGGTAGTCGTCGTGCGAGTCGCGGTCGACCAATTCGCTGGAAGCGGGACCGTGGATGTCCGTAAGCAGTTTCTGCAGCGTGTTGTAGGCAGTCAGTTGCGCCAGCTCATTCTTCAGCGGGGGTGTCATGTAGGTGCGATACAGGCAGAGCGGTTCGACTGCCGTAGCACTGCTGCTGCCGCCGACCTGGTAGACGCCGGCGAACGCCCACTCGCCCTGTGCGCCAGGTGCATCGCGCCCCCACGGTTCAGCGACGAGTGCCAGCGTGCGTTTTGGAACGCTGGCGCTGCGGAACACGTCGATACTGGCGTAGTCGCCCGTCTGCGAACCGGCGCTGTTGGCACGGCCACCGTGATTGGGCAGGCGGCGCACCCAGTGGCCGAGTGAAGACTCGTCGATCAGCGTGCGGCCACTGCCATCCTTCAGCGTATGGGCGCGCAGTGCATACCCGGCGTAGGGGCCGGCATCCTGCAGATCAACGCTGTAGCCTTGCGCACGCGCCTCGCCATGGCTGCCGGCGATCAGTGTGATGCCGGGAATGCGTGCGAAGTCGAGATCACCCTGTGTGCGCAAAACACCGTTGATGGTTTCGGCGAGCATGCCGCAAAGCGGTGCGTCGGCATATTGGGCTGAACGGAACTCGACATAGGCAGAAATGGGATGGGCCGTAGCCGAAGGTGTAGCGGCGGCGGGTGCGGCGGGGGGCGCTGCAGGCGGCCACTGGCGTAACACGGCGACGTGTTCAGCGTAAATCCGGTTCAGGCAGCTCAGCAGGATGGGTGATGGTGTCGCGCCGTCGAGACGCAGCGTTGGTACTGCGCAGGCCTGGGCGCGGCCGATCAGCCAGCGATTCTGCGAGGCCATGAGCTGCTCGCGGCCGATGCTGTCACTCTGTCGCAGCTTGTGGCGGAATGCCGTGGTCATCTCCTGGTCGAGTTTCGCCAGTGTCGCGTTGCTGCAGATGATTTCTTGCACCGTTGTGTCGCAGGCAAAACTCGGCAAGGGCGCGGCCGGTTCGGCCGGTACGATCTTCTTTGTCGTCTGGCAAGCGTTCAGCGTGAAGACGAGGACCAGCGCGAGCAGGCTGGCAGCGGCAGGACCACGAAGATCAGCGCAGCGTAAAGACCAGGGCGCCGTGGATTTCATAACTGGAAGCTCCGGTGTCGGGTGGCGGTGGGTAAGGGCCACCCTTGATGAGTGCGGCGTGGGCGGCTGCATCGAGCCGGTCATCGCCACAGTTGTCGATTTTGTGGTCGATCATATTGCCATTGCGGTCGACGATCAGGGTGTATTCGACCCAGCATTGCTGGAGGAAGTTCTTTGCAGCGGCGGGATAGACGATGGCCTGGTTGACGCGCGTTTTGACCTTTTCCGCGTAGTCGGGCGGTGCATAGACGCTGCCCTTGCGCCCGCCACCGCCCGAGGTGGCGGCTGCTGCGGTGGGCACGCCGGCGGCGGATTTCATCCTGTGTTGCGGCGGCCCGGGTGGCGGTGTTGGTTCTGGTACGGGCGCAGGCGTTGGCAAAGACTCACGCTGCGCAAGCGGTGTCGCCACAGGCTGTCGGGTGACCGGTGCTTTGATCTTGACTGGCTCTGGTTCGCGCGGCTTGGGCGGCGGTGGAGGAGGTGGTGGTGGTGGCGGTAACATCTCGATGACCAGGCGCGGCGGTTTGGTCTGACTGGACGGCGTTTGCGTGAAGCCCCAATGCAGGACGCTCCACACGAGAATGACGTGCAGCAGCAGCGAGGCTGCCACAGCGGCAGTCGTGGAATAAGTGTGGCTCGACGTGTTCAACGTATTCAATGCCCGGACTCGTTCGCGATCAACGTCGACATCTGCTGCGCTTAGGGTGTCGCGGGCGGTTCGCCGACCAGGCCCATCTTCGCGTAGCCCGCCTTCTGCATGACGTTGATGACGTCCATCAGTGCGCCGTACTCGACGTGCTGGTCGCCGTTCACGAAGATGCGTGTCTCCAGGCCATCCGCGCGAGTTGCCTCGGCGAGCTGCGCCGGTAGATCGGCCAGCGTGGTCGCTGTGTTGCCGACCCAGACCGCGCCGTCTTTTTGCACCGTGACATACACCGGCTCGGCAGGACGCGTTGCGGGTGCGGCGACGTTGCGCGGCAGGTCGACGGGCACATCTACCGTCGCCAGCGGTGCGGCAACCATGAAAATGATGAGCAGGACGAGGATGACATCGACGAAGGGCGTGATGTTCATCTCCGCGTTCTGTTGATAGCTGTGGCGCTTGATCTGGGTGGCGTCGCCGCCGAGGATGATGGCCATGATCAGCCCGCCGTGTCGAGTTTGCGCGAGAGGGCGCTGACCATCTCCGACGCGAAGTTGTCGAGTGCGCCGACGAAGCCATTCATGTCGCGAACGAACTTGTTGTAGATCATCACTGCCGGAATCGCCGCGAACAGGCCGATGGCCGTGGCGAGCAGCGCTTCGGCGATGCCGGGTGCGACAACTGTCAGGCTGGAGGACTGCGTCGCGGCGATCTGCCCGAAGCTGTGCAGGATGCCCCAGACTGTGCCGAGCAATCCGATGAAAGGTGCCGTTGAACCGATTGTCGCAAGTACGCCCATCCATTTGCCGAGTTGCGCCAGCTCGTTCTCCTGCACCACGCCGACGTTCAAGGCGACACGCTGCAGGAAGCGATCGGCCTGGTGCGGCGTGTATTGGCCGTCCGGGTGCGTCGCCATGAACTGCTGGTATTCGCGCTTGGCGCTTTCCCACATGCAGCCGGTGATGCTGTCGTGGTCGCTGATCGACAGCTGCTTGCAGATGTCCGGCGTCGCGCGGAAGGTCGCGAGGAACTGGGTATTGGCGCGCCGCGTCGTCGTAAAGCCGAGCTGTTTTTCGATCAGGATCGCGAAGGTGGCGACTGAACAGAAGCCCAGGAAAATCATCACCGCCTTGACGATGAAGTGGGCATGCAGAAACATGTCCTGGATGCTCAGCGTGGCCATCGTCTGCGTCGCTGCGAGGGCTTCATTGGCGTTAAGTGCGCATGTCACAGCGAGCACAAGTGTCAAGCGGGCCAAGGCACTGGCGCGGCGCATGCGGCCGCCGTCAATCAGTCGTGACATTGGTGATTTCCTTCAAAGTTGGACGGGGTGTGGTTTGTTATTTTCATTTTTTCGCCTGCAAGCTGAACATCGTCCTCGTCTGAGGTCGCGTAAAATCATCGTCCTCAAGGAAGCCGAGAATTTTAGCGACGGAATTCCGAGCTGCCTAATTCTGATTATTGATGGCGGCCATTCAGATTCATGATTTTGGGGCGCATTGGCGCATTGGCGCATTGGTGCAGTGGAGTTTTCAGTGCGCTGCAGAACAATCGAGGAATTAATGTGCAACTTCGCAAGATCGACCTGAACCTGCTGCTTTTGCTTGATGTGTTGATCGAGGAGCGTAGCGCGCTGCTTTCGATCCCCGTGAAACAAGGCGCTGATCGATCCCGATGCGGATGTCCTGATCACTTTCAATTTCCTGACGTCTCCGGGTGTGGTGCATACGCCGCTGTTCGTCGACGACCTCGTCGCTGTCTGCCGGCGCGACCATCCCAACGCGAAGCGTGAAATCACCCTAGAGGAGTTTTCCAGCCAGTTCGACCAGCTTCTGGTCGAGCATTCGGTGGCTGGGCTGGGTAGCGATACTTCGACGGTATGCTCGCCAATTTCGGCGTTCAACGCGACATCAAGCTGCGCATGCCGTTCATCATGCAGGACCAGCTGCAATTGGTCGCTTCGAGCGATTTCGCTGCACTCTGGGCGCGGCGGTCGACGCTGAAAATCAACGCGCTGTTCGGTCCGCCCTACGCGATCATGGAGATCCCCGAATTTCTCCGCGACGTTACTAAATCGGAAATCGACCTGTTCTGGGACGACCGCCAAACCAGCGATCCTTGCAATCGCTGGTTGCGCCAGCTGGTCATCGATGTCTGCCGCGAGGAGTACGGACCGCCGCCAATGACGAAAGGTCCGGCCTGAAGCATTTCCGAAATGCGCTTCGCCTATACTCTCGGGCTTTCGTCGCTGAAAAATTTTTGGAGAGAGTCTCATGAGTCGCACACTGAAAGGACTCGCCGGCTGTTTGCTGCTTGGCGCTGCTTTAATTGTCGCTGGTTGTGCCAGCAAGCCCGATCGCTACAAGCAGCCGCCACCGCGCAACACCCAGCCATTGCCGGACGCACGCGGCTCCTTGTACGGCAAGACGCCCCCGACCATCGCCCAGCCCACTGAGCGTTGCATCACTTCGGCGGGGCATTGTCTTTTGCCGGCGACGACGGAAACGGGTCTGCCATGCACCTGCGATGCGAAGGATGGGGCGTACACCTACGGCGGTACAACAGGGCCGATTCCACCGATGCCCGACTGGGCCGACACGCGCCTGAAGCATACGAACTGAGAATGAGGGGCGCAGAGCGGCCCCAAATAAAGCACCGCGCTCAGCCGCAGCTATGCGTGTTCTCCAGTCTGCACCTCGGAGAAGCGCATGGATATTGACTCTCCGGGCAGTGCCTGGAAAATGAGGCAGTGTTAAAGGCTGCGGATTTTTTTCAGCAACGTCGTTGTCGAGCGCTGGTGAATGAAGGGGATCGAGATAACCTCGCCGCTGCGCGCTAACACTTGCGGGGCGCCGACGATCTGGTCCACCGACCAGTCACCGCCCTTGACGAGCACGTCGGGCTGGCAGGCGAGGATGCGCTCGATGGGTGTGTCCTCATCAAACCAGGTGACGAGGTCGACGCATTCGAGCGCGGCGAGCAGCGCCATGCGGTCTTCCAGCGTATTCACCGGGCGGTCGTCACCCTTGCCGAGGCGTTTCACCGAAGCGTCGGTATTCACTGCGACCACCAGTGCAGCGCCGAACGCGCGTGCCTGGGCGAGATAAGTGACATGACCGCGATGCAGGATGTCGAAGCAGCCATTGGTGAACACCAATGGTCGCGGCAGCGCAGCCACGCGCGCCGCGAGTGCTTGTGGCGCGCAGATCTTGGCTTCGAAAGCGGGTGCCGGATGATTCATCGCAGGTCGCCTACTTCGACAGTGTCGCAGCCGGTGCAGAATTCACGGGTGTAGCGGGTGCTGCTGATGTCGTGGCTGCAGCCGGTGAACTCCCCGGCTGGTTATCCATCTGCCTGGCCTGTTGTGCGCTGACGATTTCGAAGACGCGCACGACCTTCAGTACGCCGCCGGTGGTCCGGGCAATCTCCACGGCGGCGTCGGCTTCCGCACGCGTGACCAGACCGAGCAGATAAACCGTGCCGCCTTCGGTAATCACCTTGACGTGATTGATAGCGAACTGGTTGGCATCGACGAAGCGCGCCTTGACCTTGGAGGTGATGTAGGAATCATTGCTGCGTGCGCCGAGTGAGCTGATGCCGCCGATCTGCAGTTCATTGCTGATCGACTTCAGGTTCGGTACACCGCTGACGATCTTCTCGACTTCCGCACGGGCGGCCGCATCCGGCACTTCGCCGGTGAGCAGCGCACTGCGGTTGTAGCTGGACACATTCACGTGCGCCCGGTCACCGAAGCGCTCGTTGATACGGGCATTGGCGCGCATCTCGATGCCCTCGTCGGTCACGTAGGTTTCGGCCGGGCGGCGGTCGGCGATCATCAGTGCGCCAGCGCCAACGCCGACGACAGCCGCACCGAAGCAACCGGCCAGGCTGGGTGCCATGGCGATGAGCAGGGCCCAAGTGGTCATTCTCTTGGTATTGAGGATAGGGCTCAGGTGCAGTCGTTTCATTCGAATTCTCCTAGTAGCATGGTGTCGATGCCGTCGCACAGGCAGTGCAGAACGAGCAGGTGGATTTCCTGGATGCGCGCCGTGCGCGCGGTGGCATTGCTCGGTACGCAGATATGTACGTCGGTTTCATTGAGCAGCTCGCGCATGCGTCCGCCGTCTTTACCGGTCAGTGCGACAACACGCACCTCGCGTTCGTGAGCGGCTTTGATCGCCTCAATGACATTGGGTGAATCGCCACTCGTCGAAATCGCCAGCAGCACATCGCTCGGCTGGCCGAGCGCGCGCACCTGCTTGGAGAAAACCTCCTCGAAGCGGTAGTCGTTGGCGATCGAAGTCAGCGTCGAGCTGTCGGTAGTCAGCGCCACGGCAGCCAGTGGTGGCCGCTCGTGCTCGAAGCGGTTGAGCAATTCGGCGGCGAAGTGCTGGGCGTCGGCGGCCGAGCCACCATTGCCGCAGGCCATGATCTTGCCGTTGGCATGCAGGCTGGCGAGCATCAGTTCGACAGCGGCGGCGATGGGTGCAGAAAGCGCCTCGACCGAGTCCAGCTTGGCCTGGGCGCTGTCCTGAAACTGGCGGGCGATGCGGGTGACGAGGTCCATGGGGATGCTTTGCGTATGTTTGAAAAACTTTGACAAATGCCTGAAAAAATCCTGAACAGCCTTTGATTCTAGCACCGC
>CAZAOQ010000038.1:0-5361 GCA_964486795.1 uncultured Rhodocyclaceae bacterium
CGCTGCCTGATTGCCGCCGACGGCTGGTATGAATGGCATGCGACCACACAAGGCAAGCAGCCCTACTACCTGCACTATCAAGACGCCCGCCCATTCTTCTTTGGTGGCCTGTGGAATGAGTGGGTCGGGCCGGATAATGCAATGCCCATCCGCACCTTCACGATTCTGACCCAGCCCGCCACGCCTGACATTTCGCCCCTGCACCCGCGCGTGCCGGTGATTGTGCCAAGCGAACATTACGCAGATTGGCTGAACAAGGAAATTTGGATGCCGCAAGACGTGCAGTCCCTCTGCACTCCGCCAGCCCTCGGCGAACTCTGCGCCGACCGCGTATCCACTGCCGTCAATCGTACCGATGGCAATCGGGCGGAATTCATTCAGCCGCTGGAGAAATCATCGGAAGTGGTCGTATTCAAGTCCGACACTCTCGCATTGCAGCAAGATTAGAGTCAGCTCCACGATGCGTATTCTCGGGGGCCAACGAGTAAGGTCAGATCGCGGCTTCCAAGCCAATGCCTAAAATCAGCGGGAAACCTTGGTCTGTCGCCTATTTAATTGCGAATTGAATTTTGTGACCCTTGCGTACCTAACCCCTTTGATTCCCGTAAACCGGCAGCGATGAGATTAGCCGCACCGACTGGCGACCAGATTGACGACCAATTACGCGTATCGCCAGACCATCGCGCCGGGTTGATTTTTCAAGCGACGAAGGGCAGCGCAAAGCCTCTCCGCGCGGGGGCGAAAGGCACGAAGATTGCAAAGAAAATCTATTTAATGCGCTTGTATTCGTGGGTATCAATAATGTAGCCAAAGTCGACCACGACCCGCACGACAGAGCCAACGCCGCACGTGCCGCAGCCAGTGTACTGTACGTTTTTTGCCCCTTGGCTGGCCCACATGGCCATGGCGACTTCACGCGATCCCATGCGACTTTCCATAACGTCTCCCGGAATATCGCCATCGTGCTTCTCATATGTTTTGGTGACCCCAGTTGAGTTCACGGTATTGCTGTACCGGTCTTGCCAGATTTCCTGGCTACGCGGAACACCGATGGCCCCCTGCGTCGTCGGCTGGGCACCGGCGATTAAACGGTTCATCACAGCCAACTTGTCAGGTGCAGTGATACTGCCAGTCGAGGGACGTTTGGTATTAGGTTGCGCTAGATTATTGGAGGTAATTGCAGCCGCATAACTGGTGGATGCAGGTTTGGCATTGGTCAGGTGCGCCGAACCCTTGGCTTCTGCAGGTTTGCGCGCCGCACTCGCCACCGCTTTTGTGCTGCTTGATTTTTGCTGTGTTACGGACAGGTCGGCCAGAGGCAGCCCCCGTGGTCGAAGCGCATTCACAGCGGCTTTGTTAGCGACGTAGTTTTTCGTCACTAAGGCGCCAAATTGCAGAAACATACTCGCCGCACTCGGGCCGTCGTCTTCCGTATCGGCGCTGGCTCGACGTTCAGCTTCCGCCTGTTCAGCGCGCCGTCGCTCCCCTTCGAGTGCTAGCTGGCGCATTCTTTCGGCTTCCACACGCGCCTGTTCGGCGACCCTCGCACTCGCGAGCTCCAACCGGGCATCGGCTACGATTTGCTTATCGCGTGCCCCACTGGTCAATTTCGCCGCCTTGCCGAGCTGCAACTCTGCACAACTAAATTCAAGCGCCCGTGTGCAGGAGTTAGCCTTCTCAATCAAGCCGAGGAAATCCTGGTGGTCCGCCTGATCGATCAGGTCGTACAGCTCCGATATATTGCTCATATCCATATTTGCCGCACCTGCTTGCAAGGCAAATGCGGTCAGAACAAACAGGCTGCAAAAGCGAGTCATACGCATTTTTTACGAATCGTCCAGTCCAGATTGATCGGGTTCTCAGCGGCATTCGATTGCGACTATTTTTCCGCCAATGTCGCCGACAGCGCTTTCTCGGAAAGTCTATATTTATCGCCAAACAATCGATTTCCCGTGTTCACCAGCACATCGGTACTGACTGGAATCGCGCACCCGACATCCGGGCTATAGATGACGATCTGCTCACGATCAAAATATGCCGAAGGCTCCTGGTTACGGGTGATTTTCAGAAGCGTCCCCGGATGGGGGAAATTCAATTCAGGCCAAGCCACCTTGGTTTCCGCGACCAGCACTTTGACATCACTGTTCTGGCCGCTCACGACCAGCGTTTGTTCAGGGGCAAGGGCTGCGATATTTCCGTCATAGGCCTGTTCGTATTTGACGGTCAGCGCATCCGCGCTCAGCATGGCGACGCGGCTGTTAGCGGGAAACAGGCCGGCACCGAAATAATAGACGCTATTTCCGTTGCTCATATCCCAGATGCAGAGCTTGCCCTTACGGTAAATCGTAACGTCATAAGAAAGCGGTTGTGGACCGTAGATGTTTTGTAACCCTCCCTCACTATTCAAAATAGTGCCACTGATATTGACGGTCGCGACCTTGTCGGCTCCGGATGGCGGAAACATATCCCGCGTCCTTTCAATTTCAGCCTTTATTTTGGTACCCAGAAAAGACTCGATCGGGAACTCGCCGATCGTTACCTTGATTTCGGTTGGCCCGCCTTTGCGCCACAACTGCAACAAGATCTGGCTGCCCGGCGCCATGGCGAGAATCGTTCGCTGCAATTCGGGAATGGTCGTGACTGATGTCTCGTTCCAGCCGGTAAGAACGTCGTTTGCCAGGATGCCTGCTTTTTCAGCGGGACTATTCTTTAGAACGGCTTTGATCAGAATGCCAGTCAATTCGCGTTGGATAAAGTAATCCGCTTGTTCGTCAGTCAGATCCCGAAACTCGACACCAAGCATGCCTCGCGCATACTTGTTTGTAGGTTTCGTTGGCTCTACCGCACGGATGGCTGCCAGCTTTGCGTGGGCTTCGGCCGCTCGTGGGCCTGCCGGGAAACGCTTGACATAAGCCTCGATGGTCGCGGTGTCGAGTGCGCGCTGTGCTTTGCGCCACAGATCCGACTCTTCACGCTGCGCCTGCTTTTCCAATGCGACACGTCGTGCTTCTTCTTCGAGTCTTTTTCCAGCCGCGTTCAGCCGCACCGACAACACCGCATCCACCTTCTTGGCCACGCCATCACCGATGCGTATTTCCTGCTCGTAAGCTCGCTCGTGCGTAGCATCAACACTCTTTTGGACTTTGAGCTCGAATGTTCCCGCAGCGACTTGGATGTCGAGTGGGCACTCCCCTTTGAAAACTCCATTAATTGAGATTTCTGCCCCAATATCTCCGACGTCGCAATTGATTCGAAGCAAAGAACTGGCGGCAAAGGTATCAAATACCGAAAACAGGGCGGCGGCGATTGAGAGGTGCTTTATTGCGGATTTCAAATAGTTACTCCTAGTGGGTCTGACAGAGTCAAGTTTTTTATTCAGACTTTGTCGATCTGCGGATCGCATGAAAGGACGGGGTCTTGCGGTCCATACTTCGGCCATCTCTTTTCATGAAAAATAGCACTGTCATGTTCTTGGAAAGTTCCACCTTTGTCGCCTTATTGGGCGACTAGTGAGTAATTACTACTGGCCCGTCGTTCGACGAAAAGCAGCACAAGAAATGGGGTTGCAAGAGATAGGTTTCTAAATTCATCGTGATACCCCATCATCATTAGCAAGCCCATCAGACTGAGAAATGCAAACGTAGCTGAGACCAAAATAGGGGTTACGTTTTTCATCCAGCCACGCAGTAATACAACTAATGCGAAATACAAATAAGTCATTCGAGGAAGTTCGAAATTGACCGAATAGAAGTCCGCCGTTTTCGTCCAGCTAGATAAGTCTGCCCAAAATGCGATGTTCCCCAAAAAATGCCATTCACTAGGCAGCCCAGGTAAATTTGCGAATTTCCATCTAACCCAAAACAATATTGCACAACACAGAGTTAATTGTGGAATAACCCATAAGCAGATACTAGTTCGCGATCTTTTCAAGTGCCAGACATATGGTGCCAAAAATAGAACCATAAGGAGCGCGGTTTCTTTGTTAAATTGCATAACAATCAAGGTGATCGTCGCAATGAACCATCTTTCTTCTAAGACACAGCAGATCAACAAAAGAGCACCGAGCTGTTCTGTAAAATCGTAGAAATACCCACCATTCAAGAACATAGTGGGCGTTATAGTCGCGTACAGTAGCATTGCGCCATAGGCCCCCAGCGAAGATGATCCTAGTAAGCGGGCAGCGCGATGAACGAGCAGAATTGCACCGACAAACGATCCGAGCATCAACAAGACCATCAAAACATAACTGGAACGGTATTCCGCTCGCTCCCAGTCCGCATGTGCCCGCGCAGTGATCCCTGGCAGCAGTGGCTCGTACTGTGCGGTCAAGGGCTCGACGTACTTGGCACGAAATACAGGCGCTATACGATCAGCTAAAGTAACTCGGATCTCGTTTGGAAGACTTGCATCGAGACAGCGCACTAACGTAGGCGCCAGGATTCTGTATACGAACGGTCGGTGTGCCTGTGCATCGAGAAACATCTGAAAGCTATTTCGGGGAGCACCATCGAGCAAGCTGAAATGAGACAGAAATGCAGACACAACTCCAATTGCCAAAAGCAACGCCATGAACAGCCTTGTTGTGCTCGCGAATACTTTAGATATCTTGACGCTTATCATTGAAGGTCGGTGCATTAACAGATTAAAGAAGCAATATTCGAGTTGGCTACTCCAACCCGATGAATACGCAAAGGGTCGGAAAGACATTAAAGGAGCCGCGTTCGATTTTTTAGGGACCAAAACAGTTCAGACTCGAATACCCCGTCTCATTCACGTCCCCGGAATAATCCCGAACGTGGGAAACCACGGCTTATCGCGAAGCGCCTGCGTTGCACGCACCTTTTCACCGACCTTCAGCTTACTGCCGTCAACCACCTTTACTTCAATCTTTGCTCCTACCACTTCATAAGTACCGGGAGTTCGCTTGGCTTCGGGCTTGATTGAAAGCTCGAAAAATGGTCGTCCATTCTCAACCACAAGCAAGGTGCCAAAACTATTTGCGCTGGTGTTGCGATACGGGTGGCACTGCGCCGAGAACAACTCACCCAGCACCATCCTGCCGACACAAAATGATTCGCACTCGGAACTCGACATGCACGCCTTGCCGCCATCCGTAGCGGGTAGCGAACAATAATCCGGCACGCGTATCCACTGGCTCCATGCCTTAGTCTCCGGGGTATTTTGACCGGGCTTCTGGGTCGAAATCGACCCGGTTGAAAGCGCGTTTTGTCCGAGCTTCCAGGTTCCACCCACGGCGTCACAACTCAATTTCGAGGAAGGGCTGGAAAGAAAAGATTTGCTGGCCACCAGCGTTTCGATCCGGGTCTGCGTCTCGCGGTCTTCGGCGGCCTTGTGTTTCGG
>CAZAOQ010000038.1:5461-19621 GCA_964486795.1 uncultured Rhodocyclaceae bacterium
CCAATCAACTACTCAGCGCATTCGCGATCCGCACGTAATCGGCAACGGCGAGTTCTTCTGCACGCGCTGTTGGCTTGATATCGAGCGTGACGAGGCGCGCTTCGTCGATCAAGTCACGCAGGGTGTTGCGCAGCATCTTGCGGCGTTGTCCGAAAGCGGCGGTGACGATCTTCGCGAAGAGCATTTCGTCTTTTGCTGTTCGCGCTTCGGGCGGCAGCGGAATCATGCGCACGATGGCTGACTCGACTCGCGGTGGTGGGTCGAAGGCCGTGGGTGGGACGATGAACTGCAGCTCCATGATGAAGCGATATTGCAACATGACCGACAGGCGGCCGTACTCGGCGCCGCCGGGTGCGGCGACCATGCGCTCGACCACTTCTTTTTGCAGCATGAAGTGCATGTCGCGCACGCGTTCGGCGTGTTCGGCAAGATGGAAGAGGAGCGGCGTGGAGATGTTGTAGGGCAGGTTGCCGACGATGCGTAGCGTATTCGGCGCAGCGCTTGTGCTCAGGCTGCTGAAATCAAAAGCCAGCGCGTCGCCTTCATGAATGGTCAGACGTGCGGCAGGAAAGCGCTGTTTGAGACGCGCGATCAGATCACGATCAATTTCGACAACGTGGAGATGCTTCAGCGTATCGAGCAGTGGCGTCGTCATGGCGGCAAGGCCGGGGCCGATCTCGACCATCTGGTCATCGCTTTTCGGTGCGATGGCAGCAACGATGTCGGCAATGACGCCGTTATCAACCAGGAAGTTCTGGCCGAAACGCTTGCGTGGCAGGTGGCCCTTCACGCCGGGACTGCGCCGGCTTCATTGGCTTCACTGGCCGGCGTGAAGACGCTTGCCGCGCCCGTGGCGACACTGCGCGCGGCTTCACCGTCGACAAACAATGTCAGTGTGCCGGGGGTCATGGTGATCCATTCTTCGTTGTCGGTCAGTGGCAGAGTGGCGATCACGACGGCGCGGTCACCGGGTGCGGCGAGGGTGTTCATGTCGACGCTGACGTCGCAATCTTTCAGATGCGCGATGGAGAACGGCGCCTGGCGCACGATGTAGGAAAGACGCGAGCCGCAGTGCGCGAAGAGGCAGTCGCCGTTCGACAGGAGGTAGTTGAATTCGCCGTGTGCGCCAATGGAGGTGGTCAGCTCGCGCAATGTCTCGAACAGCTCATCACGCGACGGCTCGCCTTCCGGGAAGCGCGCACGTAGTGCTTCGAGAATGTAGCAGAAGGCCTGTTCGGAGTCGGTGTCGCCAACCGGCAAGTGCGCACCGTGCAGATGCGGCACGAAGTTCGTCAGGTTGCCGTTGTGCGCGAAGATCCAGTAGCGTCCCCACAGTTCACGCTGAAAGGGATGGGTGTTTTCCAGCTTGACGACGCCCTGCGTCGCCTTGCGGATGTGAGCGATGACATTCTTTGAACGGATCGGGTAGCGGCGCACCAGCTCGGCCACAGGTGAGCCGATGGAAGACTGCACGTCGAGAAAGGTGCGGCAACCGCGCCCTTCGAAGAATGCGATACCCCAACCATCACGGTGATGGTCGGTCAGGCCGCCGCGCGTGCGAAATCCCTCGAAGGAAAAGCAGATGTCGGTCGGCGTGTTGCAGTTCATGCCCAGCAATTGACACATGTGTTTCGCCCTCCCCTCAGTCGCACATCGCCAGCGCGGCATCTACTGCCGCGAACAGGCTGCGTGGATCGGCACGACCGGTGCCGGCGAGATCAAGCGCAGTGCCATGATCGACAGAAGTACGCACGATGGGCAGGCCCAGCGTGATGTTCACGCCGTCCTCGAACGCAGCGTATTTCAGCACCGCCAGCCCCTGGTCGTGATACATCGCGAGTTGCGCGTCGGCACCGGCAAGCACCTTCCGGGTAAACAAGGTATCGGCCGGCAGCGGGCCGACGAGATTCATGCCTTCGCCGCGCAGCTTTTCGATGACCGGGCCAATCACTTCGATTTCCTCGCGGCCCATATGACCACTCTCACCCGCATGTGGATTGAGACCGGCGACGAGGATACGTGGATCAGCGATACCGAACTTGTCGCGCAGATCGGCATGCAAGATGCGCAGCGTAGCTTCAAGCGCCGGTCGCGTGATTGCCGCCGGTACTTCCTTGAGCGGCAGATGGGTCGTCGCCAGCGCAACGCGCAAGCCGGCACCGGCGAGCATCATGACCACACGCGGCGTGTCAGTCTGCTCGGCAAGGTATTCGGTATGGCCGGTGAACGGGATGCCAGCATCGTTGATCACACCCTTGTGCAGCGGCGCGGTGACCATTGCGGCGAACTCACCCGAACGACAGCCGGCGATGGCACGGTCGAGAATGTCGATCACATAATGCGCATTGGCCGGATCGAGCTTGCCCGGCACGCAGGGCGCACGCAGTGGCACATGCAGAAATTCGAGGCGCACGGCGATTGTGGCGAAATCAAGACCGAGCAGAGCGGCACGCTGTTCGAACAGCGTGCGGTCGCCGATGACGACGAGAGTGATACCAGGGCGCACCGGAAACTCGCGCGAGGCGAGTGCCAGACAAAGCTCCGGGCCGATGCCAGCCGGCTCACCGCTGGTTACAGCGATCCGGATCTCGGGCAAGCGGCCGCTGGCGGTCATTTTTCTTCCAGGCGCAGATCGACGTAAGCGCGATCCCGAATCTGGCGGATCCAGTCCTGATAGGCTTCATCGAGCTTGCTCTCGCGGATTGCCTGGCGTGCGGCAAAGCGCTGACGCTCCACCGAGGCGGTTTCGATGCGGCGTTCGAGCACCTGGATGATGTGCCAGCCAAACGGCGACTTGACCGGCCCGCTGACCTCATTGGGCTTCAGCGAATTCATCGCCCGCTCGAACTCGGGTACGGTGTCACCGTCATAGAGCCAGCCCAGATCGCCGCCCTTGGCTGCCGACAGATCATTCGAGTTGAGACGTGCCAGCTCGGCGAAACTTGCGCCATTGTCGATGCGTTCCTTAAGCAGCGCCGCCTTGCGCTTGGCTTCGGCATCGGGCACCAGTTCATTGACCTTGATGAGAATATGCCGTGCATGAGTCTGCCGCAGCGGCTTGATAGATTTGCCGGCGGCGTTACGCTCGATCAGTTTGATGATGTGGTAGCCGGCGGGGCTGTGCAGAATACCGCTGATGCCGCCGATGTCGAGCTTCTGCGCGGCTTCGGCATAGATCGACGGCAAGCGGTCGAGTGGGCGTCCATCGATGACGCCACCGGTCATGGCATCCGGCGCATCGGAAAAGCTCGCCGCCACCTGGGCAAAATCATCGCCACGCTTCAATTGCGCCAGCGCCTGCTCGGCGCGGCCACGCACGCGCAACAGCTGCTCGGGGCTGGATTGCTCCGAGACACGCAGAAGAATGTGGGCCACGGTGTATTCCTCGGCACCACTGGCATTCGCGGCAGGCGTCGCCAGATAGTTGTCGACCTCCGCATCCGAGATGTTGATGCGGCTATCTACCTCGCGTTCACGGACGCGACCGATGATCATCTCGTCGCGGATCTCCTCACGAAACTTGGCCCAGGTGATGCCATCTTTTTCCAGTGCGTCGCGGAACTCGCTGAGGCTCAGCTTGTTCGAATCGGCAATGCGTCGCAGATAGGCATCGAGTTGCGTGTCGTCGACGTGGGTTGCACTTTCCTTTGCGAGCTGAAGCTGGATACGGTCAACCACCATGCGCTCTAGCAGCTGCTTTTCCAGCACACTACGCGACGGGGCCTGGGTGCCCTGGGCGCGCAACTGGCGCTCCACGGTTGCCATCCGCGAGTTGAGCTCGTTGAGCGTGATTGCCTCATCATTGACCACGGCGACAATGCGATCAGCGATCAGCGGCTGTACCGGCTGCGCGGCAACAGCCGGGGCGATGCCGAAAACAGTCAGCAGGGCGACAAAAAACAATTCGAGGATCGACAGTTTCATAGCAGTCTCATCAAGTGGTGCGATAAGTAATATGGAATCTGGTCACCACGCCGCGCGGTGTGCGCCGCAGTTTCCGTTTAATTGGTTGCAAATATCGGGTCGCCGGCTGGCTGGGTGACACGGCCATAGCCCGGAATGCTGCGCTTGAGCAAATCCATCGGGTTGGAGCCGATGTTGGAGAATCCGTTCAATTCGAGCTGGATGAAGAAAGCCGTGCTTGAATCTCCTGTGGCCGTGGCGAGCCGCTGCAAAACTACGCGTGAAGCCCAACAATCGGCATTGTATTCGAGGCCGCCAACGGTCTCGATGATGCGATGGTCGATCAGCGAATAGTTGTAGCGCGCCACACCCGACCAGCTGCCCCAGAGCGGCCACTGCGCTGCGATATCAATCTGGCGAATGTCACTAACCGTCGTCGAGGCAGTCTGGTCGCGGTTGAAACGATAGCTGGCGGACAATACGCGCCCGAACCCCGGCTGGTAGCGCGCACCCACCGACAGACGATGCAGCTGATTGTCATGCGGGCTGAACTGCAGGCCTGAGTCGAGCGTCAGCTTGGGCACGATCTCGCCGCTGACTGCCGCAAGAAAATCGGCAGTAGTCGAGGTGCGCGGTGTCTCGCCCGGCAGTGTGACTTCTTGGTTCTTGAAATAGAAACGTTGTCCCACTGCACCGCGCAACAGCTCGGCACCCGTAGCGGGGTTGATCAGGCGCGAGATCACCGCCGCCGTCAGTTGGTTAGCATCACCGATGCGATCACTGCCGCTGTAGCGGTTTTCGGAAAATATCTGCGCAAAATTAAAATCGGCGATACCGCTGTCGAATACCGGAATCCGGCTCTGCTCCCGTGTCGGCACGCGCAGGTAATAGAGGCGCGGCTCGAGCGTCTGCGTCTGCGAGCGATCGAACATGTCGACCGTTCTCTCGAAAACTACACCGCTGTCGACGCTAAAAATGGGGACGTTGCGCGTGATGCGGTCGGGAACACCAACGCCCTGATGTTCGAGGCTGTAGCTCGTCGAATGCAACGCAATCTTCGGCGTCAGCCAGGCGGCGGCCGTCTGCATGGGCAGCGAGAACTGCGGATACAGCGTGGTGCGCGTGCCTTCGACCAGATTAGGGTGAGCAAAGTTAACGAACTCTCCGCTGAAGCCCAGCATGGTGCCAAACGGCAGGTCGGCGCGCGTCGCGTTGAGCGTCAGTTGCGGCAGACGCCGATAGGGCACCGCCACCGGTGGCAAGGCCGGATCCTGAAGCGTCTGAAAACTCTGTGCCATCACACTGGCACTCCACCAGGTGCTGGCATAGCCTAAAACGCCCTGCCGCAGCAGGTTGTTCTGCGCGATGTTGGTTATCCGCGACGACAAATCACTGAAGTAGCTGTCGTCAGAAACGCCATTGAGATTCAGGTTGCCGGTAAAGCCACGGCCGAAGTTCTGGTTGTGCGTCAACGCATAGCTGCTGCGTCGCGTGCGGGTCACCTGGTCGTCGGGCAGGACATCGCCCTGGAGCATGCCGTTGTAGTTCGCTTCGAGATAACGGAACTCGCTGTTCAAGGCCACACCCCGCTTGGTCATCACACGCGGTGAAAAGGTCGCGTCGACGTTCTGGGCGATGTTCCAGTAATACGGCAAGGTGAATTCAAGGCCACTCTTGCTGGTCGTGCCGATGGTCGGCGAAAGCAGGCCGCTCTTACGCTTGTTGTTGAGTGAAAAAGTCAGCCAGGGCGAATACAGCAGCGGCACACCCTTGAACACGAGAGTCGCGTCATTGGCACTGCCAATCTCTTCGTCGTAGTCGAGTTTCATGCTGCCGGCCCGGGCGAACCACGCGGGATCGAGCGGACTGCAGGTACTGTAGGTCGCCTCGCTCAAACGGTAATGGCCCTTGCCTTCGAAGTCGAGGCGGCGCGCCTCACCACTGCCGACCGTTATCTGGCCCGGCGGCGCACCCGGCGGTGCGCGTTTGATCGTGTAATTCGGCTCCTCAAAGAAGCCGATGTTCTCAGTGAGCTTGAGGTGCAGACGTGGGCCACTGATGACGTCATCGTTCTGCATCAGGCGCACGTTGCCGGTCGCATCGACTTCATCGGCTTTCTCGCGATAGACCAGATGATCCGCAGTCATCACGTTGTCGGCCTTGCGCAGCACGACATTGCCTTCTGCGACAGTCTCGATATCGTTGACGCCGCTGATGCTGTCCGCATCAACGAAGGTTGGCAACGGTATTGCAGCATTGGCGGCATTGGCAACATTGACGGCAGGATCAGCAGCCAGCGCGCGGCCCGATGTGACGAAGGCCGCCGCCATCATGATGGACAGCGCGGACAACTGGAAAACGGGACCTCGCCGACGGGATGGCATGCTGGTTCTTGCTCGTCTTGCTCTAATCATGTCGTTGGCCGCGCGGGATGCGGGCCCTGCCCGACAGGCTGCTAGAATCGCCTATTCTATCATCGGCTTGTGCCACTCCCCAGCCTTCGATCACCATGGAAAGACAACAACATATCGAATCCTGGCTAAGCCAGATGTATCCAGGCCAGTCATTCAGCCTCGCTCCAGCCTCTGCCGATGCCAGCTTCCGCCGTTATTTCCGTGCCAGCTTTGCCGACGGCACGACGCGGATCGTCATGGATGCTCCGCCCAGTCACGAGGACTGCCGCCCCTGGCTGCACATCCAGCAGCTCTTCGAGGCCACTGGCGCGCATGTCCCGAAAGTCCTCGCACAAGATCTCGCGCGCGGCTTCCTGCTGCTTTCCGACCTCGGCAGCACCACCTACCTCGCCGCGCTGCAGGCCCGGCCCGAACCCGCCTACGCACGCCACCTCTACGGAGAAGCCATCAACGCCCTGGTGCACATCCAGACGGCAAGCCAGCCCGGTGTTCTACCCGAATACGATCGCGAGCTGCTCCAGCGCGAGCTGATGCTGTTTCCGGACTGGTACGTGGCCCGCCACCTGGGCATTACGCTCAGCGACGCCCAGCTCAAGGTCATGGAGCGGACCTTCGCGCACATCCTTGCGATCAACCTGGCCGAACCGAAAGTCTTCGTGCATCGCGATTACCACACGCGCAATCTGATGCTGCTCGACGGCCCGGGCGCAAACAATCCCGGCGTCATCGACTTCCAGGATGCTGTCTACGGCCCGGTCAGCTATGACCTCGCCTCGCTGTTCAAGGACGCCTACATCGAGTGGGACGAGGAGCTGACGCTCGACTGGCTGATTCGCTACTGGGAACAGGCGCGCAAAGCCGGCCTGCCGGTGCGCGCCGATTTCGGCGAGTTCTTCCGCGACTATGAATGGATGGGCGTGCAGCGGCACATCAAGGTACTCGGCATCTTCGCCCGCCTCTGCCATCGTGACGGCAAGGACGGCTACCTCAAGGACATGCCGCTGGTCATGCGCCATCTGCGCAAGGCGGCCAACCGTTATCGGGAACTGGGGCCTTTCCTAAAGCTGCTGGATGAAATCGAGAACCGCTCCGTGGAAATCGGCTACACCTTCTGATCTCTTTCCGGAGTTGCCGAGGCCACGATTTCCGTCAGCCACGGGACGGTACGTTCGGCCTACTCGGCCAGCCAGTCACGCGGCGGCAGAAAATCTGTATACAGTTTTTCCTCGACGCTGCCGGGTTCGGGCTGCCAGTCGTAACGCCATTTCACCACCGGCGGCAGTGACATCAGGATGGACTCAGTGCGGCCGCCGGATTGCAGGCCGAACAGGGTGCCACGGTCACAGACAAGGTTGAACTCGACGTAGCGGCCGCGTCGGTATTCCTGAAAGTCGCGTTCGCGCTCGCCCCAGGGCAAGTGCCTGCGACGTTCGAGGATGGGCAGGTAAGCACCAGAAAAACTATCGCCGACACTGCTCACCAGCGCAAAGCAGCGCTCGAAGCCACCTGCGGCCTTGTCCTGGAGATCGTCAAAAAAGATGCCACCAACACCACGCGGCTCCTGGCGATGCTTGATGAAGAAGTAGCGATCGCACCACGCCTTATAGTGCTGGTGCAAGGTGTGACTGCCGGGGCTTTCCTCGAAGGGCGCGAGTGCAGTGCGACAACTGGCGTGAAAGTGGCGCACGTCTTCGCTGAAGGGATAATAAGGCGTGAGATCCATACCGCCACCGAACCACCAGACCGGCGCTGCGCCGGGTTGGCTGGCGATGAAGCAGCGCACGTTCATGTGCGCCGTCGGACACATCGGGTTGCGTGGATGGAGGACCAGCGAGACGCCCATCGCTTCGAAGCCGGCGCCCACCAGCGGGACGAGCTCCGGGTGGGCGGCCATCGCCGCAGGGGGCAAACGGTCGCCACGAATATGCGAGAAATTGACGCCACCGCGCTCGAAGAGCTTGCCATCCTCGATGACCTGGCTGCTCCCTGAGCCGGCGTTTTCACCTTCGCGCGTCCAGTCCTCGATGCGGAAAGCACTGCCATCAAGGTCACTCAGGGCGGCGACAAGACGAGATTGCAGGTCGCGGAAACGGGCGGCGACGACGTTGGAATCGATGTTGGACACGGGGAGAGGGACGGGGATGGAGACGGGAAAGGAAACGCCGGTTCGGGTGCAGGGAAAGCCTTGCTTACCCCTTGCGCTGCAAGGCGCGATGGCCGATGTCGCGGCGATACTGCATGCCGTCGAAGTTGATGGCGTCGACGATCTCGTAAGCGCGCTTTTGGGCGGTACGAATACTGTCACCGAGCGCGGTCACGCAGAGCACACGGCCGCCAGCAGTGAGTACATGCTTACCCTGTTCGACAGTACCGGCATGGAATACATGGAAATCACTACCGTAGCCATCCGCCTCGCTACGCGCAGCTTCGAGACCATGAATCACATCGCCCTTGCGCGGATTGTCCGGGTAATCGGCGGCGGCCAGCACCACGCCAAGCGCCATGCGACGGTCCCACTCGGCTTCGACCTCGTCGAGGTGACCATCGATGGCGGCATCGACAAGTTCGACGAAATTGCTCTTCAGCCGCATCATGATCGGCTGAGTTTCCGGATCGCCCAGGCGGCAGTTGAATTCAAGCACCTTGAGCGAGCCATCGGATTTGATCATCAAGCCAGCGTAGAGAAAGCCGGTGTAGCGAATGCCATCCCGGGCCATGCCGTTGATGGTGGGCATGATCACCTCGCGCATGATCTTGGCGTGAACGCCGGGGGTCACGATCGGTGCCGGTGAGTAGGCGCCCATGCCGCCCGTATTCGGGCCCGCATCGTTGTCGAACAGGCGCTTGTGATCCTGGCTGGTGGCGAGCGACAGGGCGTGCACACCATCGGCCATGACGATGAAGCTGACTTCCTCACCGTCGAGAAACTCTTCAATGACGACGCGCGCCCCGGCATCGCCCATCTTGTTGTCGAGCAGCATCATGTCGACGGCGGCGTGGGCCTCAGCCAGCGACATGGCGACGACGACCCCTTTGCCGGCGGCCAGACCATCCGCTTTGATGACGATGGGCGCGCCCTCGGCGTCGATATAGGCATGGGCAGCCTGGGCATCGGCGAAGGTCTGAAACTTCGCCGTCGGAATGCCATGGCGCGTCATGAAGTTCTTGGCGAAGTCCTTCGAGCTTTCCAGCTGCGCCGCAGCCTTGCTCGGCCCGAAGATACGCAGATCGCGAGCACGGAAGGTATCGACGATACCGGCGGCGAGCGGCGCCTCAGGGCCGACGATGGTGAAATGCACCTTCTCCTGCTCGGCAAAATCGGCGAGTGCGTCAATATCGGTGATGGCGAGGTTCTTCAGCTCACGCTCGTGCGCCGTGCCGGCGTTCCCTGGAGCGACATTGATGACCTGAATGCCAGGCGTCTGTGCCAGCCGCCAGGCCAGTGCATGTTCGCGACCGCCGGAACCGATAACGAGTAGTTTCATGTGAGTGATGAGTGCGGGTTAGAAGTGCGGAGTGGGGAGTGGGGTATCAGGTACGAAGAAGGGTGCGCCTTGAGCGCCACCCCTCACCCTTTACTGGAGTTCAGTGACGGAAATGACGGAAGCCCGTGAACACCATGGCTACGTTCTGTTCGTCAGCAGCCGCGATCACTTCAGCATCACGCACCGAGCCGCCGGGCTGGATCACGGCAGTAGCACCGGCCTTGGCGAGCACGTCGAGACCATCGCGGAAGGGAAAGAACGCATCCGAGGCGACCACCGAGCCAAGCACGGTGAGGCCATTGTTCTCGGCCTTGATCGCGGCGATGCGTGCCGAGTCGACGCGGCTCATCTGGCCGGCGCCGACGCCGACCGTCATATTATCTTTGAAGTAGACGATGGCATTCGACTTGACGTACTTGGCGACGCGCCAGGCGAACAGCAGATCAGCCATTTCCTGCGGGCTCGGCGCACGTTGGGTGACGATCTTAATGTCGGCCTGGGTGATCACTGCAGCATCCGCTGTCTGCAACAGCAGACCGCCGCCGACGCGTTTGTAATCGAAGGAGGGCGCAGACTTTTCAATCTTGTCGAAAGGAACAAGGGGGACGATCAGAACCCGCAGATTCTGCTTGGCTGCAAACACAGCGCGTGCCTCATCGGTGATGGCCGGGGCGATGATCACTTCGGCGAACTGACCGGCGATGGCTTCAGCCGCGACTTTGTCGATGGCCACGTTGAAGGCGATGATGCCGCCAAACGCTGAAGTCGGGTCGGTCTTGAACGCCTTGCGATAGGCTTCCTCAGCCGTTGCGGCGACAGCCACGCCACAGGGATTGGCGTGCTTGACGATGACACAGGCGGCAGCGGCGTCATTGAAGGCCTTGACGCATTCCCAGGCCGCATCGGAGTCGGCGATGTTGTTGTAGGACAACTCCTTGCCCTGCAGCTGCTGGTAGGTGGCGATACTGCCGGCGAGTGGCGTCGGCTCGCGATAGAAGGCCGCTGACTGATGCGGGTTCTCACCGTAGCGCATGGTCTCGGCCTTGTCGAAGGCGAGCTGCAGGCGCTCGGGAAAAACGCCCGGCTTGTTCTCAGCATCGAGACTGGTCAGCCAGTTGGAGATTGCGCTGTCATAACGGGCGGTGTGCGTGAAAGCCTTTTTGGCGAGTGAAAAACGTGTGGCGTAGCTGAGTTGGCCGCCGTTGCCCTGCAGTTCCGCGATGATCTTCGCGTAGTCTTCCGGATCGGTGACGATACCGACGCCGCCTTGTTCGTTGCCGTGATTCTTGGCGGCGGCGCGCACCATGGTCGGACCGCCGATGTCGATGTTCTCGATCGCGTCTTCCAGTGTGCAATCGGGCTTGGCGACCGTCTGCGCAAAGGGGTAGAGATTCACCACCACCAGGTCGATGCAGTCGATGCCATGCTCCTGCATGGTCTTCAGGTGCTCGGGCAGATCGCGGCGGCCAAGGATGCCGCCATGCACCTTCGGGTGCAAAGTCTTGACACGGCCATCGAGCATTTCCGGAAAGCCGGTGTAGTCGGAAACCTCGGTCACGGCGAGACCGGCATCGCGCAGCAGCTTGGCGGAACCGCCGGTCGACAACAGCTTGATGCCAAGGGCGGCAAGAGCGCGTGCGAAATCGACGGTACCGCGCTTGTCGGAAACGCTGATCAGAGCCTGGGTGATTTTCATGGTTGGTCCGGTAAAAAGGGAAAGAAGCGCTCGGCTTCAGAGCAGTTCGTATTCGGTCAGCTTGCGACGCAGTGTGTTGCGGTTGATACCGAGCATTTCAGCGGCCACGGTCTGGTTGCCGTCGGCGTGCTTGAGGACAGTCTCGATCATCGAGCGCTCAACGTTCTGCACCACCATGTCGTAGATGCCGCTCGGCTTTTCGCCGTCGAGATCGCGGAAATAACGGTTCAGGGTGCGACGGACGCAGTCGGCGAGATCATTGGTACTCATGCGGCGATTGCCTCCGGATCAGATTCTGGATGTGCCTGCTCGTGGTGCTTGCTGCATTCACGGTGTTCATAAACTAGCCGCTCGCTGGCGCCGGCATGGCTCAGGAAAAAGTCGTCAGTTGCCTGCAATTGTTCGGCAACGCTGGCGAGTTGATTCATGGCATGACGAAAATGTGCCGCACCGGTGATGCCCTTGGTATACCAGGCAATATGCTTGCGGGCGATTCTGACACCGGTGTCCTCGCCATAGAACGCGTAAAGATCGGCAAGATGCTGGCGCAGGATGGCATGGATTTCGATGACGCGCGGTGGCGGCAACAGCTCGCCGGTCGCCAGGTAGTGCTCGATCTCGCGAAAGATCCACGGCCGGCCCTGTGCGGCGCGACCGATCATCAGTCCGTCGGCCTTCGTGTAGTCGAGCACGAAGCGCGCCCTCTGCGGCGTCGTGATGTCGCCATTGGCAATCAGCGGAATTTTCACCTGCGCCTTGACCATGGCAATGGTGTCGTACTCGGCATCGCCGCGATACTGATCAGCGCGCGTTCGACCGTGGATGGCGATGGCGCGCACGCCACTTTCCTCAGCGATGCGAGCGATGGTCGGTGCGTTGCGGTTGGTGCTGTTCCAGCCAGTGCGGAACTTCAGCGTCACCGGCGTGTTCGGTACTGCCATGACCACCGCTTCAAGAATGCGGCCGACCAGCGACTCATCCTGCATCAGCGCCGAACCCGCCATGACGTTGCAGATCTTTTTGGCCGGGCAGCCCATATTGATGTCGATAATCTGTGCGCCGTGATCGACGTTGTGCTTTGCCGCCTCGGCCATCATGCGCGGATCGGCACCGGCGATCTGCACCGAGATCGGCTCCACCTCGCCCTCATGATTGGCGCGGCGCAAGGTCTTGGCGCTGCCATATAGCAGCGAGTTGGACGTCACCATCTCCGATACAGCAAGCCCCGCGCCGAGCTTCTTGCAAAGCTGGCGAAAGGGTCGATCCGTCACTCCCGCCATGGGCGCGACGAACAGATTGTTGCGAAGCGTGAAGCCGGCGAATTCCATGAGAAGGTCTGAGCGCGACAGGAAGCCGCGTGGAAAACGGAAGGGCGTAATTTTATCGCAAAGCAGAGGGCCTTGCTCTGCAGAAATAACGGGTGCCGGAAATACCCGATGAGCATTCGATGCAAATAATGCTGCTGCACGAAGTGGTCCCTACCAGGCGCGCGCTCCATACATCATGCGCCGCGCAACGAAGATGCGCAGCGGCGGTACGAGATCAAGCGCCAGCAAGGCGAGGCCACGGCCTTCGCGCAGCAGCGGGGTGTCGTTGCTGAACAGGCGCACGACCGTGTCGGTGAAGCCGATCACGCCGTTGCGGTCGAGCCGGCGTGCCGCAGCATAGTGGGCGAGGAGTGTCGCGGCACCGGGATCAGCTGCATCCGTCAGCGTGCGTGCAAGCTGCATGATGTCGCGCAAGGCAAGGTTGAAACCCTGGCCGGCAACCGGGTGCAAGGTCTGTGCGGCATTACCGAGCCAGACGCTGCGCGGCCCGACGGGTGATGGCCGGTAGCGCAAACCGAGCGGAAAGACATGACGCGATGTGCAAGCTGTGAATTGCAAGCGGCCGCCAAAATGCGTCTGCAGTACGGCAAGGAATCCATCGTCGCCGAGCGCGACAAGCCGCTCGGCCTCGACCGGTGCGCAGGTATAAACAACCGCATATTCGTCACCACAAGGCAGCAGGGCGAGTGGCCCTTGTGGCGTGAAACGCTCCCAGGCGACATTGCCGTGCGGCATACGGGTGGCCACGCTACAGATCAGTGCATGCTGGCTGTAGTGACGTTCAACAATCGGCTCTGTTGTGTTCTTGCTACTCGACGGTGTAGACGGTGCGATCATACCTTCGGCATACACGACGAGCCGCGCCGCGCCTTCTTTACCGCCCTCCGTGCGCAGATGAACAGCATCGTCTCCGACATCGACTGCGGCGATGCGCTCGTCACCATGGAAAACAATACCTGCATCATCGAGTGCATCATCAAGTGCGGCGACGATGCTGGATACAGCAGCGACCTGGCCGAGTGCGGGAACGCCCTGCTCCTGCGCCGTGAGGCGCGTGCGGCCGAAGCCGCCCTGCTGGGAAATGTGGATAGTTTCGATCGGTGTTGCAACAATCCGCGGCCAGATCCCCATCCATTCGAAGGTCTGTTGCGAGCCGTGAGAGAGTGCCAGAACACGCTTGTCGTTACGCGCCGCGCCACGCGGGCGAGCGTCGTAAATCTCGGCGGCAATACCACGACGGGTGAGGGCCAAAGCCAGCGCCATGCCGACCGGGCCGCCACCGATGATGGCAACCGGGCGACCATCTCCCAAATCCTCTTTGGTTCCGGCAAGGC
>CAZAOQ010000039.1:0-19334 GCA_964486795.1 uncultured Rhodocyclaceae bacterium
CTCGACAATGCCCCCCTGCTGCCCCTTCATCGGATTTGGCCGCACATGCTTCTTGACGCGGTTGATACCCTCGACCAATACATGATCGTCATCCAGGCGCGACAACACAACACCGCGATTCCCCTTATCCTTGCCAGTAATGACAATGACGTTATCGCCTTTGCGAATCTTGTTCATGGCCGACCCTCAGAGAACCTCAGGAGCCAACGAAACGATCTTCATGAAGCGCTCGGTACGCAGTTCGCGCGTCACCGGGCCAAAGATGCGCGTACCGATCGGCTCGAGCTTGTTATTCAACAAAACTGCCGCATTGTCATCAAACTTAACAAGGGAACCATCGGCGCGACGCACACCCTTGGCGGTGCGAACCACCACAGCAGTGAAGACCTCACCTTTTTTTACCTTGCCACGCGGAGCAGCATCCTTAATGCTGACCTTGATGACATCACCAATGCTCGCGTATCGGCGCTTTGAACCGCCAAGCACCTTGATGCATTGGACAGACCGCGCGCCGGTATTATCGGCGACAGTCAACCTAGTTTGCATTTGTATCATTAAATTTCCCCAACTTAATTCGCGATCAACAGTGATGTTTCGCGATCAGTCTTGGAACCCGTCTGGGTCTAAAAGCACCCCAAAACAGGGCACATGAGCTGCAGCAAAGTCGACCATTATGAATGACCGACACTTGTTTGTCAACGGTTAATCAAGTGCGACACGCGATAAATTAGGCCGAACGGCTCTTCTCAATCACCTGGGTCACCCGCCAAGCTTTGGTCTTTGAAATCGGGGTGCATTCCTCAATCTGAACCAAATCACCCGTCTTTGCTTCGTCATTAACGACGTGTGCGTGATATTTCTTGCTGCGAAGAACCATCTTACCGATCACCGGGTGCTTGACACGTCGCTCAATCAATACGGTCACCGTCTGTTGCATCTTGTCGCTGACGACGCGCCCTGTAAGGGTGCGGCGCACAACTTCGGTCGTCTCGCTCATTTGGCGACACTCCTTTCATTCAGAATGGTTTTGACCCGCGCGACATCTTTACGCGTCTTCCCAATCTGGCTGTGATTAACGAGTTGCTGCGTCGCCGCTTGCATGCGCATGCTGAACTGAGCCTTTCGAAGGTCAAGAAGCTCCTTCTCCAGTTCAACGGTTTGCTTCTGTCTCAAATCTTTCGCTTTCATAATTACCCCAAAAGCCGCGTGACGAACGTCGTTTCGATAGGAAGCTTGGCCGCTGCCAAACGGAACGCTTCGCGTGCCAAGGACTCGGTGACGCCATCCATCTCGTACAAGACCTTACCCGGTTGAATCTCGGCGACCCAATATTCCGGATTGCCCTTACCGTTACCCATGCGAACCTCCAGAGGTTTTTTGGAGATAGGCTTGTCCGGGAAAATCCGAATCCAGATACGGCCACCACGCTTGATGTGACGCGTCATTGCCCGACGCGCTGCCTCGATTTGACGAGCGGTCAGACGACCACGACCGATAGCCTTGAGACCAAACTCGCCGAAACTCACCTTCGCGCCACGTGTAGCGACACCAGTGTTCCGGCCCTTTTGCTGTTTGCGATATTTTGTACGTGCTGGTTGCAGCATCTCTTTTACTCCTTCGCGTCTGTGGCAACTGCATCGGTAGCAGTCTTGCGAACTCGCTTAACCGCTGCCTTGCCAGACGCATCATCCGTAGTAACGGGCTTGGCCACTTCCTCTGCACTACCCTCTACCTTGCGCACAGCAGCAGGCCGGCGAGTAGCAGACGGCTTGGCATCCGGCTTTTCACCGGCGCGAGAAGGGGTACGTCGCGGAGCACCGCGGCGTTGCTCGTCGGCGGCAGCATCGGACCCAAGCGCAGCTGGATCACCCTTAGCCGTCATCTCACCCTTAAATACCCAGACTTTGACGCCAATAATGCCGTATGTCGTTTTGGCTTCCGACGTGCCGTAATCAATATCGGCACGCAACGTATGCAGAGGCACACGCCCTTCACGATACCATTCACGCCGAGCGATTTCGGCGCCATTCAGACGCCCTGAGCTCATGATCTTGATTCCCTGAGCTCCGAGGCGCATAGCGTTTTGCATCGCACGCTTCATTGCGCGACGAAACATGATGCGCTTTTCAAGCTGCTGGGCGATCGAATCAGCAATCAGCTGAGCGTCAATCTCCGGCTTGCGGATTTCCTCAATATTGACGTGAACCTGCCCGCCCAAAATCTTCTGCAGATCGGCCTTAAGATGCTCGATGTCCTCGCCCTTCTTGCCGATGACAACGCCTGGCCGCGCGCTATACACCGTAATACGTGCATTCTTCGCAGGACGGTCGATGACAACGCGCCCCACTGAAGCATGCGCGAGCTTTTTCTTAAGGTACTCACGGACTTTAATGTCCTCATTGAGCATCACCGGAAAGTTCTTGCTGTTAGCAAACCAGCGAGAAGTCCAGTTACGGGTCACCGCAAGGCGGAAACCTGTCGGATGAATCTTCTGTCCCATAGTTTTTCCTTAGTCCCCGACCGTAACGTAGACGTGGCACGTCTGCTTGAGGATGTGGTTACCACGGCCCTTAGCGCGCGCTGTAAATCTCTTCAGAACGGCTGCCTTCTCGACATGAATAACTTTGACCTTCAGCTCGTCGATATCCGCACCATCGTTATGCTCGGCGTTGGCGATTGCCGACTCGAGCACCTTCTTGATAATGGTCGCACCTTTTTTTGGGCTGAAACTCAGAATGTTGAGCGCCTGGTCGACCGGCTTACCACGTATCAGGTCAGCAACAAGCCGACCTTTCTGCGCAGACAACCGAACACCGCGTAAAATCGCATTGGTTTCCATTGTCATTCCTTACTTCCTGACGGCGGCCTTCTTGCCGCCGGTGTGACCTTTGAAGGTGCGGGTAAGCGCGAACTCGCCGAGTTTGTGGCCCACCATATTTTCCGAGACATACACCGGAATGTGTTGCTTGCCATTGTGAACGGCAATGGTGAGACCAACGAAATCCGGCAGAATGGTCGAGCGACGCGACCAGGTCTTGATTGGCCGTTTGTCGTTCGTTACGCGAACCGTGTCTACTTTCTTGAGCAGATGGGCATCGACGAACGGGCCCTTCTTAAGCGAACGTGTCATTTATCACCTCTTATTTCGCGGACGGCGCTGAACAATCATGCTGCTCGTGCGCTTGTTTCTGCGAGTACGATAGCCCTTCGTCTTAACGCCCCACGGACTGACCGGATGCATACCGGCTGCCGTACGACCCTCACCACCACCATGCGGATGGTCAACCGGGTTCATGACCACGCCACGAACCGTCGGACGAATACCACGCCAGCGCTGTGCGCCAGCCTTGCCGATGGAGCGGAGGCTATGCTCTTCGTTCCCGACTTCACCAATCGTCGCACGACATTCGATATGTACGCGACGGATTTCACCGGAGCGCAGACGCAACTGCGCGTAGGAACCCTCCCGCGCCATCAACTGGACTGAAGTGCCGGCAGCACGTGCAATTTGCGCACCTTTACCAGGAACCATTTCAATGCAATGTATTGTCGTACCAACCGGGATGTTACGGATCGGCAAAGCATTACCTGGCTTGATCGGAGCCTCGGAGCCGCTGATGAGTTGCGCGCCTGCGGCCACGCCCTTGGGTGCAATGATGTAACGTCGCTCACCATCGGCATAACACAAAAGCGCAAGATTAGCAGTGCGGTTCGGATCGTATTCCAGCCGCTCAACCTTGGCCGGAATACCGTCCTTGTTGCGACGGAAATCCACAATGCGGTAGTGCTGCTTATGACCGCCACCCTGGTGCCGCACGGTGATATGACCGTGGTTATTACGACCGGCCTTGCTATGTTTCGCCTCAAGCAACGCCGCATGCGGACGTCCCTTGTGAAGGTCGGGATTGACCAGCTTGACGAGTGAGCGACGACCGGGGGATGTCGGCTTGACTTTAACGAGCGCCATTTAAGCAACCCCCCCTTCAGCAAAATTGATTTCCTGACCGGGCTTGAGGCAGACGAAGGCCTTCTTCGCATCGCTGCGACGACCAATCGTACGACCGAAACGCTTAACCTTGCCCTTCAGGTTAGAAATCTGTACGGAATCGACCTGAACCTTAAACAGCAGCTCAACTGCGGCCTTCACTTCCGGCTTGGTAGCATCCGAGGTTACAAAGAACACAACCTGTTCATTCTTATCCGCAACATAAGTTGCCTTTTCGGAAATCTGCGGCGACAGCAACACTTGCAGCAGACGTTCTTGATTGAAGTTCTTCATCCCAGCATCTCCTCAATCTTGGCGACTGCGCTCTTCGTCAGCAACACCTTGGGAAAACGGATCAGCGAAAGCGGGTCGGCTTCCGAAACCTCAAGCACCAGCACACGGGGCAAATTGCGCGAGGCAAGATAAAGATTCTCCTCAAGGGAGTCGGTTACCACCAACACGGATTCAAGACCCATGCCTTTAAGCTTCTGCGCCAATTGCTTAGTCTTCGGCGTGTCGAGACTGAAATTCTCGACCACCACCAGACGATCCTCGCGAGCGAGCTGCGACAGAATCGAAGCAATGCCAGCGCGATACATCTTGCGATTCACCTTCTGGCTAAAGTTCTCGTCGGGAGAATTCGGGAAGGTGCGACCACCGCCACGCCAGAGCGGACTGGACGTCATACCAGCACGAGCGCGACCAGTGCCTTTCTGACGAAAGGGCTTCTTGGTGCTGTGATGAACCTGCTCGCGGTCCTTCTGTGCGCGATTTCCAGAACGCGCATTGGCCTGATAGGCCACGACGACCTGATGAACCAACGCTTCGTTGTAATCCCGGGCAAACAGCGCGTCGGACGCTTTTAACGTCTCCGTGGACTGACCTTGTTCATTAATGAGTTTCAGTTCCATTACGCCCCCTTCACGGCCGGACGCACGATCACGTCACCGCCCTTGGCACCGGGAACCGCACCCTTAACCAACAAGAGCTGACGCGCTTCGTCGACACGGATAATTTCCAGATTTTGCTGGGTGCGCTTGGCATCGCCATGGTGCCCAGCCATGCGCTTACCAGGAAACACGCGACCCGGATCCTGCGCCATACCGATTGAACCCGCCGAGTTATGCGAGAGCGAGTTACCGTGCGAAGCACGGTTGGACGAGAAGTGGTGTCGCTTGATCGCGCCAGTAAACCCCTTACCAATCGTCGTGCCACTTACATCAACCATCTGCCCGACGGCGAATATCGTAACACCAATGACATCACCGGGCTTAAGTTCGGAGAGCTTTTGTGGCTCAACGGGAAATTCTCTGAGCACGCTGCCGGCTTCAACACCCGCCTTGGCGAGATGACCCGCCGCAGCTTTGCTGACACGACTAACACGACGCGTACCGAAGGTCACCTGAATCGCGGCATAACCGTCGATTTCAGGTGTCTTGATTTGGGTCACACGGTTGTTCGACACATCTAGCACCGTTACCGGAATGGAAGTACCATCCTCAGTAAAAATGCGCGTCATGCCAACCTTGCGACCAACAAGGCCTAAAGTCATTTCTTGTTTCCTCTTAAGAGGTGCCGACTACAATTGGCCGGCCATCCACCAAAGGCAGTTGCGCCGAAAAAGTACCTTCGGACGCCCTGCCGCTACCTGCTTACTGCAACTTTATTTCCACATCCACACCAGCAGGAAGATCCAACTTCATCAATGCATCGACCGTCTTGTCGGTCGGATCAATGATGTCCATGAGGCGCAAATGAGTACGAATTTCAAACTGATCCCGCGAGGCCTTGTTGACGTGCGGGGAGCGCAAAATGTCAAAGCGCTCAATCCGCGTCGGCAATGGCACCGGGCCGTGAACCACGGCACCAGTACGCTTTGCGGTATCAACAATTTCAAGTGCCGACTGATCGATCAAACGATAGTCAAACGCTTTGAGGCGAATGCGGATTTTCTGATTCTGCATGTCCATTACCCAATCGAACTTAAAGAGCGGGCCCCACCGGTTGCGGAGGGGTGTAAACGCGAAGGAACAGGATTCTATCGCCCATTCCCCACCGATGCAAGCGGATTGTGATTTTTACTCAATGACCTTTGCAACGACGCCGGCGCCAACGGTACGGCCGCCTTCACGAATTGCAAAGCGTAGGCCTTCTTCCATCGCGATCGGTGCGATCAGCTTGACCGTGATCGATACGTTGTCACCTGGCATCACCATTTCGGTACCCGCGGGCAGATCAACCGATCCGGTCACGTCCGTCGTACGGAAGTAAAACTGGGGGCGATAGCCATTGAAGAAAGGGGTGTGGCGACCACCTTCGTCCTTCGACAGGACGTAGATTTCCGCGCTGAAATGCGTGTGCGGAGTAATGCTGCCTGGCTTGGCCAACACTTGGCCGCGCTCGACTTCTTCACGCTTAGTGCCGCGCAGCAGGACGCCTACGTTATCGCCCGCTTGACCTTGGTCGAGCAGCTTGCGGAACATTTCAACGCCGGTACAGATGGTCTTTTGCGTCGGACGAATGCCGATAATTTCCAGCTCTTCGCCAACTTTGACAATGCCGCGCTCAATACGACCCGTAACCACTGTGCCACGACCCGAGATTGAGAAGACATCTTCAATCGGCAGCAGGAAGGTGCCATCAATAGCACGCTCCGGCGTCGGAATGTAGGTGTCGAGCGCCTCGGCCAGCTTCAGAATGGCTTCTTCGCCGAGCTCACCCTTGTCACCCTCAAGAGCTTTGAGGGCCGAACCCTTGATGATGGGGATGTCGTCGCCGGGGAATTCGTACTTGCTGAGCAGTTCGCGAACTTCCATTTCGACGAGCTCAAGCAACTCGGCGTCGTCAACCATGTCGCACTTGTTCATGAAGACAATAATGAAGGGTACGCCAACCTGACGAGCCAGCAGAATGTGCTCGCGGGTCTGGGGCATTGGACCGTCGGCGGCCGAGACCACCAAAATGGCTCCGTCCATCTGGGCGGCACCCGTAATCATGTTCTTGACGTAGTCAGCGTGCCCCGGGCAGTCAACGTGGGCGTAGTGACGATTCGCGGTTTCGTATTCAACGTGTGCCGTGTTGATGGTGATGCCGCGCGCCTTTTCTTCTGGCGCCGCATCAATCTGGTCGTACGCTTTGGCTTCGCCGCCAAACTTCGTCGCCAGCACCGAGGTGATCGCCGCCGTCAGCGTCGTCTTGCCGTGGTCCACGTGACCAATCGTTCCAACGTTTACGTGCGGCTTTGTCCGCTCAAATTTGGCTTTTGCCATGATGCATTATCTCCAACGAATTTCGCGAAACTTCAGTTGTCACAAATTATTTCTTATTAATGATGGCTTCAACGACATTCTTCGGTGCTTCAGCGTAGTGCTTGAACTCCATCGAATATGTTGCGCGCCCCTGCGACAGCGATCGCATGGTCGTCGAGTAACCAAACATCTCAGCGAGTGGAACCTCTGCCTTGATGAGCTTGATGCCACCAACCTGATCTTCCATGCCCTGGACGATGCCACGACGACTCGAAAGATCGCCCATCACGTTACCCATGTATTCTTCCGGGGTTTCAACCTCGACAGCCATCATTGGCTCAAGCAGAACCGGGCTAGCTTTACGCATCGCGTCCTTGAAAGCCATTGACGCTGCCATCTTGAAGGCATTTTCATTCGAATCGACATCATGGGAAGAGCCGTCAAACAGAGTGACCTTGACATCGACCACAGGGAAGCCGGCGAGTACGCCGTTCGGCAGAGTTTCCCGCAATCCTTTGTCGACCGCGGGAATAAACTCACGGGGAACGGTGCCGCCTTTGACTGCATCGATAAACTCGTAACCCTTACCCTGTTCGTTCGGCTCAAGCTTGATCCAGACGTGACCGTATTGACCACGACCACCAGACTGCTTGACGAACTTGCCTTCCTGCTCGACCGACTTGCGAATCGCTTCGCGGTAAGCTACCTGAGGCGCGCCAACATTCGCTTCAACACCAAACTCGCGCTTCATGCGATCAACCAAAATCTCGAGGTGCAACTCACCCATGCCGGAAATAATGGTCTGACCGGATTCCTCATCGGTACGGACACGGAAAGAGGGGTCTTCCTGAGCCAGACGCCCCAAAGCGATACCCATCTTCTCTTGGTCAACTTTGGTTTTCGGCTCGACCGCAACGTGAATCACTGGCTCCGGAAACTCCATACGCTCAAGGATGATCGGGTTTTCGACGTCACACAGTGTTTCGCCGGTCGTTACGTCTTTCAAGCCGATACAGGCTGCGATGTCGCCAGCAAGAATTTCATCGACTTCCACACGATCGTTGGCGTGCATCTGCACAATACGGCCGATACGCTCCTTCTTGCCCTTGATCGGGTTGTAGATGGTAACGCCCTTTTTCAGGACACCCGAATACACACGGACGAACGTCAACTGACCAACAAAGGGATCGGTCATAAGCTTGAACGCAAGCGCCGAAAAGCTTTCGCTGTCATCAGCCTTTCTGGTGATGGCCTCGCCTGACTCCGTCTCCCCATCCACGTCAGGAATATCGACCGGCGCGGGCAGAAACTGAATCACAGCGTCTAGCATTCGCTGCACACCCTTGTTCTTGAACGCCGAACCACACAACATGGGCTGGATTTCAGTAGCAATAGTACGAGTGCGCAAACCAAACAGAATCTCTTCTTCGGTCAAATCACCGTTTTCGAGATACTTGTTCATCAAGTCTTCAGAAGCCTCCGCGGCGGCCTCGACCATATTTTCGCGCCACTTCTTGGCATCGGCCAGGAGTTCAGCCGGAATTTCCTCATAAGAGAACTTCATACCCTGCGACGCCTCATCCCAGATGATAGATTTCATCTTGATGAGATCGACAACCCCGCGGAACGATTCTTCAGCACCAACCGGAATGACGATCGGCACGGGATTCGCATTTAATCGCGTGCGCATCACGAAGGCAAGGCGCGGCACTTTGTACCTCGTGGCCTGGCGCCAGACAGTTTCGGATTGTGGTTGCACGCCACCAACCGCACAATAGACCATGCAGGCGCCGTCAAGGACGCGCATCGAGCGCTCAACTTCGATCGTGAAATCAACGTGCCCCGGGGTATCGATGATATTGAATCTATGCTCAGGATAGGACATGTCCATTCCCTTCCAGAAGCAGGTCGTCGCTGCAGAAGTGATCGTAATTCCGCGCTCCTGCTCCTGCTCCATCCAGTCCATAGTGGCCGCGCCATCATGGACTTCGCCGATCTTGTGATTCACTCCGGTGTAGAAGAGAATGCGCTCGGTGGTCGTGGTCTTGCCGGCGTCGATGTGCGCGCTGATGCCGATATTGCGATAGCGCTCGATGGGAGTCTTGCGGGCCACGTGATTATCCTGTCTTTTCCATGCCAAACCGCCTGGACCTCCAGAAACTCCGGAATGTCGAGGCGGTGGCGATTACTTCGAATGCAGCACCCACCTAACGGCGGGTACAGCGCTTAATTAAAACCGATAGTGCGAGAAGGCCTTATTGGCCTCTGCCATGCGATGCACTTCGTCACGCTTCTTCATCGCCGCGCCACGACCTTCCGCAGCCTCAAGCAACTCATTTGCAAGACGCTGGCCCATCGACTTCTCACTACGCTTACGCGCAGCCTCACGCAACCAGCGCATAGACAAAGCCATGCGACGCGACGGACGCACTTCCACCGGCACTTGGTAATTGGCGCCGCCGACGCGACGACTCTTAACCTCGACAACTGGCTTTACGTTACTAATGGCCAGCATAAAGACCTCCAGCGGATCCTTACCACTCTTGCTGGAGATATTATCAAATGCGCCATAAATTATACGCTCAGCAACAGACTTCTTGCCGGCAGTCATCAGCACATTGACAAACTTGGAGACATCGATGCTGCCAAACTTTGGATCCGGCAGGATGTCACGTTTCGGTACTTCTCTACGACGCGGCATTTATTCTTCCTCTCATTTACTGTCGAGCAACCGTCAAGCGGCCTTTGGACGCTTGGCGCCGTACTTCGAACGACTCTGCTTGCGATCCTTAACACCCTGCGTATCCAGACTACCGCGCACGATGTGATAACGCACACCCGGCAAGTCTTTCACACGACCACCACGAATCAAAACAACTGAGTGCTCTTGCAGGTTATGACCTTCGCCGCCGATATATGAGATGACTTCGAAGCCATTGGTCAGGCGCACCTTGGCAACCTTACGCAACGCCGAGTTCGGTTTCTTTGGCGTCGTCGTGTAAACGCGAGTACAAACGCCACGCCTAGCTGGGCAGTTCTCCAGCGCTGGAACCTTACTCTTCGATACAGGGGCTTGACGCCCTTTTCGCACAAGCTGATTAATGGTTGGCATAGTTTCTATTCCTGGAGCATTTCAGCTCCCCTTTCGGGGAGCAAAGACGGTGGATTATATAAGTGATCGATTAAAGCGTCAACCAACAGCAACATCTTCGGCAACCTCTTTGACCTCTCCACTTTCGACAACAGGTGCGCCGAGATCCTCGCCGAGCGCCTGCATGCGACGCGTGCGATGGTAGGCAAGACCGGTTCCGGCCGGGATCAGACGACCGACAATGACATTTTCTTTCAAACCTCGCAGTTCATCGCGCTTACCCATGACCGCAGCTTCAGTCAGCACCCGTGTGGTTTCTTGGAAGGAGGCTGCGGAAATAAATGAATCCGTTGACAGCGATGCCTTCGTGATGCCGAGGAGAACGTACTCGAACTGTGCCCCTCGCTTTCCATCGGCTATAAGCCTGTCGTTTACATCCAGCACTTCGGCGCGCTCGACCTGCTCCTCACGAATGAAGCGCGAATCACCCGGATCTGAGATGACTACGCGACGCAGCATCTGACGCACAATGACTTCGATGTGCTTGTCATTGATCTTGACACCCTGCAGGCGATACACGTCTTGGACTTCATCAATAATGTAGCGTGCAAGTTCCTCAACACCCTTCAAGCGCAAAATGTCGTGCGGCTCGGCAGGGCCGTCGACGATGAACTCACCCTTATTCACGACCTGGCCGTCGTGCGCCATGACGTGCTTTTCTTTAGTAATTAAGTACTCATGCGCGGTGCCGTCAAGCTCGGTAATAACCAGACGCTGCTTGCCCTTCGTATCCTTGCCAAAGGACACGGTGCCCGTGACTTCGGCTAGCATGCCCGCATCCTTCGGGGATCGTGCCTCGAAGAGTTCTGCGACGCGCGGCAGACCGCCGGTAATATCGCGGGTTTTTGAAGACTCTTGTGGGATGCGAGCAAGAATGTCACCGACACTGACTCCCTGGCCATCCTTGACGGTAATCAGGGACCCGACTTGGAAGGTAATCGTCACTGAATGATCGGTGCCGTGGATCTTGATCTCGTTGCCACTCTCGTCCATTAGCTTGACCTGCGGGCGAACACCCTTAGCCTGCGACTTCGAACCACGCTTCGGATCAATCACGACAAGAGTGGACAAGCCAGTCACGTCGTCGATTTGCTTCGCAACAGTGGCTCCTTCGACAACATTCTCAAACTTTACGATGCCCGCATATTCGGTCACGATCGGTCGAGTATGCGGATCCCAGGTAGCCAGAATCGCCCCAGCTTTGACTTGCTTGCCGTCATCACCGTGCAATGTGGCACCGTACGGGATTTTGTGACGCTCGCGCTCGCGCCCATTGTCGTCGGCAATCAAAACCTCACCGGAACGCGAAATGACAATCTTTTCGTTCTTAGGATTGGTAACGTAGCGGATCGACTGCTGGAAACGCAACGCACCGGCACTCTTCGCGTCAACCTGGCTCTGCGCAGCCGCACGTGATGCAGCACCACCGACGTGGAAGGTACGCATAGTGAGCTGAGTACCCGGCTCACCGATCGACTGAGCTGCGATGACACCAACCGCCTCGCCGATATTTACGAGTGAGCCACGGCCCAAGTCGCGTCCATAACACTTGGCGCAGAGGCCAAAGCGAGTCTCGCAATTCAGCGGCGTGCGCACGCGCACCTCGTCGATGCCAAGAGCATCGATCAGATCGACGCCATCTTCATCAAGCATGGTGCCGGCAGGAATGATCATGTCCTGAGTATCAGGATTTAGCACGTCGGTTACTACGACACGACCAAGGATGCGCTCGCGCAACGGCTCGACAACCTCACCTCCCTCAACAAGCGCCTTCATGTTGAAGCCAAGATCAGTTCCGCAGTCATCCTCGATCACCACGAGATCCTGCGTTACATCAACGAGCCGTCGCGTGAGATAACCCGAATTCGCGGTCTTCAACGCCGTGTCCGCGAGACCTTTACGTGCGCCGTGAGTCGAGATGAAGTACTGAAGAACGTTGAGGCCCTCACGGAAGTTCGACGTGATCGGCGTTTCGATAATCGAACCATCCGGCTTGGCCATCAGGCCGCGCATGCCGGCGAGCTGACGAATCTGAGCCGCCGAGCCTCGGGCGCCGGAGTCAGCCATCATGTAAATCGCATTGAAGGATTCCTGATCGACCGTCTTGCCTTCGCGATTCTTGACATGCTGGACAGCGAGCTGGTCCATCATGGCCTTTGCCACATGGTCACCGGCACGACCCCAGATATCGACGACTTTGTTGTAGCGCTCACCGACAGTTACAAGACCAGATGTATATTGTTTTTCGATTTCCCGGACTTCGGCCTCGGCGGCATCCATGATGGACTGCTTCTGAGTCGGAACCAGCATATCATCGACACAGATGGAGATGCCGGAACGTGTCGCGTGCGTGAAACCCGCCTGCAACAGCTTGTCTGCAAAGATTACCGTCTCTTTTAGCCCACAGCGGCGAAAGCATGCGTTGATGAGCTTCGAGATTTCCTTCTTCTTAAGTGCCTTGTTTAGCACAGAAAAAGACAGTCCGGCCGGCAGAATTTCTGACAGGATGGCTCGACCAGCGGTTGTGTCATAGCGGGTAATCTTCTCGGTGCGCTTACCGTCTTCATCGACATCGTATTCTTTGATACGGGCCTTGATGTGTGCATGAAGGTCGATCTGCCCGGACTCGTAGGCCCGTTTGACTTCGGAGACATCGACGAAGGCCATACCCTCACCGCGCGCATTGATGCGATCACGAGTCGCATAATAAAGACCAAGCACGACGTCCTGCGATGGGACGATGATCGGTTCGCCGTTAGCTGGCGACAGGATGTTGTTCGAGGCCAGCATCAGCGTGCGGGCTTCCATCTGCGCTTCAAGCGACAGCGGCACGTGCACAGCCATCTGGTCGCCGTCGAAGTCGGCGTTGAACGCGACGCAGACCAACGGGTGCAGTTGGATCGCCTTACCTTCGATTAGGAGGGGCTCAAAAGCCTGGATACCTAGACGGTGTAGCGTCGGTGCACGATTAAGCATGACCGGATGCTCGCGAATAACCTCTTCGAGGATATCCCAAACCACGGGCGTTTCGGCCTCGACTTCCTTCTTAGCTGCCTTGATGGTGCTGGCAATCCCCATCTTTTCGAGTCGCTCGAAAATGAAGGGTTTGAAAAGCTCCAGCGCCATCTTCTTTGGCAGACCACACTGATGCAACTTCAACTGCGGACCGACGACGATGACCGAGCGTCCCGAATAGTCAACCCGCTTGCCGAGCAAGTTTTGCCGGAACCGGCCACCCTTGCCCTTGATCATGTCGGCGAGAGACTTCAATGCACGCTTGTTCGCTCCGGTCATGGCTTTGCCACGTCGGCCATTGTCAAGCAACGAGTCAACCGCCTCCTGAAGCATGCGCTTCTCATTGCGAACGATGATGTCAGGTGCCTTGAGTTCCAGCAGACGCTTCAAGCGGTTATTTCGATTGATAACGCGGCGATAAAGGTCATTCAAGTCCGAGGTCGCAAACCTACCACCGTCAAGCGGAACGAGCGGACGCAGATCCGGCGGCAAGACCGGCAATACTTCAAGAACCATCCACTCCGGCTTGATGCCTGATTGGCGGAAGCCTTCAAGCAGCTTGAGCCGCTTAGAGAGTTTCTTGATCTTCGCCTCAGAACTGGTGACATCCAATTCCTGGCGCATCGTATCGATTTCGTTAGCAATATCCAAGGTACGCAACAACTCACGGACGCCTTCGGCACCCATTGTTGCGGTGAAATCATCACCGTATTCCTCGACCTTCGCCAAGTAGTCATCTTCAGTAAGCAACTGCGCGCGATTCAGTGGCGTCATGCCTGGATCGACAACGACAAAGGCTTCAAAGTAGAGCACGCGCTCAATATCGCGTAGCGTCATGTCGAGCACCATGCCGAGACGCGAAGGCAGCGACTTGAGGAACCAGATATGAGCTACTGGAGATGCCAGCTCGATATGACCCATCCGCTCGCGACGAACTTTCGACTGAGTGACTTCGACCCCACACTTCTCGCAGATCACACCGCGATGCTTGAGTCGTTTGTACTTACCGCACAGGCACTCATAGTCCTTGACTGGGCCGAAGATCTTGGCACAGAATAAGCAATCGCGTTCAGGCTTAAACGTGCGATAGTTGATCGTTTCCGGCTTCTTCACCTCACCGTAAGACCACGAGCGGATCTTGTCAGGCGACGCAAGGCCAATCGTAATTGCGTCGAATTCTTCTTCTTGCGTAACCTGCTTGAACAGATCGAGTAATGCTTTCATCGTATTCTCCAGTGAGGAGTGAGGTTTTCGGCGTGAGGCATTAAGAGGACTGGGATGCGTGTTCCCTGCTCTTCAGTCCTCACCGCTCACCAACAATCAATAACGTTCCAGATCGATGTCGATACACAATGAACGGATTTCCTTTACCAGCACATTGAACGACTCTGGCATGCCGGCATCGATCTTGTGTTCGCCTTTGACGATGCTTTCGTAGACCTTGGTACGACCATTGACATCGTCTGACTTGACCGTGAGCATCTCTTGCAAGACATACGATGCACCGTAAGCCTCAAGCGCCCACACTTCCATTTCACCGAAGCGCTGACCACCAAACTGCGCCTTGCCACCAAGCGGTTGCTGCGTGACAAGGCTGTAGGGGCCGGTCGAACGTGCATGCATCTTGTCGTCAACGAGGTGATGCAGCTTCAAAACGTGCATGTATCCGACAGTTACCTGACGTTCAAAGGCATCTCCAGAGCGGCCATCAAACAGCGTCACCTGCCCGCTGCGCGGCAGTCCAGCAAGCTCCAGCATATCTTTGATTTCGGCCTCATTCGCGCCATCGAACACTGGTGTCGCAAACGGAACGCCCTTGGTGAGATTCTGTGCCAAGCTGGCGATCTCAGCGTCATTAAGGCTGGCGATATCCTCGCTCTTGCCGCTCGAGTTATATATCTTGTCGAGGAACTTGCGCACCTCAGCAACTGAGGCCTGCTTACGCAGCATATCGTCGATACGGTGGCCTAGACCCTTGGCCGCCCAGCCGAGGTGCGTTTCGAGAATCTGGCCGATATTCATACGCGACGGCACACCCAGAGGATTCAGGACGATATCGACAGGCGTACCGTCTGCCATATAAGGCATGTCCTCGACCGGCACGATGCGCGAAACGACGCCCTTATTACCGTGGCGCCCAGCCATCTTGTCACCCGGCTGAAGACGACGCTTGACGGCCAGATAAACCTTGACCATTTTTTGCACGCCGGGCGGCAGCTCATCTCCTTGCGTAAGCTTTTTCTTCTTTTCCTCAAAGGCAACATCGAAGTCCTTACGCGTCTGCTCGAGGCTTTCGTGTAGGTTTTCGAGTTGCTGTGCCGTCTCGTCACTCGCCAGACCGATGTCGAACCAGTGATGCGGATCAATCGACTCGAGGTAGGCTTTGGTGATCTTGGCACCCTTCGCGAGCTTCTTCGGACCCTTATTCGCGACTTTGTTCAACAGAAGTTTTTCGATACGGGCGAAGGTATCCCGCTCGACGATACGCATCTGGTCTGCAAGGTCGGTCTTATAGCGGCGCAACTCATCATCGATGATCTGTTGGGCCCGCTTGTCGCGCTCAATACCCTCACGAGTAAAGACATGCACATCGATCACCGTGCCAATCATGCCCGAAGGCACACGCAGACTGGTGTCCTTGACATCGGATGCTTTCTCACCAAAGATCGCACGCAGCAATTTCTCTTCAGGTGTGAGCTGGGTCTCGCCCTTCGGTGTGACCTTACCAACCAGCACATCACCTGCTTCGACCTCTGCGCCGATATAGACAATACCGGACTCGTCGAGGCGGCCCAACTGGGCTTCACCAAGCGTGGCGATATCTCGGGTAATTTCTTCAGCCCCGAGCTTGGTGTCGCGGGCAACCGCCGTCAGTTCTTCAATGTGGATCGATGTGAAGCGGTCATCGGCAACAACACGCTCCGAAATAAGGATCGAATCCTCAAAGTTGTAGCCATTCCAAGGCATAAAAGCCACAAGCATGTTCTGCCCAAGCGCCAACTCTCCCATATCGGTCGAAGCACCGTCGGCGATGACATCGCCCTTGGCGATGACATCACCTACCTTGACCAAAGGACGCTGGTTGATATTGGTGTTCTGATTGGAGCGGGTATATTTGATCAAGTTGTAGATATCGACGCCGACTTCGCCAACCACCGTTTCATCATCATGCACACGCACGACAATACGGTTGGCATCAATGTAGTCGACTACGCCACCACGCAACGCTTGTACTGCCGTACCTGAGTCCACCGCAACGGTGCGCTCGATTCCAGTACCAACGAGTGCCTTCTCTGCGCGGAGACACGGAACCGCCTGACGTTGCATGTTTGCGCCCATCAGTGCGCGGTTTGCATCGTCGTGCTCAAGGAACGGAATCAGCGACGCGGCTACCGATACGATCTGGCCCGGTGCGACGTCCATATACTGGACTTCAGGAGGCTCTTTAAGCTCGAATTCACCTTTGAAACGACAGGAGACCAGCTCATCAATCAGTTTGCCTTTCTTGTCGAGCTCAGCATTGGCCTGGGCGATGATGAAGTTGCCCTCCTCGATCGCCGACAAGTAGTCAATCTGGTCCGTGACGCGACCATCCTCAACTTTACGGTAAGGGGTCTCCATGAAACCATAGCTATTCGTTCGTGCAAACAACGCCAACGAATTGATCAGGCCGATGTTCGGCCCTTCCGGAGTTTCGATTGGGCAAACACGGCCATAGTGCGTCGGATGAACATCGCGAACCTCAAAACCGGCACGCTCGCGCGTAAGTCCGCCTGGACCGAGCGCTGAGACGCGCCGCTTGTGGGTAATCTCAGACAGCGGGTTGGTCTGGTCCATGAACTGCGAGAGCTGGCTAGAGCCAAAGAACTCCTTGATCGCCGCCGAAATTGGCTTTGCATTAATCAGGTCGTGTGGCATCAGGTTGTCAGACTCAGCCTGGTTCAAACGTTCCTTGACGGCGCGCTCGACACGTACGAGCCCTGCACGGAACTGGTTCTCGGCAAGTTCGCCGACCGACCGAACCCGCCGATTCCCGAGGTGATCAATATCGTCAATCTCGCCACGGCCGTTACGCAATTCGGCCAAGATGCGAATCACATCTACGATGTCCTGATTCGAGAGCGTGTTCGCACCTTCGATTTCCTCACGGCCAACGCGGCGGTTGAACTTCATCCGACCGACAGCAGAAAGGTCGTAGCGCTCTTCCGAATAGAACAGGCCATTGAAGAGTGTTTCGACTGCATCTTCCGTGGGAGGCTCACCAGGACGCATCATACGGTAGATCGCGACACGGGCGCCAAGCCTATCTATAGTTTCGTCCGCGCGCAATGTGGCAGAAATATAGGGGCCACGATCGAGATCATTGAGGTAAAGAGTATGCAGTTCGTCAACACCGGCCGACAGCAACTTAACGAGCAAGTCCTCAGTGATCTCCTCATTGGCGTTCGCAAGGATTTCACCAGTTTCCGCATCAATGATGTTATTGGCAACGATACGGCCAATGACAAAATCATCAGGCACGGCGGTCTTCTTGATACCCGCTTCCGCAAGGTCGCGAATGTGCTTGACAGTGATACGCTTTTCTTTCGCAACGATGACCTTGCCCGACTTATCAAGAATGTCAAAGCGCGCCGTCTCACCCCGTAGGCGTTCAGGGACCACGCTAAACTGGATACCCTTTTTTGACAGGTTGAATGTATCGAATTCGTAGAAAGTGGACAGAATCTGCTCCGGCAACATGCCGATGGCTTTGAGCAAAATGGTCACCGGCATCTTGCGACGACGGTCGACACGGAAGTACATCAGATCCTTTGGATCGAACTCAAAGTCGAGCCAAGAACCCCGATAGGGAATAATGCGTGCCGAGAACAGCAACTTGCCCGAGCTATGTGTCTTGCCGCGATCGTGTTCGAAGAACACGCCAGGAGAACGATGCAACTGGGAGACGATGACCCGTTCCGTACCGTTAATAACGAAAGAACCGGTTGTCGTCATGAGCGGTATTTCGCCCATGTACACTTCCTGCTCCTTCACTTCCTTAATTTTTTCGGCGGAAGATTCGCGGTCTAAAATCACTAGGCGCACGCGTGCTCGCAACGGCGAAGCAAATGTAAGCCCGCGCTGCTGACATTCCTTGACGTCGAAGACCGGTTCGCCAAGAGTGAAGTGAACGAACTCTAGGCGGGCGTGGCCCGAATGTGCAATGATCGGAAAAATCGAGGTAAACGCAGCCTGCAATCCCTGATTTCGCCGTTGCGCCACAAGCACTTCGGCTTGGAGAAACTGAGTATAGGATTCAAGCTGAGTTGCAAGCAAGAACGGCACATCAAGCACGGATGCACGCTTGGCGAAGCTCTTGCGGATGCGTTTCTTCTCGGTGTAAGAGTAGGACATGGTGGCTCCGATCTGGGAGGTCAGACGGTTGAAGTCAGAAGGCAATGCTGTGAGATGTGAAACAAGGGAGCAGCTACGGCGGATTCATGCGGTTCCACTTGTGGACAACATTCTCTTGTGACTGCGACACGGCGACGTATTGATCCAAAAGTTGCGGCCTTAACCTAATGAGTGGCCACAATGCATGAAAGGGCCGGTAGCCAAAGCCACCAGCCCGTGCAGCTTACAGCGAAAATTACTTGACCTCGACCTTGGCGCCAGCTTCTTCGAGTTGCTTTTTGAGCGCCTCGGCGTCGGCCTTCGAAATGCCTTCCTTAACGGCTTTCGGTGCGCCGTCGACGAGATCCTTAGCTTCCTTCAAACCCAGACCGGTAGCGGCACGAACAACCTTGATGGCCTCGACCTTCTTCTCGCCAGCGGCGATCAGCATGACCGTGAATTCGGTCTGCTCTTCGACAGCGGCAGCGGCAGCGGCAGCCGGAGCGGCAACCGCGACAGCGGCAGCAGCAGCGGACACACCAACCTTCTCTTCCATTTCCTT
>CAZAOQ010000040.1:0-651 GCA_964486795.1 uncultured Rhodocyclaceae bacterium
CACATCACGGTCAACAAGAACGCCATCCCTAACGATCCGCAGAAGCCCTTCGTCACTTCCGGTATCCGCATCGGCGCGCCGGCGATGACCACGCGCGGCTTCACCGAGATCGAGGCCGAGCAGGTCGCCAATCTGATCGCCGACGTGCTTGATGCGCCGACCGACGAGAAGGTCATCACCGCTGTGCGCATCAAGGCGGGCGAGTTGTGCAAGCGCTTTCCGGTGTATGGCTGAAGTGTGCGTGAGGCGTAAGGTGAATCCGTGTTCGCTGTCGCGCTTTGCTCCTCACTCCGCACTCCTCACTTCTCGACCCTCATAAACCATGAAATGCCCCTACTGTACCGAGCTCAATACCCAGGTGGTTGACACCCGGGTGAACGAGGACGGTGATACGGTACGCCGGCGCCGGCGCTGTCCGAATTGCGACAAGCGTTTCACGACCTATGAGCGCGTCGAGCTGCAGTTGCCGCAGGTCGTCAAGAAGAACGGCAGCCGCAGTGAATACGAGCGCGAGAAGATTCATGGCAGCATGATGCTGGCCTTGCGCAAGCGGCCGGTGACCACCGAGAGTCTCGACGCGGCAATCGACCGTATCGAGGAGCGACTGGTGACACTGGGCGAGCGCGAGGTGCCCAGTGACCGCATCGGCGA
>CAZAOQ010000040.1:661-2266 GCA_964486795.1 uncultured Rhodocyclaceae bacterium
GCGCGAGCTGAAGAAGCTCGACAAGGTTGCCTACATCCGCTTTGCATCGGTGTATCGCAACTTCGAAGATGTCGAGGAGTTTTCTGATGCTATCCGTGAAGTACGCAAGCCGCGCGCGACGCGGGCTCCCGCCAAGTCCTGACGGATCGGTGCCGGCTACCGCCGACGGCCATGAGCTTTCCATTTTCTCCCGCTGATCACGAATACATGGGGCGCGCACTGCATCTGGCGCAGCGCTCGATGAACACGACGACGCCGAATCCGCGTGTCGGCTGCGTGCTGGTGCGTGACGGCCACGTCATTGGTGAGGGTTACACTCAGCCGGCCGGCCGCAATCATGCCGAGGTCGAAGCGCTGCTCAATGCGCGTGCCCGCCCTGGCGGCGACGGGGCTGCGGGCGCTACGGCCTATGTCACGCTGGAACCGTGCAGCCATCACGGTCGCACGCCACCTTGCGCCGATGCGCTGATCGAGGCCGGTGTGACGCGCGTCATCGCCGCCATGCAGGATCCGAACCCACAGGTGGCCGGACAGGGTTTCGCGCGGCTACGTGCCGCAGGTGTCGAGACGCGTTGTGGCCTGATGGAGCGCGAGGCGGAGGAAATCAATATCGGCTTCGTCTCGCGCATGACACGCGGCAGGCCCTGGCTGCGCGTCAAGCTGGCGGCCAGCCTCGACGGCAGGACCGCACTCCACAACGGTGCCAGCCAATGGATTACCGGGCCGGCGGCGCGCAGCGACGGTCATCGCTGGCGTGCCCGTGCCTGTGCGATTCTCACCGGCATCGGTACGGTGCTCGAAGACGACCCGCGCTTGACGGTGCGGCTAGACGCTCACGAGGGTATGCCGCGCCAGCCGCTTAAGGTCATCATCGACAGCCGTCTCGAAACACCGCTCGAAGCGCGGATTCTGGCCGGTGGTGCGGTGCTGATCGCAGCCGCCATCGATGATGCGAACCGGATCGCTGCCTTACGTGCGCGGGGTGCCGAAGTCGTCGTGCTGCCGAATGCGCGCGGCAAGGTTGATCTGCACGCGCTCTTCGCCGAGCTGGCACAGCGTGGCATCAACGAAGTGCATGGCGAAGCCGGCTTCAAGTTGAGCGGTTCGCTGCTGCGCGAAGGGCTGGTCGACGAACTGCTGCTGTACTACGCGCCGACGCTGCTCGGCGATGGCGCGCGCGGCATGTTCCATCTGGGCGAGCTGACCGATCTCGCCGATCGACGTGATCTGCGCATCGTCGATCTGCGCCGTATCGGTGACGATATCCGGATTCTGGCGCGGCCGAAATGACGGTCACTGACGACAAGGAAGTGGTCGTACACAAGACTGAGGCTGAGGCTGATGCCGAGGCTGAGTGTGCCTGTGAGGATCAATGTGACGATGCGTGCGGCCCGACCCGCCGTAACTTTCGTGGTCGCCTGTTGCTGCTGAGCCTGCTGCGCGTCTCTCATATGGTCGGCGTGGTGGGCAGTGGCGCCGTGTTGCTCGGCGCTAAGCCACTTGCCGGCACGGTGACCTATGCGCTGGTGCTGGTGTGCTCGGGTCTGGGGATTGTCCTGCTCGATTGCTGGACAAATCCTGACTATCTGCGCCAGGTCAGCGGCC
>CAZAOQ010000040.1:2276-16264 GCA_964486795.1 uncultured Rhodocyclaceae bacterium
TGGGCATCATGTTGAAGTTACTGTTGCTGGCTACCACCGTCATGCTGGCCGGCCTTGTCGAGCCGGTGTTCTGGGCGGTGCTGGTGGGTTCGGTGCTGCTATCGCACGCGCCGCGCTGGCTGCGTCATCGGCAGATATTAAAGCGCCGCACGCGCTGACGGCGTCGGCCTGCGCTTAGCCGCAGACGGCACAGTGTGGATCGCGCGGAATGGTAATGCTGCGCCACTCCATGGCGAGGCCGTCGAGCAGCAGCAGGCGGCCGGCGAGCGAGGTGCCGCAGCCGATAATCAACTTCAATGCCTCTGCTGCCTGCACACTACCGATGATGCCGGTTAGCGGGGCGAATACGCCCATGACGGCGCAGCGGATTTCCTCGACATCCTGGCCTTCGGGAAATAGACAGTGATAGCAGGGCGCATCGTCACGACGCGCATCGAACACCGAGACTTGACCATCGAAGCGGATTGCCGCCCCGGAAACCAGCGGCTTGCGCTGCGCCACGCAGGCGCGGTTGATGGCGTGACGCGTGGCAAAGTTGTCGGAGCAGTCGAGGACGACATCGGCTGCGGCGACTTCTTCGCTCAGACGGTCGCCTTCGAGCCGTTCGGCAAGAGGAATGACGTGGCATTCTGGGTTGATCTCGGCGAGGCGGATGCGTCCTGATTCGGCCTTGGCCTGGCCTAGTGAGCTTTCGCGATGGAGGATTTGCCGTTGCAGGTTGGTGGCGTCGACCGTGTCGCCATCGGCCAGTACAAGGGTGCCGACGCCGGCGGAGGCCAGATAGAGCGCGGCCGGGGAGCCGAGGCCGCCGGCGCCGACAACCAGCACGTGTGCGGCGAGCAGGCGCTCCTGGCCGTCGACGTCAATCTGGGGCAGGAGGATGTGCCGGCTGTAGCGGAGCAGCTGATCGTCGTTCATGATTCAGTCAGGGTAAGGCGTGAAAATTGAGGCGTGAGGATTGAGGCGTGAGGTGAAATGCTCAGCGTTCCTCGCGCAGTTCGACGGGGGTGTCGTCGTGGTCGCCATGAGGGTGTTGCTCCCATGCCTTGATGTAGACCTCGTTGGATTTCTTGATGAGACGTTGCGGCACGCCCATATTGCGGAGCTGTGTCTCTTCCCAGAAGTAGATCAGCGCTCGCTCGATCTTGTGGAAGAGCGTGTTCCGGAAGCGGAAGCCCTGGCTGGTCAGTGTCTTCTCCAAGCCTTCGAGAGTGTATTCGGTCAGGTCGTAGTGAATCTCCAGGCAGCCGGCTTTGATGCGGGTGACTTTTAGCCCCTCGATACCGCCGAGCAGTTCGCTGACCTGCTCGGCTTGCTCCGCATGCAAAGCGTCGAAACGTAGCAGGCGTTTTTTGTCTGAACCGTATTGCCGCACGAGCCCTTGCCCGCGGTGGCTGCGGTGGCGGACTGCGTCGCGTAGTTCGCGGGCCCGTTCCGGGTTCATGAGATCCTCGGTATTCTGGTCAGCGCTGCTTGATGATCTGCCAGGCCTTGAGCAGGCCGAGCGCCTGGTTTAGTTGATAATCGTTCTTCGAGGCAAATTCGAATGGTGCGGGACGGGATTCATCTTCGCCATCAACCTTGCCCTTGTTCTTGCCATTCTTTGGCGTCGTCTTCTGCGCAGCCTCGTGGGACTTGTCCTTCTCTTTGTCGTTCTCGAGATGTCGCTCGAGATCGGCTTCGCGCAGGAAGTCGTGTTTTTCACCACCGATGGTTTCTTCGACGATGACGTCCGGGGTGATGCCCTTGGCCTGGATTGTGCGGCCGGCTGGCGTGTAGTAGCGCGCCGTGGTCAGCTTGATCGCTGCGTTGTTGGACAGCGGCAGCACGGTCTGCACCGAGCCCTTGCCGAAAGTCTGAGTGCCGAGTACGACTGCGCGCTTGTGATCCTGCAGGGCGCCGGCGACGATTTCGGAGGCTGAAGCCGAGCCACCATTGACCAGCACCACGAGCGGGATCGAGCGCGCTGCAGCGGGTAGCTCCTTCAGCAGGTCTTCACGGCTGCCGCGCAGATAGTCTTCGGGGCTGGCAATGTACTTGCGCTTTGCATCTTCGGTACGACCGTCGGTAGACACCACCAGCGCTTTCGGCGGCAGGAAGGCGGCGGAAACGCCGACGGCGCTGTGTAGCAGTCCGCCCGGATCATTACGCAGGTCGAGTACCAGGCCACGCAGTGGCTCACCGGTTTCCTTGCCGTTCTTGATTTCCTGCTTGAATAGTTTGTTGAGGTGCTTGATGGTGTCGGCAACCGTTTCTTCCTGGAACTGGGTAATGCGCAGATAGCCGAAGCCCGGCTCGATGAGCTTGGACTTGACGCTCTGTACCTTGATGACCTCGCGCTTCAGGGTCAGGATGATCGGCTTCGGTTCACTCTTGCGCACGATGGTGAGGACGATCGAGGTATGCGGCTTGCCGCGCATGCGTTTGACGGCGTCATTAAGTGTCATGCCCTTGACCGGCGTTTCATCGAGCTTGACGATCAGGTCGCCGCTCTTGACACCGGCACGATAGGCCGGGGTGTCCTCGATGGGCGAGACAACCTTGACGAAGCCATCCTCCATGCCGACCTCGATGCCGAGGCCGCCGAATTCGCCTGCTGTACTGACCTGCAGTTCCTTAAACGACTCGGCATCGAGATAGGCCGAGTGCGGATCGAGGTTGGAGAGCATGCCGCTGATGGCATAGGTAATCAGTTTCTTGTCATCAACCGGCTCGACATAACCCTGCTTGATGGCGTTATAGACGTCGGCAAAACTGCGCAGTTCCTCGAATGGGAGTGCCGCCGCTGCCGTCGCCGGCGTGTCTTTCTGGGCGCTGGCCGAGAAGTTGAGGCTCACCAGAATGCCGGCCACCAGTCCAATGACGATGAATCCGGCCTGTTTCAGTTTGTTGCGCATGTTCTTGAGGCTCCGTGAGCGGTTGGACAGGAGGCTGCGATGTCGTCCGGCGGACGCCTGACTTGGCGTCGAATTTATGCCGGCTACTTGAGATTGACCCACTTCAGCGGGTCGATTGCGCGCCCCTTCTGCCTGAGTTCAAAGTATAAACCCGTTTCCGGGTTGCCGCCGCTGTTGCCGACGGCGGCAATGACTTCACTGGTCTTGACGATGTCACCGACATGTCGGAACAAGGATTGGTTGTTGCCATAGACGCTCAACCAGTCGTCACCGTGGTCGATGATTAGCAGATTGCCAAAGCCGCGCAGCCAGTCGGCGAAGACAACACGGCCTGGGGCGGGTGCCTTGACTTCGACGCCTTCGGCTGCGCGGATGAAGATGCCTTTCCAGGTGGCACCGCCTTCGGCGCGTGACGTACCGAAGCGGTTGGCGATTTCGCCACGGATCGGCAGACGCAGACGACCCTTCAAGACATTGAAATGGCCAACGTAGCCGATTGGCTCGGCTTCGGCTTCGGGCTCACGTTCGTTTCTTTCGACTGAGCTGGGTGCTTCCGCTTGCTGTGTCGGGGCGGCTTTCTGCGGCTTCGACTGGGGCTTGGCTGCGCGTTTGCGTGCGGCGCGGGCCTGGACTTGGGCGGCAACGATGCGCACCAGGCCGTCGATCAGATTGCTCAGGCGCTTTTCGTCGCGTTTGAGCGTGTCGATCTCGCGACGTTGAGTCTTGAGCTTATCGGCCAGTTGAGTCAGTACGGTATGACGTTGCTGCTGCTGGACGAGCAGGGCGGCGCGCTGCTGCAGCTGGCCTTGCTCGATGGCGGCGAGTTCTGCGCGTTTGGTGCGCACGGTTTCGCCGAGATGCTGCTTCTCCACGAGCGACTGATGCAAGACACCCAGCAGGTCGGCTTTTGCGCGGGACAGCAGGGTCATGTAGTGGAGATCGCGTGCCGCCTGATTGGCGTCGCCGCCGGAAAGCAGCAGGCGCAGGGCGTCGATGTCGCCATTCAGGTATTGACGGTAGAGCAGTTGTTCGAGCTGCTTTTGTTGCGCGGTGATCTGGGTTTCGAGTCGCTGCGCCTGTTGTTGCAGCTCATTCAGGTTTGTCTCGGTGGCGCCGCGTCGTTCACCGAGTTCGCGCAGCCTGCGGTTGCTGCCAGAAATCGCCGATTCTGTCTCTTTGAGCTGGTCGCTTGCTGAGGCGCGTGTTTCCTCCGTCTTGGCGAGGCCTTGGTTGAGCTTTTCGAGGCGCTCCTGGAGGTCCTTGAGCTCGCCGCGTCGGGTTTCGACGTGAGCGGGGCTTGCCGTCTTGGGTTTCGCGGAATGCTTCGGCGCGGCGCTGACGGGCTGCATCAGGATCAGTGCCCCAGCCAGGCAAGACAGGAGCAGTGAGCAGGCGCGCAGCGGCTTTGACATTCGGAGCATCCGCTGCGCGTCGTTGGTGTTGCTTAGCGTGTCAGACAGCGGGTTTGGCCTTGCCCTGGCTGGCGACGGCGTTCATGGCAGCTTCGATGGCTTTCGCGTCGCCGAGGTAGTAGTGCCTGATCGGCTTGAGGTCGGCATCCAGTTCGTAGACGAGCGGTTGGGCGGTCGGGATGTTAAGCCCGACGATGTCGGCGTCGGCGATGTTATCGAGATACTTGATCAGCGCACGCAAGCTGTTGCCATGCGCAGCAATGATGACGTTTTTGCCGGACTTGACAGCCGGTGCGATGGTTTCATGCCAATAGGGCAGGAAACGGTCGACGGTGTCTTTGAGGCATTCGGTTCGCGGTAGCTCGTTGACGGTGAGCTTGGCGTAGCGCGGGTTGCCATTTTCCATGCGCGGATCGTCCGCGTCGAGCGGCGGCGGTGGCGTGTCATAGGCGCGACGCCAGACCAGCACTTGCTCTTCACCATACTGGGCAGCGGTTTCCGACTTGTTGAGCCCTTGCAGTGCGCCGTAATGGCGCTCGTTGAGGCGCCACGAGTGGTGGATGGGAATCCACATCCGGTCCATTCCTTCAAGCACTGTCCATAGTGTCTTGATGGCACGCTTGAGGACCGAGGTGTAGGCGACATCAAAGGCGAAACCTTGCTCCTTGAGAAGTTGGCCGGCGGCGACGGCTTCGGCGAGTCCCTTTTCGGTCAGGTCGACGTCAGTCCAGCCGGTGAAGCGGTTTTCCTTGTTCCAGGTCGATTCGCCGTGGCGGATTAAAACGATTTTATGCATGGCTTGTGGGTGATTGGGGATTGAAAACGAATTATTATAGAATACTCGTTGTTTCACTAGGCACTGCCTCACCGCACCCTCTCTTCCCGTGACCGAAGCCGTCATCGACCTGATCGAAAAACAGGAACACATCGAAACCGCAGCGCGTGCGCTGAAGGCCATTTCGCATCCTCTGCGCCTGAAGATACTCTGCGTGGTGGGTGGAATGGAAGTGTGTGTGCAAGACATCGTCGATGCCGTCGGCACCTCGCAAAGCAACATCTCGCAGCATCTGGCGATCTTGCGCGACAAGGGTGTGTTGCAGACCCGCAAGGAAGCCAACCGCGTCTATTACCGCGTGGCTGATCCGCGTGTGCTGCAACTGGTCGGCTTGATGCGCGAAGTCTTCTGCGGTGTCCCGAAATCGAAGCCTTGACGCGGCATCGCAGGGTGATCGTATCTAATTTGTATTGATTCGTTGTATTTCGTTGGAGAAGGTCTTGGATTTCATCCTGAACAACCTGATGTATGTGGTACTGGCGGCCGTCAGCGGTGGCATGCTGCTCTGGAATATCTTTAGTGGTGGCGGTGCAAGCCAGATATCGCCGCGTGAGGCGACCTTGCTCATCAATCGCGAGGACGCGCTCGTCATCGATGTGCGTGGTGACGCTGAATGGACGGCCGGGCATATCGCCAACGCGCGTCACATGACTATCGATCAGGTCGATAAGCAGTGGGCGGAGATCGAGAAATTCAAGGCGCGTCCGGTGATTATCAATTGCCATTCGGGTGTCCGTTCCAGATTGGCCTGCAGCAAGCTGAAGAAGCACGGCTTCGAAAAGGTATTCAATCTTTCCGGTGGCATCGTCGCCTGGCGCGATGCCGGTCTGCCCATTACTACGAAATGACCACGAAATGACTAAGGAATCCGTCATGTCGGTCAAAGTCTTGATGTACAGCAGCGCCGTTTGTCCCTATTGCATTCGCGCCGAGCAATTACTCAAGAGCAAGGGAGTCACTGAGATCGAGAAGATCCGCATCGATCTCGATCCGGTGCAGCGCGAACAAATGATGGAGCGCACTGGGCGGCGCACCGTTCCACAGATCTACATCGGCACGACCCACGTCGGCGGTTACGACGATCTCGCTGCGCTTGATCGCGCCGGCAAGCTCGACTCGCTGCTGGCCGGCAGTTGACCTGGTTCCTGGTTCCCGTTTCTATACCCTCTCATCCATGATTCACTAGACCACAGGCGATTCAAATGAACGAACAGCAGAACGAACAGCAAGCTCCCGTTTTCTCCATCGAGAAGGTTTACGCCAAGGATATTTCCCTGGAAATTCCGAATGCGCCGCAGGTCTTTCTTGAGCGGGAGAACCCCTCGATCGAGATGCAGTTGCACACCGAGGCCGCCAATATGGAGGAGGGCCTTTATGAGGTCGTGGTCACGGTGACCGTGACCGCGAAGCTCGCCGAGAAGACGGTGTTCCTCGTCGAAGCGGCACAGGCCGGCATCTTCCAGCTGCGCAACCTGCCGGTGGAAAATCTCGATCCGATCCTCGGTGTGGCCTGCCCGAACATCCTTTTTCCCTATGTCCGCGAAACCATTTCCGATCTCGTCACACGCGCCGGTTTTCCGCCCGTGCTGCTCGCACCGGTGAATTTCGAGGCGATGTATGCGCAGCGCATCCAGGCGCAGCAGCAGCAGGCACAGCAGGGTGTTCCGGCTGGCGAAATGATCCAGTGATCTTGTGAGTACTCCAGTCATGCGCAGGCGGCTCGTCGCCCTCATCTTTCCTCTGGCTTCGCTGGCGCTGGCGATGCCTGCGCAGGCGCTTGATTATCGTTCGCTCGTCGAGCCGACGACCATGTATGACGCGCCTTCGCAAAAAGGCACACCGCTGTTCGTCATCGCCCGCCAGACCCCTGTCGAGGTTGTTGTAGCGCTCGAAGGCTGGGTCAAGGTGCGCGATGCCGGCGGAGGCATCGCCTGGATCGAGAAGCGCACACTCAGCGACAAGCGCACGCTGCTGGTGACGGCAGCGCGTGCAGAGGTGCGCAACGCACCCGACGCGAATGCGCCGCTGGTCTTCGAGGCCGAAAAGGATGTCGTCCTCGAACTCGTTGAATCGCTGCCGGGCAGCGGCTGGGCCAAGGTGCGCCATCGAGACGGTCAGGTCGGTTACGTGCGCGCCGGTCAGATCTGGGGCTTGTGAGGCAGCTGCCTCACTGCTCACTGGTACGTTCCCATGAAGATTTCCATTATTGGCGCGGGTGCCTGGGGCACCGCGCTGGCCATCGCCTTTGCTCGCAACACTGCCCACAGTGTCACCCTCTGGGCGCGCGATGCCGGGCTTTGCGCGACCATGACGGCGGCGCGTGAGAACGAGCGCTACCTGCCGGGTGCTGCTTTTCCAGCAGCGCTGAAGATTTGTGCCGATATTGATGGGGCGCTGGCTGATGCCGACCTGCTGTTGCTTGCGACGCCCCTGGCAGGACTGCGTCCGACGCTGAAGCTTCTTCGTGCGAAGGGTTCGCAGACTCCTTTTCTCTGGTTGTGCAAGGGGCTCGAAGTTGGCACTGGCCTGTTGCCGCATCAAGTCGCTGTCGAGGAGTTGGGTCATCTGGCAATTCCGCATGGTGCGCTGACGGGGCCAAGTTTCGCCGAGGAAGTAGCGCGCGCGCTGCCGACAGCGGTCACGCTGGCCAGCGCCGACGCCGACTTTGCCCGTTCAATGGCACATGAACTGTCGGGGTCGCGGCTGCGCATTTATGCCAGCGACGATGTCATCGGTGTTGAAGTCGGTGGCGCGGTCAAGAATGTACTGGCAATCGCCAGCGGTATTTCGGATGGACTCGGCCTTGGCCACAATGCGCGTGCGGCGCTGATCACGCGGGGGTTGGCAGAGATCGTCCGCTTCGGTTTGGCGCTCGGCGCACGCCGTGAAACGCTGATGGGTCTGACCGGCATGGGTGATCTGATTCTCACCTGTACCGGTGACTTATCGCGTAACCGGCGAGTGGGCGGTGCACTCGCGGCCGGCCGCTCCCTGCCCGATATCGTTCGCGAACTCGGTCATGTTGCCGAGGGCGTGTCCAGTGCGCGCGAAGTGGCGCGGCGCGCGGCGGCGCTCGGTATCGATATGCCCATCGTGGCAGCAGTCTGTGCGGTGATCGACGGGCAGCTCTCGGCGGCCGATGCCGTTGATCGCTTGATGATGCGCGATCCGCGGGATGAACAGGACCAGTAAGGCAGGTATTCCCGCGATGGCTCAGGTGCTACCGGGAAACCCCAGTTGTCGCCAGGCCTCGTAGGCCACCACGGCTACCGTGTTCGATAGATTGACGCTACGACAGCCTGGCGTCATCGGCAGGCGGATGCGCTGTTCATCGGGGATTTGTGCGAGCACCTCGTCTGGCAGGCCGCGTGATTCGGGGCCAAAAATAAAAGCATCGTTTGCCGTATAGCGGGGTTGATCGTGGCGCGTCGTCCCGCGTGTGCTGAGTGCGAACAGGCGCAGGGTTCCCTCGGCCGCAAGTATCGCCAGGCACTCCGGCAGGCTCTCGTGGATGTGCACGTCCGCGATCTCCGCGTAATCCATGCCGGCCCGCCGCAGGCGTGCCTCGCTCAGGTCGAATCCCATGGGTTTGATGAGATGCAGACGCGCGCCGACATTGGCGCAGAGGCGGATGACGTTTCCGGTGTTCGGTGGTATTTCTGGCTGGAAAAGAATGATGCTGGGCATGTTGTGATATAGTTAAACGCCACCTTTGGTGGCCGTGTTTCACGAAGAATCAGATAATTAGGCTGATATTGTAAAGCTGAAGGCGACTGGAGAGATGGATGGCGCGGCCAGAAAAAATCCGCCTGGGTGATTTTCTGATTACACAAGAGTTGCTGACCAAGGAACAATTGGATCTGGCGCTCGAGGAGCAGAAGCGCAGTGGCCGCAAGCTGGGGCGCATCTTCATTGATGCGGGATATGTCTCCGAAAAAGATATCTCCAAGGCCATCGGTCGCCAGTTGCACGCCCCTTTCGTCGATCTCGCGACATTTCAGCCCAAGCCCGATCTGATCAAGCTGCTGCCTGAGGCGGCAGCACGCCGTTATCGCGCAATCGTGCTCGACAATGAGCAGGACATCGACATGCTGATGGTCGGCTTCGCCGATCCGACCGATCTGACGGCTTACGACGAGATCAGCCGCATTTTACGGCGCGAAATCATGCTGGCAGTGGTGATGGAAAGCCAGTTGATGACGATGATGGACCGGTTCTATAGCCATACCGAGGAAATTTCCGGTTTGGCGAAGGTCTTGACCGAGGACATGTTGAGTGTCCAGTCCGATCTCGGTAATGAGCACGGACTGACGGCCAGCGCCGATGATGCACCCGTCGTCAAATTGCTCAACACCGTATTTCAGGAAGCGATCAAGCTGCGAGCATCGGACGTGCATATCGAGCCGATGGAAAAGTCGCTGATCATCCGCTTCCGTATCGATGGCGTGCTGCACATCCAGACCGAGGCGGATAGCAAGGTGGCAGCACCACTCGTGTTGCGCCTCAAACTGATGTCGGGACTCGATATTTCCGAGAAACGCCTGCCGCAGGATGGTCGCTTCAACGTCAAGCTGACCAATTCTGCGATCGATGTGCGTCTCTCGACGCTGCCGACACAGTACGGCGAGTCGGCGGTCATGCGTCTGCTCAATCAGAGTTCCGGCTTCCTTTCACTTGACAAGATGGGCATGCCGGCGCCGGTGCTGGAACGCCTGCGTCATGCGATTCACCGTCCCAGCGGCATGGTGCTGGTGACGGGGCCAACCGGTTCGGGCAAGACCACCACGCTGTATTCCGCACTCGCCGAACTCAACTCCCCTGAAAAGAAGATCATTACCGTCGAGGATCCGGTTGAATATCGCCTGCCGGGCATCAATCAGGTGCAGGTGAGCGAGAAGATCGATCTCTCCTTCGCGCGCGTCCTGCGCTCGGCCTTGCGTCAGGATCCGGACATCATCCTCGTTGGCGAAATGCGTGACCAGACCACGGCTGAAATCGGCATGCGTGCCGCCATGACCGGTCACATGGTGCTATCGACACTGCACACCAACGATGCGCTGTCGACGCCGATCCGCCTCTTCGACATGGGCGTGCCGCGCTTCATGGTCGCGCTGTCTCTGCAGCTCGTGCTGGCACAGCGACTGGTGCGTGTCGTTTGTGAGCGTTGTGTGGATGTGTACAAGCCCACGCCTCAAGAACATGAATGGCTGCGATCGGAACTGGGCGACGAGGTCGATGCCCATGTCTATCGCAAGGGTTATGGCTGCTCGAACTGCAATAAGAGTGGTTATGTGGGGCGCCAGGGAATATACGAATATCTTGAGATGACCAATACGCTCGTCGAAGCCGCTAACCAGGGTGATCCACGTGAGTTCATGCGCGTTGGCCGCGAGCAAATGGACGGCAACTCCTTGCGCCGCGATGCCATACGCCTGGTGCTGGAAGGGCGCAGCACCATCGAAGAAGCCATGCGCATCAACAATCAGCTCGAAGAATAAGCAGAATAAGCAGAATAGGAAGAATTGAATGGCAAACTTTGCCTACCGAGGCCGTAACGCAAGCGGCCAATTGGTCAACGGCACGCTCGAGGCGGCCGATGCCGGTGAGGTGGCCTCTTCACTCCAGGAACGCAGCATTATTCCGATTTCGATCAGCGCCAAAGGGGCGACAAAGGGAGGGGCCAAGCCGGCGTCGGGTGGGCCCGCTGCGGCGGAAAAGGCTGCGGGCGGATCAGCGATGACGAAGGATCTGATGCCCAAGCCGGTCGATCATCTTGACGTGATGATGTTCTCGCGTCAGCTGTATACCCTGCTCAAGGCGGGGGTGCCGATTTTGCGGGCGTTGACGGGCTTGCAGGAGTCGTCCAGTAAACCCTCGATGCAGGCCCTATTGCAGGAACTCCGCGACAATCTTGATGCGGGCCGCGAACTGTCGATATCACTGGCGCGGCAACCGCGCATTTTTTCGACGTTCTATGTCTCGATGGTGCGCGTTGGCGAAATGACCGGCCAGTTAGAAGAGATCTTTCTACGCCTCTACCATCACATGGCCTTCGAGCGCTTCATGAAAGAGCAGGTTTCCTCTGCCTTGCGCTACCCGACCTTCGTGATCATCGCCATGGTGATCGCCATGTTCGTGGTCAATCTGTTCGTCATCCCGGCCTTTGCCAAGGTGTTCGAAGGCTTCAAAGCCGAGTTGCCGCTGATGACGCAGATATTGCTCGGCTTCTCTCATTTCATGGTGAATTGGTGGCATCTGATTGGTGGGGTCATCATTGCTGCGGTGTTCGCTTTCAATACATGGCGGCGCACCGTGGCCGGGCGCTATCAGTGGGACTATATCAAGTTGCGTTTGCCCATTGCTGGCAAGATCATTAACAAGGCGATTTTGGCGCGTTTTGCGCGCAGCTTCGCGCTGGCTTCAAAAAGTGGTGTGCCCATCATTCAGGCCTTGACCACGGTGGCGGCCACCGTCGGCAACGACTATATCGCGCGTAAAGTCGACGGCATGCGCGAAGGAGTGGAGCGTGGTGAGACCGTTTTGCGTGTCGCCGCACATGCTGGAATCTTCCCACCGCTGGTGTTGCAGATGATCGCCGTCGGCGAGGAATCCGGGATGCTCGACGATCTGATGGAGGAAATCGCTGAAATGTTTCAGAGCGAGATCGAATATGAACTCAAGACCCTCGCGCAGCAGATCGAGCCGATTCTGATTGTCATGCTCGGCATCATGGTCCTAGTGCTTGCGTTGGGCATTTTCCTGCCGATCTGGGACTTGGGTAGGGTGACGCTGAAGAAGTGAGGGGTTGGATGCAATATATTTGCAAGTTTCCAAGAGGAAGTATGGAAACTTTCGCAAAGGGCCGTTACACTAGCGACGCAGCGTCCTCGTCCGAGAATTCGGTGGGGTTTCAGGACGTGGAACATAGAGTTACTCAATAGTCGAAAATTGACCATCATGGGTAGCTTAACTGTAATTGATAAGGGGAATAAACATGAAACAAAATCAAGCGGGCTTTACACTGATTGAACTGATCGTCGTCATCGTGATCCTTGGCATTCTTGCTGCGACGGCGTTGCCGAAGTTCATCGATTTGAGCAAGGATGCAGGAACTTCGGCGGCAGCCGGCGTGGCCGGGGCCTTGGCTGGGGCTGCTAGCATCAACTATGGAGCGAGAGTTGCTGGTAACACCGATGCGAAAGTCCTCTCTGCCTCCACTTGCACCCAGATTGCGGTAGGGCTGCTCGACGCCAGCTTTGATGCATCAAAGTTTACATTCACCGGCTCCGCAGCTTCTCCTTGTACGAACGGCCAATCGATCGCCTGCACTGTTGCGTCGACCATAGCGGGTTCGACAGCGACGACCGCCACGCTGCTTTGCACTGTCTGATCGTTTAAATATCTTCATGGACGGGCAAGTCGTTGGGCTTGCCCGTTTTTTATGAGCGTCATAGAAGAAATTGCCGGACAGCTGTTTGCAGTATTCTGCGACTGCGTTCCAGTACACAAAGAGTGGAAGAACTCCGCAAAGCGGCTCAAGTCCGAGCATGTTGGCGTGGGGTTGGATAAGTTGTATGACAAAGCTAGGGAATTGCGGCGCACTCACCGCCCTAGCGTGCTGGCGCGGGCCCGCATTGTTCTCGCTCTGCAACGGCACTTTCATGCCGCCGGCTATCCTGCCGAGATGACCCGCGAAGTTCTGTTTTCACTGATTCTGGCGGCATTCGTGGGCAAGTCTTAACTGCCTACGACTAGCGCTGAATCCACGTCACTACATTCATGCAGGCACAACTCTGGCTCTGGCTGGGGCGCTGGGCGGCGGGCAAAGGCCTGACCACCTTCGCCAATTCATGCTACCGGTTTGCTGCCGCCGCTCATGGCGATGCCGGTGTCGAAGGCCGGCTGATGCTCGGCACAAGCCTGATTCACAGTGGGCGTTATGCGGATGCGCTGGCGACGCTGCGTCAGGTGACGGTGCAGGCTCCGCAATTCGCGCGTGGCTGGTGTGCCTTCGGTGCGGCATGTCGCTATGTTGCTGACATGCCGGCGGCACGCTCCGCCTATGAGCGCGCGCTTGAAATCGATTCAGATTACCTTGAAGCGCGCACCAATCTCGGTGAATGGCACCTCGTTTCCGGGGATCCCGCAACCGCATTGAAATGTTTCGAAGCTGTTCTGCAACAGAATCCACGTCATTACGAGGCGCTGACCAATCGCATTGCTGCGTTGCTCGAACTCGGTGATGCCGGAACTGAGGCGGCGGCTGAGGCAGCACTTAAGCTGTTCCCCGATAGCGCACCGCTCTACGTAAACCTCGGCAGTGTATATGAGCAGATGGCCAAGAGCCGTGATGCGGTGGCGGCCTATCGCAAGGCGCTTGAGCTTGACCCGGATTGCGAAGAGGCGGCACTGAGCCTGGCGACCCTGTCAGGCTCAACGGATTTGATGGGGCAGGCGATTGAATTCATCAAGAAACAAATGGCCGTGCGTGGCGAGTCTATCGACCGTCTGTGCCGCCTCGCCCTAGCGCATCTGACGCAGAAGAATTACAAGGAAGCACGGCTGGTTTGCGAGGACATCCTGCACCGGCAACCGGACCAGGTGATTGCACTCGCGGCGCTGGGCAATATCCGTGGCGCTTTCGGCGATGGGTGGGGGGCCCTCGAACTATACACGCGGGTCGTCCAACTGCGCCCGGACATTTCCTCGATGCGCTCCAACATCTGCTACGAGATGACCTACTTGAGCGGAGTGTCACGCGAGGAGGTTTTTCGGCGTCATGTGGAATGGGCAAGTGCGCATGAAGCGCCGCTACTTTCCGTACGCAAGTGTCTGCGGCAAGCG
>CAZAOQ010000040.1:16274-19278 GCA_964486795.1 uncultured Rhodocyclaceae bacterium
CGAAGTCGCCGACAGGCATCTGCGGGTCGCTTACGTTTCCGCGGACTTCTACGGCCATCCGGTTGGTTTTTTGATACGCGATATCCTGCGCGATCATGATCGCCAGCACTTCGAGGTCTATTGCTATTCACAGGTAACGGTGGCTGATGAGATCACCGGGCAGATCAAGTCTTATGCCGACCAATGGCGTGAGACATCCTTCATCGGCGACGAAGCGCTTGCCGACATGATCGTCGCGGACGGGATAGATATTCTCGTCGATCTTTCTGGCCATACGGCCGCCAATCGCCTGAAAGTATTTGCCATGCGACCGGCACCGATCCAGGTGAGCTGGATCGGCTATTTCCATTCAACCGGCCTGCGCAGCATCGACTACTTTGTCACCGATCCCTATTCGACGCCGTTTGACGGCGGGCAGTTGTTCTCGGAAACGCCGGTCTATCTGCCGAGTACCCGTTTTTGTTACAGTCCGCCCGTTTATGCACCAAAAGTGATGGCTGTCACGCCTTGCTTGCGTAATGGCTATGTGACCTTTGGCTGCTTCAACCGTCTGTCCAAGCTGTCAGATGGCGTGGTGGCTGCATGGACGCGGATTCTGCTCGGCGTTCCCGGTGCGCGCCTGCTGCTCAAGGCGAGCGGCTTCAAAGAGCCGGAAATCTGTGAGCGCTTGCAGCAACGCTTCGTTGCTGCCGGGCTGCCAATCGAGCGCCTAGAGTTCCGTGCATCGTCCGTGCACCAAGAAATGCTGAACCAATACGGCGACATAGATATCGCCCTCGACCCTTTTCCCTTCAACGGCGGCATGACGACCTTCGAGGCGCTCTGGATGGGGGTGCCGGTGGTGACGCTGGAGGGTGATACGGTCGTCTCGCGACAGTCCACTTCAGCGTTGATCAACATCGGTTTGCCGGAACTGATCTTCGCAGATATCGAGGCTTATGTCGCTGGCGCCATTGCCCTGGCGGGCGATGTAGACCGCCTAACTTCACTGCGTCGCGAGATTCGCCCGCGCATGGCGAAAAGCCCGCTGTGCCGCTCGGACCAATTTACCGCTGATCTTGAATTGCTCTATCGGCGCATGTGGCAAGCCTGGCAACGCGGCGAGAAACTCGGCAGTGAAGTTGTCGCCGCGCCGCCGGTCATCAGGAGGCAGGTGCTGCATGTCGGCTGCGGCCCGGCCGATCGACGCTCCTTGCCACCGCTCTTTCAGCGTCTTTGGGAAGAGGTGCGTCTCGATATCGATCCGGGTGCCATGCCGGATATCGTTGCCAGCATGCTCGACATGGCACCAGTCGCGTCGGCGAGCATGGATGCGGTGTTCTCCTCGCACAACATCGAGCATCTGCATCCGCACGAAGTGCCGGTCGCTCTCGCCGAATTCCGCCGTGTGCTGAAATCCGATGGCATGCTGGTACTAACCTGCCCCGATCTGCAGCAAGTCTGTGCGCGGGTGGCTGACGATCAGCTGGACGAGCCGGCCTATGTCTCGTCAATGGGGCCGATCGCACCGCTCGATATTCTCTATGGACATCGCGCCTCGATGGCGGCCGGCAATCTTTTTATGGCGCATAAGACCGGCTTCACGGCGACGACGCTCAGGCATGCGCTCGAAGAAAGCGGCTTTGCGACCGTGATCGTGGAGCGCGGGGGCTGCTTTGACCTTTGGGCGATCGCCTACCCTGTATCGCCAGACGCCGAACGTCTGGCGACCGATAAGGCGGGTTGTTTGTCCGCTGCCATAGTGAGTCCTGCAGCGAGCCCTACAGCGATAGTCTGAAAGCCGCATCAATGCTTGCTCTCAGGCAGTCATGGTTCAAGAAGCGCGTGGATACTTATTCTCCGGGCAGCGCTTCAGTTGGACCGTTCATACACCCATTGCAGTAATGCGTCCTGTGCGGCCTGTGCCGCCGCGGCGTTGGGGTGATTCACAAGGAAGACGACGATCTGCCACTTGCCACGCCGGTCGAGGACGTAGCCGGCAAGGGTCTTGACCCCTTCCAGCGAGCCCGTCTTGATGTGCGCCTGGCCGCCGCTGCTCTTGTTTACGAGGCGTTTCTTCATCGTGCCGTCGACCGCAGTCAGCGGCAGCGAGGCGATGAACTCGGGCATCAGCGGGCTCTTCCATGCGGTCGCAAGCAGCTGAGCCAGGCTTTCCGCAGAAATCCGCTCGCGGCGCGAGAGCCCGGAACCATTCTCGAGCACGAGCCCGGGGAAAATGAGCTGCTTTTCGGTCAGCCATGCACGAATTGCGCCTTCGCCGTCGGCGGCGGTTGCCGGTTTGTTTTCTTCGCCCACCTTGTTCTGGGCTTCAGCACCCAGGGTGAGGAACAATTGCCGCGCCATGACATTGTTGCTGTACTTGTTAATGTCGCGGATGATCGCTGCCAATGGTGGTGACTCGATACTCGCGAGTAGTTGAGGATTGCCGCTTGGCCGCGTTTCACGCACCGTGCCTGAGATTGTGCCGCCGAGTTCCTGCCAAAGCTCGCTGAACACGCCGAAGATATATTGAGGATGCGTCATGACGCCCAGGTGCCAGGTTTTCTCTCCGCAGCTCAAGGGGTATTGGCCGCTAAGGGTCAGCTGGTTGAGTGAGTTGAGTGGGCTGAGTTGGTTGAGTTGAGTGCGATTGTTGTTCTGGGTCAGCTCGGCGCGCAGGCCTTCTCTCCAGTCGCCACAGTCGCGGCCGTTGGTAACGGCCTGAATCTGGTTGACGATGTCGAGGTTGGTTGGCTGCGGTTCGGCCAGGATCGACAGGGACTTGCGCCGGGCGTCACCGATCAAGAGGAGGCGCACGGACTTGAAGTTGATTAGCAACGCATCGGGGCTGACGTTATAGGGCCGCAGCGGCTGGTCATCGAATGGCTCCACGCTGCTGAGGGCTGCATCGTTCAGTGCGAAGCGTTGCCGATCGAGCACGAGGTCGCCGTGAATATCGCGGATGCCACGGGCGCGCAGTTGTCGCAGGAGCAGCCAAAATTGCTCGAGCTTCAGTTTCGGATCG
>CAZAOQ010000041.1:0-10849 GCA_964486795.1 uncultured Rhodocyclaceae bacterium
CGGCTCGATATTCTGCTCGACACAGCGCACGCGAATTTCTGTTTCTGCGTCGGGATGCAATTGCAGCGGCACGCCGGCCGCCGCAGCCGCGGCCTGACGGGTATGGTCGTCGGGTGTCACACCAATGCCACCAAAGCAGAAGACGATGTCCGAAGATGCCAGCGTGCGTGTCAGTGTCTCAATCAGCCGCTGACGGTCGTCGGCGATGGTCAGACTCCAGAGCAGATGCAGGCCACGCGCTGCGAGCACTTCGACGGCCTTGGCAAAATGCTTATCCTGGCGTTTGCCACGGATGATTTCATCGCCAATGATGATGGCGCCGATGCTTACGTTAGCCACGTTCTACTCCTCAATGCGGTCGTGAATCCCAGGTTTTTTGCAGGCGCTTGACCGACACCGGCGTCGGCGTGCGCAACTCCTGCACAAACAATGCGACACGCAATTCCTCGAGTAACCAGCGGAACTCTTCGAGGAAGTCGTCCGCAACGCCGACCTTCAGTCGCGCATGATATTCGCGCTCCCAAGGCTTCGCCAGCGCCTGCCACTCAGCCATAAGCCGCACATCGCGCGCCGGATCGGTGCGCAGCTTGTCCAGGCGCAGCATCGCTGCCTTCAGGTAGCGGGGAAACTGCTGCAATCGTTCGTAGGGTGTTTCGACGACGAAATGCTTGCCGACCAGCGCTGAACACTGCGTACCGATGTCCTGCGCGACCGCCGGGAAAGCCTTGGCGACGCCGTTCAGCTTCTTCTGCAGCGCGGTATGCTCGGCGATGATAGTGCCAACGAGACGCACGATCTCCTGACCGACCAACGTGATGCGCGGTTTGGCCTCGAGTATCCGAGCATCAAACGCGGCCGCCGTCTGCGGTAGTGGATCGAGCAGACAGGTCCGATCGAGCGTCGAGGCGATCAGTTGATTGCGCAGCGCTTGCTCGGCGCCATGCTGCATGTATTGCAGCGACATATCCCGGAAGGCCGGACTGCCGAACAGACTCTTCTCCAGCTGCTTCATCTGCTCGCGCAGATTGAGGACGAACAGGCGGCGCAGGCCAGCGCGATGCTGCTGCCGCGCCTTCTCGGGTGTGTCGAAAACGCGCAGAGCGACGCTGTCCTCTTCGTCGACCAGGGCGGGAAAACCAACCACCTTGCGACCGCCGATGCTAACCTCCATGAGCTCCGGCAGATCGCCAAAAGTCCAGCGCGTCAGGCCGCTCAGCTCCCCGGCAGTGGCCTCGCCTGCATCAGCCATCGGCGGGTTTGCCGCAGCAAAGCTCTGCTCGACGCGTGCGCCATACTGTGCGCGCAGTTCAGCGAGTGAGCGCGACATCGCCAGCGTGCCGCCATGCTCGTCAAGCAGACGAAAGTTCATCGAAAGATGCGGCCGCAACTCGCCGGGCCGGAAGGCATCGAGTGGCAACTTCATCGCCAGCCGCTCCTCGATGGCACGCGTCAAAGCGCGCAGCAGCGGCTCATCCATGTCATGCGCCATGTCTTCGGCGCAGAACGCGGCCGCATAACCATCGAGCGGCATCAGGCGATGCCTGAATTTCTGCGGCAAGGTCTTCAGCAGCTGCCGCACCTTCTCCTCGAGCAGCCCCGGCACCAGCCACTCGCAACGGTTGGCCGGCACCTGGTTGAGCTGTGGCAGCGGCAGCGACAGCGTGACGCCATCATCTGCCGCGCCGGGATCATGATGGTAAGCGAGGCGCAATTCACGGCCATGACATTCGAAGTGATGCGGAAAGGCATCGGTGGTGATGCCCGCAGCCTCATGCCGCATCAGCTGCTCGCGTTCGAGGAACAGCAGCTTCGGCGCCTTCGCCTCGGCATCCTTGCGCCAGGCTTCGAAGGCGGCGAGCGAAACGATATCATCCGGCAACCGGCTCTCATAGAAAGCCTGGATCAGCGTTTCGTCGACCAGCACGTCAGGCCGTCGTGACTTGTGTTCGAGTGCCTCGATGTCAGCGATCAACTTACGGTTGTGTTGCAGAAACTTCGCCCGGCGAGTGAAGTCCTCATGCACTTCGCCATCGACCAGTGCCCCGCGTATGAAAAGCTCGCGCGCCAGTTGCGTCTCTGCCGGCGTGGCGTGGCCCGGCTGCCCGAAGTTCACGCGGCGCTTGGCATACAGCAGCAGACCGTGCAGCGTGGCGCGCTCCCAGGCGACAACCCGCCCCGAGTTCTTCTCCCAATGCGGCTCATAGACATGCTTACGCACCAGATGCGCGCCGACACGCTCCAGCCACTCCGGCTCGATTCTCGCCACGCAGCGCGCGAAGAGGCGCGAAGTCTCGACCAGCTCGGCGGCAACAATCCAGCGCCCGGCCTTCTTGACCAGGGTCGACCCCGGATGGATATGGAACTTGATGCCACGCGCACCGAGGTAGTGGCCACCGCTGTGTCCGCCCCCCTGTCCCCCGCCCCCGCCTTCCTCCTCGCTCTTCAGCCCAAGGTTACCGAGCAAGCCAGAGAGCAGAGCGCAATGAATCGCCTCAAAATTCGCCGGCTCTGCGCTTTCCTTCCAGCCATGCTCGGTACATAGCGCGTGCAGCTGGCCATGAATTTCGCGCCACTCGCGCAAACGCATCCAGGATATAAAGTTCTGCTTGCACCAGGTCTTCTGCTTCGACGACGACTCGTGCTTCCAGACCTCATCGGCGGCCTGCCACAGCTTTAACCAGGAAAGAAATTCCGATTTCTCGTCCTTCCAGCGTGCATGCGCCTGATCGGCACTGCCACTGCGTTCGGGTGGTCGCTCGCGCGGATCGGGCACGGACAAGGCCGCGGCAATCACCAGCACTTCACGCAAGGCACCCAGGTCGCGTGCGGCAAGAATCATGCGGCCGATCTTCGGATCAAGCGGCAGCCGGGCCAGCTCACGACCACTACGGGTGAGCTGGCGGTTTTCATCGACGGCACCAAGCTCACCAAGCAGTTGATAGCCGTCGGCCACCATCTTTGGCAGTGGTGCCTGAAGGAAGGGAAAATCCTCAACATCGCCCAGTTGCAGCGACTTCATGCGCAGGATCACGCCGGCCAGCGAAGAACGCAGAATTTCCGGATCGGTATAAGGCGCACGCCGGGCGAAATCATCCTCGCCATACAGGCGGAAGCAGATGCCGCTGGCAACCCGTCCGCAGCGACCGGCGCGCTGGTTCGCCGCCGCCTGCGCAATCGGTTCGACCAGCAATTGCTCAATCTTGTTGCGATGGCTGTAGCGCTTGACGCGCGCCAGACCGGCATCGACGACATAGCGGATGCCCGGCACCGTCAGCGAGGTTTCGGCGACGTTGGTGGCCAGTATGACGCGTCGCCCCTGGTGGGACTGAAACACGCGCCCCTGCTCCTGCGCCGACGGGCGCGCGAAGAGCGGCAGGATTTCCGTCGCCATGCCGCCCGGCCGGGCGAGGCCGTGCTTGCGTAAGGCTTCCGCCGCCTCGCGAATCTCGCGCTCGCCGGGCAGAAACACCAGCACATCACCCGGGCCGGCCCGCTGCGCCTCATCAACCGCATCGACGATGGCATCGTTGAGATCGCGCTCCTTGCTCTCGCCATTGGCGCCCTGCACCGGTCGCCAACGCGTCTCGATCGGATACAGACGACCGGAAACCTCGATCACCGGCGCGCCATCAAAATGCCGGGAGAACTTCTCCGCGTCCAGCGTCGCCGAAGTCACGATCACCTTCAGATCCGGCCGACGCGGCAGCAATTGCTTCAGATAACCGAGCATGAAATCAATGTTGAGGCTGCGCTCGTGCGCCTCGTCGATGATGATCGTGTCGTACTGGCGCAGCTGCGGATCACCCTGCGTTTCAGCGAGCAGGATGCCATCGGTCATCAACTTGATATAAGTGTCGCTGGAGACCCGGTCGGTGAAGCGGATCTTGTAGCCGACGTAGCGGCCCAGTTCCGACTTCAACTCCTGGGCGATGCGCGCCGCCGTGGCGCGTGCAGCGATGCGGCGCGGCTGGGTATGGCCAATCAGGCCGCGACTGCCACGACCGAGTTCAAGACAGAGTTTGGGCAGTTGCGTCGTCTTGCCTGAGCCGGTCTCGCCGCAAACGATAATGACCTGATTTTTCTCGATAGCGCGCGCGATCTCGGCACGGCGCTGGTTAACCGGCAGCAATTCGTCATAGGTAATCTCTGGCCGCGCAGCCAGGCGGGCCACAGGATCGAACTTCACTTGTTGAGCTGCTGGATGGTGACGATGCCAAGCCCTGTCAGCAGCAAGGAGCCGCACAGATTCAGCGTCACCGTGCCGAACGCCCCGACGTATTCGGCACGCTGGATCTGCGCGACGACCTCGGCCGAAAACGTCGAGAAGGTCGTCAGCCCGCCGAGAAAGCCGGTAATGATGAACAACTTCACCGCCGGTGGAACGTCGCTGTTGATATGGAACACCGCCACCGCAGCACCAACCAGATAAGCGCCGAGCAAGTTTGCCGCCAGCGTACCGAGCGCCAGCTTCTGGAACAGTGGATTCAAGGCCAGACCAAGGCCCCAGCGCAGCCAGGCTCCAAAAGCGGCACCGAGGCCAATGGCGAGAAAGGAAGTGGGATTCATGCGCGGGATTTTAACCTGCGGCGCGCCGGCCATCGCGTACAGTCAACGATCCGGTCGCATATGAGTCGACCACCGCTGCACCACTTTCAGGCAACTGCCCGGAGAACAAGGAAACACGGGCATCTCCACAGGCATGCCGCCAAGATCGTTTATCCATGCGCCTTTCCAGCCTATCTTCTTATTGAAACGCATGGCGCGGAGGTGAGCAAAGGCCACCCAGATTCTCACCTGCAAGGATGCGACGAGCGTCCCTGTTTGAGCGCCAAACCCTGCCATTTGCCCGGTAGAATCAGTCCTTTGCATCGTTGCCCAATTGAACGCCTGTCATGACCACCCCTGAGCCAATCAAAGCCGCAAACTTCATCCGTAACCTGATCGAATCCGATATCGCCGCCGGCAAGCACGCCACTCGCCGCTGGGCCGGCCAGCCAGGGCCGGCAGCGGTGCAGGCAAGCGCGCCGCTCGATGTGGCGAAGATCCGTACCCGCTTCCCGCCCGAGCCGAATGGCTATCTGCACTTCGGCCACGCCAAGAGCATCCTTCTGAATTTCGGTCTGGCACGCGATTTCGGCGGTGCCTGCCATCTGCGTTTTGATGACACCAATCCGGAGAAGGAAGACCAGGAATACGTCGATTCAATTATCGATGCCGTGAAATGGCTGGGCTGCGACTGGGGCAGCAACCAGTTTTACGCGTCGAACTATTTCGGCTGGATGTACGAATTCGCCGAGGCGCTGATCGGTGCCGGCCATGCCTACGTCGACAGCCAGAGCGCCGAAGAAATGCGCGCCAATCGCGGCACGCTGACCGAAGCCGGCAAGGCGAGTCCCTTCCGCAATCGCAGCGTCGCGGAAAATCTTGATCTGTTTCGCCGCATGAAAGCCGGCGAATTTCCCGATGGCAGCCACATCCTGCGTGCAAAGATCGACATGGCCGCACCCAATATCAATTTGCGCGATCCAGCCATCTATCGCATCCGTCATGCCACACATCACAACACCGGCGACACCTGGTGCGTCTATCCGATGTACACCTTCGCCCATCCGATCGAGGATGCACTGGAGAACATCACCCATTCAATCTGCACGCTGGAGTTCGAGGATCAGCGGCCCTTTTACGAATGGCTGCTCGCACGCCTCGCCGACCTGGGCCTGTTGGCGCGGCCGCTGCCACAGCAGATCGAATTCTCACGCCTCAACCTGACTTACGTCGTGCTGTCAAAGCGCAAGCTGATCCAGCTCGTCGATGAGAAGCACGTCGAAGGCTGGGACGATCCACGCATGCCGACCTTGGTCGGTGCGCGCCGCCGTGGCTTCACGCCGCAGGGCTTCCAGATGTTTGCCGAACGCATCGGCGTTTCCAAAAACGACTCGTGGATCGACATGAGCGTGCTGGAAGACTGCATGCGTGAAGACCTCAACGAATGTGCCGAGCGCCGCATCGCCGTACTCGACCCGCTCAAGCTGATTATCGACAACTACCCCGACGCTCAAGAAGAGGTCTGCTTCGCACCCAACCACCCGCTCAAGCCCGAGCTCGGCAAGCGCGAGATCCCGTTCTCGAAAGAACTCTGGATCGAGCGCGAGGACTTCATGGAAACACCCAGCAAGGGCTACCACCGCCTCTATCCAGACAACATGGCGCGACTGCGCTACGGCTTTGTGGTGAAATGCACCGGCTGCGACAAGGATGCCGACGGCAATGTCATCGCCGTCCACGCCGAGTTGCAAGCGGATTCCAAGTCGGGCACACCCGGCGCAGATGCCTACAAGGTCAAGGGCAACCTGCACTGGATCAGCGCACGTCATGCCTATCGCGCCGAGGTACGTCTCTACGACCGGCTGTTCGCAGTGGCCAATCCCGGCGCACGCCGCGAGGGCGATGCCGAAGGCGTCGAACGTAACTATCTCGACGACATCAACCCGGCCAGCAAGCAGGTGATCGTGGCCTACCTTGAGCCTTCGCTGAAGCAGTCACGTGCTGAGGAATGCTTCCAGTTCGAGCGTCACGGCTACTTTGTCGCTGATCGCGTGGATTCAAAAGAAGGCTTGCCGGTGTTCAACCGCACGGTGACGCTGAAAGATTCCTGGAGCAAGGCGGCGAAGTAATTGCAATCGCCCAACGACCCTCGACGATGACTCGCAAGCCCGTAGTTCTACCGCCGCTACAAGCGCTGCAAAACATTGAGCGGCCACTCACCGCACCTGAGTACTACCACGCCTGCATCGGCCACCATCCGCGTACGCTGATCCCGCCACGTGATGTGGTTAGCGTTCTGGAAGGCGAACTCGCACCCGGTTCGGTGATCGACTGGCAGGCTGCACTGAATCAAGTTGTCGCCGTTAACCCCGGATGCCACCTGCGCCTCGTTGGCAAGCGCCAGCATGCACGCTGGCTCAGTGATGGCCAGCCGCCGCGCATCCGATTTGTCGAAGATTGTGATTGGGACGGCCGCTCGGATATGGGCAGCGAATTCATCTTCGCCACGCCGCTGTCGCTCGAAGAGGGTCGCACCTGTGAACTCATCATCGCGGGCCGCGACAAACTCAAGATCATCTTCCGCGCCACGCATGCCGTGATGGACGGCATGGGTGTCGTACATTTCCTGATGGAACTGTTTCGCGCCATCCGCGGTGAGCCCCTGCTGGGCTCGAACGCAACTTACACCGACGTTGACCTGATGCGCCACGTGCCATCGGAATCACTGCCGTTCAAGAAAATCACACCGCCCCCACTGACGGGTGGCGCGCAGGGCGACGCACGCGGCGGCACCTGGCGCCGCATTACCCTGCCCGGCCCGCAGCCCCATCTGCTGCCGCGCGTCGCACTAGCCATCGCCGAGTATGCGCGACGGCAAGGCGGCACCGCCGCACCCGCGCGTATCGCCATGCCAGTGAGCCTCAAGCGCCATGCGCCGGAACTGCTGGCGACGACCAACTTCACCAACATGCTGTATCTGGATATCGCGCCGCACGAGGGACTCGAGAACGTCAAGGCGCACCTGAGCGATCTGCTCGCACGCAATATCGACACCAACTATCCAGGCATCATTGAGGCGATTCGTTACCTGCCGTTCACCTGGCTGGATCGCCTGCTCTCCATCACCGACAAGAACTACACGAAACCGAAGATTTTCGAGACCGCCGTGCTCTCGGTGATGGGCCCCTTCAAGCGCACTGCCTTCAGTGGTGGCGGCTTCCGCGCGGAAACCCTCTACGGGCTGCCGCAAAAAGAAAATGCCTTCGTCGTTGTCGTCGGTTTCCAGGGCAAGTTCGAAGTGCTGGTCGGCATGGCCAACGTCTTCGCCAGCGATGGGCGGCTCGATGCTTTTCTGGACGATCTGCAGCAGCGCCTCTGCCGCTGAAGCTGAGGCGGCAAAGTTCTTTCAGCGTCCCTGCAGATACGCCACGGCGGCGGCGATTTCCATCTCGTCGCGCGGGTCGTCCGACAGAGGAAAGCTCACACGAGCGACCTGTCCGCGGTAACGCTCGGCAAGGTAGCGGGCGGCCTGCGAATACTCTCCGCACACCAGAAACTCATCGACCACTTCTTCGGGCAACGCCGCTGCCATCTCGCCCCAGCGCTTCTCGCGGGTCATCTGTTGCAGCTGCTCACCCACCGTGCGCCAACCGCACAGTTCCAGGCTCGTCCAGTAAGCGGGCGTCGAGAAAAGGAAAGCCAGTAACTGGCGATAGCGCTCACGCTCTCGCGCCACCGCTGCAGCATCGCGCCCCGCCGCGATCAGAGGGGTGACGCAAATACGCGGCTGGGCGAGATCTTCGCGCCGCCGCTGTGCACCGGCCGCCACGCGCGGCAGGATGGCCTCGTGCAGATAGCGCGGCGAACCACTGGTCGGATGGGCATGCATGCCATCGGCAAGCTCGCCGACCAGTTCCAGCATTTTTGGGCCGACCGCCCCGAGCATCAGCGGCACGGTCGTCACGCTGGCATCAGGCAGATCGAGCGGGCCGGGATTGAAGAACGGTTGCAGACGTGTGAAATGATAGTGCTCGCCAACGAAATTCGGCGCACCGCCGTTGTGGAAGGCCGCGAAGATCGCCCGCAGCGCGCCGAGGTATTCACGCATGCCGGCAGCCGGCGGCAACCAGCGCGCAGAGTAGCGCTCCTCGACGTTCTGGCGAATCTGCGTACCCAGGCCGAGCTCGAAACGTCCGTCCGACATGCGCTGCAAGTCCCAGGCGGCCAGCGCGACATTCATCGGGCTGCGCGGAAAAGCGACCAACACCGAGGTGGCGACCCGTATCCGCTGCGTGGCAGCCAGGGCCTGACAAGCCAGCAGCAAGCCGTCGTGCACGGCGTCGGGAACATACAGGCCGTCGTAGCCAAGTGCTTCAACGCGTCGCGCATGCTCGCCGATATCAGCGAGTCCGAATGTCTCCGGGGTCGAGGCAAATACTTCAAGCATGAAATAATTTCCCTGTATTTGATGCCGGCTGGAATTAGAGGTTGAAAATACCCGACGATTTGAGTCGGATTTCACATGATCCATATTGCCGGCTTGAATGTTCATTCATTTTCGTACCGATGGAGTCCATGTCATGAGCCGCAATTCATACTCGGCCAGCGAGCTGGCTGACTACCTGCTGAAGAAGGTTAATCGTCCGGCGGGTGAAACTATCAACCTGATGAAACTCAACGCCCTGCTCTACTACTGCGAAGCATGGTCGCTGGCAATGTTCGACCGCGAACTGATCGAAGAGGAGCTTCAGGCCTGGGACCATGGACCGGTCTACGCCTCTGTCTGGAATGCGCTTAAACACAAGGGCTGGAACGATATCGGCGCCGACGATTTGAATGCTGTCGCTGAACTCGACGCGGAGACCACCGAACTGCTCGATGACGTCTTTCAGGCCTACAGCGATTATTCTATGTCGGAGCTGACAGGCATGATTAAAAAGGAAAGCCCGTGGAAGGATGCCCGCCGCGGTCTGCCTGCCTGGGATCTGACCAAGCGCCCGATCAACAAGACCACCATGGCCCACTTCTATAAGACCGCACTGGACGCCGAACAGGCAGGCACGGCGTCGCGCGAGACCACACGGCCCGCCCGCAGCAGCATGGCGGGGTAATGCTGCTGCGCTGAGCTGTCGCCTCTTTACTGGGCAGCAGCATCCTCACGCTGACATCACGATCACGATATGCACACGATAAGGTCCGTGTGCGCCGAGGACGATGGTTTGTTCAATATCACCGGTGCGAGACGGCCCGGAGACGAAGTTAACCGCGCGCGGTAGCGTGCCGAATTCGCGACGCATCATGTCCCACGTCGCTTCCATGTCGGCCACGATGCGCGAGGCCGGCAGCACGGCAACGTGCGTCTCGGGCAACAGGCTAGTCGCCGCAGGTGTCACGGCGCCGGAGCACAAAACCAGCGTGCCGGTTTCTGCAATGGCTGCAAAGCAGCCGGTGATCCCAACCAGATCATCCCCATGTGCGGGGCGAGCCTCGACACACATACTCTGCGAATTCCAGTCGTACGCTGCAAATTCCTGCCAGCAGACAGCATTCAGCGGCAGGGCCTGCGCCACGAGATAGCGGGCCACGGCATTGGGCACCTCGTCCGCACTCACAACCGCGTCGATGCTGCTCGACAGGCCTTGCGACTTCTCGCGAAAGCGCGTCAGCAGATCACCCGCCAGCCGTGACTGCGGCCCGCGCTCATGCGCCGAAAGACAGGCGTCGATGGCGGCACGGCCACTTGTCGCGTTGTCGGCTGTTCTTCCCAAGCTGCCGCGCAGGCGGCCAAGAATGTCTTCACGAGAGCTCAATCGTCTTTCCTTATGTGCCTGTGTATCTATGTGACAAGGTTGCGTGGTGTTCCGCGCACCCAGGCTTCGATGTTGTCGATCAGTTGCGCGGCGAGTAGCTGCATCGCCGAGCTGGACGACCAGCCGACGTGGGGCATCAGGATGAAATTCGGTAGAGCGAGCAGATCCGCTGCCATCAACGGATGGTCGTCGCAGGGTGGCTCGACGGAAAGTACGTCACAACCGGCACCGCCGATGCGCCCTTCACGCAAGGCCGTGGCAAGTGCAGCTTCATCAACGAGACCACCGCGCGCGGTGTTGATCAAGATCGCATCCGACTTCATGGCGTCAAGTTCCGCCGCACCGATCAGACCGCGCGTATCCGCCGTCAGCGGGCAATGCAGCGAGAGGATATCGGCCTCGGCGAGCAGCGTATCGAACGTGACATAGCCCGTCCTCAGCTGCGCTGCCGCGACACCCTTACGTTCGCCCCACAGCACCCGCATCCCGAGTGC
>CAZAOQ010000041.1:10949-15030 GCA_964486795.1 uncultured Rhodocyclaceae bacterium
ACCGAGCCCATCGGCCCCGGATACACCCAGCCGTAGGCATGACCACCCACCGTCTGATACACGGGGCAGTGATTCATGCAGGCACCGCAGCGGATGCAACGCAACATCTCAGCATATTCGCTAGCGACGAGATCGGCTCGGCCGTTATCGACGAGGATGAAATACATATGCTCCGGGCCATCGCTCTCACCCGCGCCTTTAGTGCCCGTGAGCACGGAAAAATAGTTGGAGATCGACTGACCCGTGGCTGAACGCGGTAGCAAACGCATCAACGTGGCGAGGTCTTCGAGTGTCGGCACCACCTTCTCGATGCCGGTAATGGCGACGTGCACCCGCGGCAGGGTCGTCACCATGCGGCCGTTTCCCTCATTGGTGACCAACGCGACCGAACCCGTCTCGGCAACCAGGAAATTGCCGCCCGAAATGCCCATGTCGGCAAAAAGAAAATGGGGGCGCAAGACCTCACGTGCCTCGCGTGCCATTGCCTGAATGTCTGTCTTCGCTGGTCGGTGGTGCGTGCGCGCGAAGAGCGCAGAGACTTCTTCCTTACTCTTGTGAAGAACAGGCGCGACGATGTGCGACGGCGGTTCGTTGCCGTTGATCTGAAGAATGTACTCGCCGAGATCGGTTTCGACGGGTTGAATACCGGCTGCCTCAAGCGCACGATTGAGCGCCGCCTCTTCCGAGAGCATGGACTTGGACTTGATCGCTTTGCTGACACTATGGCGACGCGCAATCTCGACCGTCAGCCGGCAGACTTCGTCACCGTCTCGGGCCCACAGCACCGTCGCACCACGTCGTGTCGCCTCCGCCTCAAAACGCTCCAGCCAGAGATCGAGATTATTGATGACCCGGTCGCGCAGCGCTTGCGCCGCATCGCGCAAGGCGGCGAAGTCGTTGATCGCGTCGAGCTCAGCGATGGCATGAGCGCGCTTGCCGACAAACTTGGCCTTGGTCTTCCTGAGATTCTGCTGAAGGACGACATCGGCCATTTTCTCACTGGCACGCGCCTTGAAATGCATCGAGCGAATTTCCATGTCAGTCGCCCTTGCCTGTCAGAACCTCGGCAATGTGTAACACCCGGGTTGTTTCATCACCCATGCGTCGTAGCTTGCCTTCAATATTGAGCAGACAGCCAAGATCGCCGCCAACCACGGTCGGCGCGCCGTTGGCACGAATGTTTTCGCACTTGCGCGCAGTAATGGCCGCCGAGAGTTCGCCGTACTTGGCCGCGAACGCACCACCGAAGCCACAGCACTCCTCAGCCGCAGACATTTCCTTGAGCGTGAGGTACTGGCATTTACGGAGCAGCGTCCGCGGCTGCTGCTTGATACCGAGTTCACGCAGACCGGTGCAGGAGTCGTGATACGTGATCTCACCGATCAGATGACGGCCACGCGGCAGTCGTTCGATTTTCGCAATACTGACGAGAAAATCAGTGAGCTCATAGGTCTTCGTGGCCAGCACCGTCATGCGTGTAGCAAGCACAGCATCGTCGGCAAACAGAGCCGGGTAGTGGCAGCGCACCATGCCGGCGCAGGAGCCTGACGGCAACACGACGTAATCGCAATGCTCGAACTCTTCGAGCAGCTTCTTCGCCAACAGACGCGCCGCCACCTGGTCGCCAGAATTGTAGGCCGGCTGGCCACAGCAGGTCTGCGAGGCCGGCACCACAACTTCGCAGCCAGCGGCCTCAAGCAATTCCAAAGCGGCGAAACCGATGCTTGGGCGCATCAGGTCTACCAGGCAGGTCACAAAAAGGCCGACGCGCATGAGTCACACCATTGAGATATTCAAGAACACTACCCGGCCATGAGGACAAACCGGGTGGCACGGCGAGCATTTCACGATCTGATATAGTATCCCGAACACTGAAACCACGAAAGACACGCGGTGGCCCAGCCTCCCCAGCCAGAAATCAAGAACCCGATCCAGGTCATCGAGCGCATGATGAAACTGCTCGATGTGCTGTCCTACTACCACGACCCGGTAAGTCTCAAACAACTGGCGGTGGAAACGGGCCTGCACCCTTCAACGGCACATCGCATCCTCGGTGCCATGACGGCCAGCGGCTTCGTCGAGCGTGTCGAGCCAGGCACCTATCAACTGGGTATCCGCCTGCTGGAACTCGGCAACCTGGTCAAGTCGCGCATCAACATCCGTGACTCAGCAATGCCGCTGATGCAACGTCTGCACCGCGAAATTGGTGAAAGCGTCAATCTCGGCGTGCGTCAGGGCGACGAAATTGTCTATGTCGAGCGCACCTCGAGCGGGCGTTCCTCAGTGCGTGTCGTGCACCTTGTTGGCGCGCGCGCGCCACTGCATGTCACGGCAGTCGGCAAACTATTCCTGCTCGAAGACGGTCCGCAAAAAGTACGCGAATACGCCAAACGTACCGGCTTACCAGGGTTCACGCCAACCTCATTGACGGTACTGGCTGCGCTGGAAAAGGAACTCGATCGCGTGCGCCGTCACGGCGTGGCCTTCGACAACGAGGAAATTGAACAGGGTTTGCGTTGCATCGCCGCGCCGATTCGCGACGACTCCGGCGATCTCGTCGCAGGGATTTCCGTATCAGCCCCGGCAGATCGGCACAAGTCGGACTGGGCAGTCATCGTGCGCAACGCAGCAGACGAGATATCTGCCTTAATCGGCTACGTCAAACCCGCGCGTTAATACCAGCCGGAGCTGCCAGAAACGTGGCAAATTAACTCGCTGACTGACGCTGCGAGACGGCGCTGTTCTCAACCCAGTGCTTGATGCGGTTGGCATCGCCCAAGCGTGTCATCTTGCCCAGTGAATCGAGCAGCACGATGATGGTCGGCTTGTTAGCCACCCAAGCCTGCATGACCAGACAGCGGCCAGCCTCATTGATGTAGCCGGTCTTCGACAGACCGATATCCCACGAGGAGCTGCGTACCAGCCCGTTGGTATTGTGGAAGGCGTGTGTGCGACCACCGAGCGCTACCTCGTAATCCAATGTGGTGGTGAATTGCCGGATCAATGGATATTGCTGCGCGGCACCGACCATCTTGACGAGATCGCGTGCGCTGGAGACGTTCGCGGCGGTCAGACCCGTCGGATCCGCGAAGTGGGTATCCTGCAGGCCGAGCGTCTGCGCTTTGCGGTTCATCGCCCCGATGAAGGCAGCGCGACCGCCAGGATAGTGCCGGGAAAGAGCCGAAGCAGCGCGATTTTCCGAAGACATCAGCGCCAGGCGCAGCATGTCCTCACGGCTCAATTGCGTACCAACCTTGAGGCGCGAATGCGTGCCTTTCAACATATCGACATCAGCGTCGTCGATCATCAAAGTCTCGTTTAAATCCGGCTGTGTATCGAGAGCCACCATCGCCGTCATCAGCTTGGTGATCGAGGCGATCGGCAAGACGGCACCGGCGTTCTTCTCGAACAGCACGACACCCGTGGACTGATCGATTACCATGGCAGCGGAAGAATACAGCTTCAGATTCGAGTAATCCTCGAACGAAGCCTTATGCACACGCTGCACACGCTTTTTTACGGCGACCTTATGCAGCTTGTGCTGCTTGTGCTTCTTGACGACGACATGCTTGCCCTGCTGACCTGCGGCCACGGCAGGTGCAGTACTAAAGCCGACAGCCAGTCCAAACACAGCGATCAGCAAAGCGGTGGTATAGCGACGCATATTTGGTTCCCTCGTTACCTTGTGCGGCGATTAAGCCACGAATTCGGTTCGGCGTAATCTTGGCCACACGCCCGGTACATCGCGCCATGCATCGACGATGCACCTTCCTCTTGAGGAGAAGTTTAACAGTATTGTTACTCCGCTCCGCACCCGACATCTACAGTCAACGGCCGATCGTCTAAAACCTCAAGTGGAGTCTGAAGTATTCTCCGGCTAAATCTGAAGAAACTCGAGAATTTCGTCACGCCGCTCCTGCGCGTCGCGGTAACCCAGATCGATCAACGCACGCGTGTAAGACGATTCAAACAACAGATAACTGGCCAGGGCACCACCCCGTTTGTTCAGTGCGCCGATATTACCGAGCAAGGCACGCAATGCCCAAGGCAAGCTGCGCACATGGCGTGCGGCAATGTGATC
>CAZAOQ010000041.1:15130-19234 GCA_964486795.1 uncultured Rhodocyclaceae bacterium
GCACCGAGATGGATGGCCGGCGAAATTGGCGCCATCTGACGCATCGAACCATCACCGAAATACTCGCGGTTGATCCGAACTGCGGGAAACACGAAGGGAATCGCGCTGGATGCCATCAGGTGATCAACCGACAGATTGACCTGGGCACCGAAACGGTGAGAGCGCTGCCAAGTCTCGAGTTCGCTATGCCCCTGGAAGAAACTGACGCTCTGCCCCGAACCATATCCAGAACAGGTGATGCTGACGGAACGCAAGGCACCACTGGCAATGGCTGAATCAATCCCCTCGAAATTGAGATGATTTGTCAGCAACTCACGCAACGGTGCATTGTCGAGCAGTGAACGCGGCGCCGTCCGGACAAGCCAGCCACCCATCAGAGAACCCAGCCACCGCGCCCCACTCAGCGAAATCCCCAGGGTATCGGCCCGATACACCTGATGGGCATGAAAGTTCGCCCAGATCGTATGCAATTGACTGACGGCGAAACCAAAATCCTCGGCCATCGTCGCCAGCGATGCAGCATTGATTGCGCCCGCCGAGGTGCCGCAAAGAATAGGAAACGGGTTCCATTTTGGATCCGGCAGCAGATCGCGAATCGCATTCAGAACTCCGACCTGATAGGCGGCACGCGCCCCGCCGCCTGTCAGTATCAACGCGGTGTTGGGCCGGGTGGCAGGCATCAGGCGAGCGTCTTACTGTGCTGGTGGGCAGCCTCGACAGACAGCAGCGCGGTCACATTGACGATGCGCCGCACGGTAGCCGTCGGCGTCAGGATATGCGCCGGAAGCGCAGCACCCAGCAACAGTGGGCCGAGAGTCAGTCCATCGCCGGCAGCCGTCTTCAGCAGGCTGAAGGCAATGTTGGCCGCATCCAGCGTCGGCATGATGAGCAGATTGGCCTGTCCCTTCAAACGGGAATTCGGAAAGACCTGATTGCGAATTTCTTCGGACAATGCAGAATCGCCATGCATCTCGCCATCGACCTCGAGATGCGGGGCGCGCTCCTGGAGAATCTCCAGGGTACGGCGCATCTTGATCGAGGTCGGCGTGTCTTCTGAACCGAAGCTGGAATGGGAAAGCAGGCCAACTTTTGGTGTTAGCCCGAAACGCTGAACGACATCCGCAGCCAATGTCGTCATCTCGGCCAGTTGCTCCGCCGTCGGATCGTAATTTACATAGGTGTCGCCGATGAACAAGGTGCGCTTGGGCAGCAGCAACATATTCATAGCATAGAAACTCTTCACCCCTGCTTGCAAACCGATGACATTTTCGATGTAGCGCAGGTGCTGCGAATGCTGGCCATAGGTGCCACAAACCATTCCGTCGGCGTGCCCCTTTTTGACCATCAACGCACCGATCAGTGTAGTGCGACGGCGCGCCTCTCGCTTGGCATACTCAATGCTGACCCCCTTGCGCTGCATGATCTCGTGGTACTCGGTCCAGAAATCACGGAAGCGCGGATCGGAATCCGGATTGACCAGACCAAAGTTTTCGCCAGCCTTGAGACGCAACCCAAACCTGGCGATGCGCGCATCGACCACATCCGGACGACCAATCAGGATCGGTTTGGCGAGCCCTTCGTCAACCACGGTCTGCACGGCACGCAACACGCGCTCATCCTCGCCCTCGCAGAAGACAATACGTTGCGGACTCTTCTTCGCGGCAGCAAATACGGGACGCATCTGCAGGCCGGAGTGATACACAAACTCGGAGAGTTTGTTGCGATAGGCATTGATATCGGCCAGTGGGCGCTTGGCAACACCAGACGCCATTGCGGCCTTGGCCACTGCCGGCGCTACCTTCATCACCAGGCGCGGATCGAAGGGCATGGGAATCAGGTATTCAGGGCCAAACTTGATATCCACCTTGCTGTAGCTCTCTGCCGACACATCCGGTTGCTCGGCATGTGCAAGATCAGCGATGGCCCAAACGGCGGCAATCTTCATTTCCTCGTTGATCGTTGTCGCGCCAACGTCCAGCGCGCCACGGAACATGTAAGGAAAGCAAAGCGCATTATTGACCTGATTCGGGTAATCGGAACGACCCGTACCGATGATCACGTCAGGGCGAACCGCCTTGGCCACTTCCGGCAAAATTTCCGGGGTCGGGTTGGCCATCGCCAGCACGATCGGATTGGCAGCCATCGCCTTGAGCATTTCCGGCTTCAGCGCGCCGGCAGCGGAAAGTCCGAGGAAGACATCGGCCTCAACAGTAATGTCGCCCAAAGTGCGTGCGTCTGTCTCCTGCGCATAGCGGGCTTTCGATGGATCAAGTTTCTCGTCGCGTCCGACATAAACGACACCCTTGCTGTCGGCAATGTAGATATTCTTTGGGTCTACGCCGAGGCTAACCAGCAAATCAAGGCAGGCGATGGCTGCCGCACCCGCACCCGAACAGGCGAGCTTGATCTTACCGATCTCCTTATCGACAAGACGCAGACCATTGAGAATTGCGGCGGCGGCGATGATTGCCGTACCGTGCTGGTCGTCGTGGAAAACCGGAATCTTCAGGCGTTCGCGCAGCTTCTTCTCGATATAGAAGCACTCTGGCGCCTTGATGTCTTCAAGGTTGATACCACCGAAAGTGGGCTCCAGCGAAGCAATGATGTCGACCAGCTTGTCTGGGTCGTTCTCGGCAATTTCAAGGTCAAACACGTCAATGCCGGCGAACTTCTTGAACAGGACACCCTTACCTTCCATGACCGGCTTGCCGGCCAGCGGACCGATATTGCCGAGACCCAGCACCGCCGTACCGTTGGTGATGACCGCGACCAGATTGCCACGTGCCGTGTATTTTTCGGCATTTTCAGGATCACGTTGGATTTCTTCGCAAGGAACCGCCACACCGGGCGAATAGGCCAGTGCCAGATCCTGTGGATTGAGCATCGACTTGGTCGGTGTCACGGCGATCTTGCCAGGCCTCGGATAAAGATGGTATTCGAGGGCGGCAGCGCGAAATCTTTCATCCATTATTGTTTCCCGCGAGTGATGTGATGGGCGTTAATGTGCGTTACAAACTGCTGATAACGGCATCCATTCCCGCCGGACACCGCAGCAAGCCCGTCATTGTATAGCGATGGACGATTTGTTGCTAAAGCTGATCACGCTGATATGCCTCGTGCACACCCGATGACATGCTTTGCTGCGGCACCAAAAGTGACAACGTCATTTCATTTTAGATTTATAGAATGCTGCCAGTCACTCGCTCATGACTCATTCAATTGCGATATATCTTCTTCTAATTTGCGCTTCAGACCGGGAAATGGCAAAATGAAGAGCTACGGGTTCAGCAGACATTCATTTGCCTCCACCCCTTTCGCGCCCGGCCACACACGATCAGCGCGGAAAGCTGGAAGCCCACCGATCACCCACCCAGCGCGATCGATCGACTTTCAGGTACTTTCCCATTATTTTTTGATTTGGAGAGTTCCGCATCATGACTCAAACCGCAACAAGCCTTGCCGCTCCCGATTACGTTCGCAATGCCAAGCTGAAAGCCTGGGTTGCTGAAGTCGCCGCACTGACACAACCGGACAACATCGTCTGGTGTGATGGCTCACAAGAAGAGAGCGATCGTCTCTGTAACATGCTGGTCGACGCAGGCAAGATGGTCCGTCTCAACCCAGCCAAGCGCCCAAACTCCTTCCTCGCCTGTTCCGATCCTTCCGACGTCGCCCGCGTCGAAGACCGCACCTTCATCTGCGCTCTCAACAAGGATGATGCCGGTCCCAATAACAACTGGGAAGAACCGGCCAAGATGAAGGACAAGCTGCGTGGCTTGTTCAAAGGTTGCATGCGCGGCCGCACCATGTACGTCATGCCCTTCTCGATGGGTCCGATCGGTTCGCCGATTGCCCACATCGGCGTCGAAATTTCTGACAGTGCCTATGTCGTCATCAACATGCGCATCATGACGCGCATGGGTCGTGCCGTAATTGACGCACTCGGTGAAAACGGTCCATTTGTACCCTGCCTGCATTCGGTCGGTGCACCATTGGAAGCGGGTCAGGTTGATGCTCGCTGGCCCTGCAACAGCACCAAATACATTGTGCACTTCCCCGAAACGCGTGAAATCTGGTCTTACGGCTCCGGCTACGGCGGCAATG
>CAZAOQ010000042.1:0-19059 GCA_964486795.1 uncultured Rhodocyclaceae bacterium
ATAGTCGGCATCACGCACCACTCGGCGGATCGCTGGTGAGCTGTTTTCTCGATGCCCCATATGCAACATTGCGTAGGTGGATTAATGAAGATAGTTAATGTACGTCTTTCCAGTACTCGCGTTTAAGCGCGTACGCAAAGACGAACAACACGACCAAGCCGATCAGCACGCCGATTCCGACATGCTGACGCGTTTCTGCAACAGGCTCGCTCATGTACTGCAGAAAGCCCACCAGATCGCCAACTAGCGCATCATACTCCTCTGGCTTGAGTTTTCCCGAAACGGCGAGCGTCAGCTTGTGATTTTCGTCGAGCACTTGCTGCCCCTGAAGCTCCCAAAGAGCGTGGGGCATACCGACATTGGCGAAGGCAACGTTGTTCCAACCTGTCGGTCGTGCTTCGTCACGATAGAAACCGCGCAAGTAAGTGTACAACCAGTCGGCACCGGTGCCTGACTCCGCAGAACGCGCACGCGCGACCAGTGTCAGATCGGGAGGTGCTGCACCGAACCAAGCCTTGGCATCTGCACGTTGCATCGAGATCGTCATCAGGTCTCCGATTTTGGCGTTCGAGAAAATCAAGTTGTCACGAATCTGCTCATCACTCAGGCCGATATCATGCAGACGGTTGTAACGCATGAAAGAGGCCGAGTGGCAACTCATGCAGTAATTCACGAACACCTTCGCACCATTTTGTAACGCTGCAAGGTTACCCGAACGATCCGGCGCCTTATCCAGATGAAGCGAATCACCCGAGGCAAAAGCCAGCAGAGGGACAAACAATAGGGCTAACAGAATCTTTTTCATTTTCCTGTGACCCTTTCCGGTTCGGGTTTGCACTTGTCGATGCGCGACCAGATCGGCATCGTCAAGAAGAAGAGGAAATAGAACGCGCTGAGAATCTGCGCAATCGGCGCACCAGGAATCGTGCCAAAGAAAGCGTACGACGGCGGCTTGGTGCCGAGAAACCCGAGAATGAAGAAGGTGACGACGAACAGCGGCACCAAGGTCTTGAAAATCGGGCCGCGATAACGGATCGACTTTACCGGACTGCGGTCGAGCCAAGGCAGGATCACCAGGATTGCCACACCGCCACCCATCGCCACAACGCCCCAGAACTTGGCATCGATACCAAACAGCGGATAGGTCACGGCACGCAACAGCGAATAGAAAGGCGTGAAGTACCAGACCGGCGCGATATGCGGCGGTGTCTGCAGCGGGTCAGCGGGGAAGAAGTTGTTGTACTCAAGGAAGTAGCCACCACCTTCAGGTGAGAAGAAGATCACCAGCGAGAACACCATCAGGAATACAACAGCACCGACAATATCCTTGACCGTGTAATAGGGATGAAACGGAATGCCGTCCAAGGGAATACCCTGGGCATTCTTTTTCTTTTTAATTTCGACGCCATCCGGATTATTGGAGCCGACTTCATGCAGCGCGATCAGGTGGGCGCCAACGAGCGCCAGTAAGATCAGCGGCACGAGAATCACGTGGAAGGCGAAGAAGCGGTTCAGGGTCGCATCACCAACAACGAAGTCGCCGCGCAGCCAAAGCGAGAAATCCGGGCCGATCAAAGGAATCGCTGAGAACAGATTCACAATCACCTGCGCGCCCCAGAAAGACATCTGGCCCCACGGCAAAAGATAGCCAAAGAAGGCTTCCGCCATCAGACAGAAAAAGATCAGCATGCCAAGAATCCACACCAACTCACGCGGAGCGCGGTGCGAACCATAGATCATGCCACGGAACATGTGCAGATAAACGACGACAAAGAAGGCCGATGCCCCCGTTGAGTGCATGTAACGGATCAGCCAGCCCCACGGCACATCGCGCATGATGTATTCGACGCTGGCGAAAGCGATCGGCACACCGGAAGCGTTCAGCGCGGCATCCGGCTTGTAGTGCATTGTCAGAAAAATACCGGTTACGATCTGATTCACCAGCACCAGCAGGGCCAGAGAACCAAAGTAGTACCAGATATTGAAATTCTTAGGCGCATAGTACTCGGACAGGTGCGCCCGATAGGCTGACATGACGGGGAAACGCGCGTCCACCCAGCCCAACACTTGCGTTCCGATCAGTTTGGCATTCATTACTCAGGCCTCCTTGCCATCCTGGCCGACGCCAATGATGATGGTATTGTCACTCAGGTACTTATACGGCGGAACCACGAGATTATCCGGTGCCGGCTTGTTCTTGAAGACGCGTCCGGCCAGATCAAAAGTCGAACCGTGGCATGGACACAGAAAGCCACCCTGCCAGTTGTCTTGAACACCCGATTCAGCTGTATTGCCAGTCTTGAATTTTTCAGTCGGCGAACAGCCTAAATGGGTGCAGATGCCAACGACAACCATGAATTCCGGCTTAATCGAACGCGTCTCATTTTTGCAATAATCTGGCTGCATCGGCTTTTCGGATTGAGGATCGCTCACGCTACCGTCCGTCTCCTTCAGAGATTCGAGCATTTCCTTGGTGCGGTTGATCACCCAGACAGGCTTACCACGCCATTCGACGATCATCATCTGCCCGGGAGTCAGCTTGCTGATATCCACCTCGACCGGAGCGCCCGCCGCCTTGGCCCGCTCAGACGGCAGCATACTCGCCACAAATGGCACGACGGCGGTTACTCCCGCTGCTCCACCGACTGCGGCTGTAGCGACGATCAGGCGTCGTCTGCCGCAATCAACATTGTCTTCAAAGCCCATGATCCTGTCCCTGAATGAGGAAATGCCTAAAACACGCAATTATACTTGAGTCCTCATCGAATTTAAATACGATGAGGACTAAGGAGCTTCAGAATGGCAAAGCGCCGCCACATCCGGTGTTTCGCGCTGTACGCGAAGTAACCAAATATTGAGCTCTTTGCCCAAGTCGCGTGCGGCAATGACGAAGCCCGCCACACCACTTTTCGCCTCGCCGCCGGCGGCCGGCGCCATACGAAAACTTTGCCGAGCGATAGGCCGGGTATTACCCGGCGCCAGCAGCGCGACCTGCACCTCGATCAGCGCACGACTGCTGCCGGGAGCATCAAAAATCTGGATAAATTCATCAAGGTTGAGATGCAACTGGCAGCCACCGGCTTCATAGCGACTTCTGCGCACCACATCCTGCCGTCTCACTAGCTGCTCAAGAAGTTCCGCTGGCGGCGCAGCCCAACGGCTCTCGGCATAGACGAGACGCTGTGCAGGCTCGGCATAGGTTAGCCGATATTGCATTGCCGGGGTATTCAGCCAAGCAGGAGCCTGAACCTCCGCGAGACGCAACGTCAATCCAGTGACTGGTTCGGCGGGATCGGCATTGCCGATTGAGCCCGAAACGCTGCCAAACAGATCATAAACAGCCGGCTCCAATCTCTGATTGCCTCCCCCAAAGCAGCCGTTCAATAGCAAGGCCAAGAGCCCCGCCAGCAAGAGTTGCATCCTGTGCAAATGCAAATGAGTTCTAAACATGAAGATTCCTACTTAGCGGGAACGACGAAGCCAGCCTCACCGGGACCGGGAAGCGCTACGGGACGCCCAAAGATCAGTGATTGCGGCGCTGTCTCGAGCCCTTCGAGAACCCGCTTGAGCTGGCGTGAATTACTCTGCAGATCAATGACAAGCGCACTGAAGCGCGGCAGCGTGGTGTCGGAAATCTGGTCGCCAATCTGGCCCGACATATCCTCCAGTCGTTTGCTCAGACCATGCATGGAGCCAACCAGTGTTCGCATCTCCATCGTCAGCGGTGCAGTTTCACCGGCAGTGCGCTCAAGATGCATCAGGATATTCTGCAGGCGTTGCATATTTTCCGGCGACAGCATCTGCTTCACCGAAGCTGCCATTTGCGGCACCTCGCGCAAACCCTCTGAAGCCACCGCGAGGTTCTCCATGGCGCGATCCAGATGACGCAGGTTACGGTCGTCAAGCACGCGATTAAGGCGTGTGGCAAGCACGCCCATCTGCACGACAATGTCGCTGGCACGGTCGCCGATCGACTCCATCAGTGTTTGCTGCAGGGGAATGCGCGGCGGATTGTCATCGTTTACTGGCAACATCTCCTGGCTTTTGCCACTGTCATCGATCTGAACGTAAGCGAGACCGGTGATACCTTGCGAGTTGAGCTGCGCTGTCGTCGACTTGGTCAGCGGCAGCATCGCGTCAACGCGCGCCAATACGAGTATGTTTCGAGCATCCTGCGGATCGAGTGTAATGCTGACCACCTTACCCGCGGCCATTCCACGATAGCGAACCTGGGCAAGCGGATTCAGACCATTGACATTGCGCTGGGTGACTAAAATCAAGTCGCGAGTCACCGAACGGGTGCCGCCGAACCACCAAACTGCGAGCCCCACTGCAAGACCGAGAAAGATAACGAACAGACCGGCCGCCAAGGCATGAGCGCGATTTTCCATACTCAAAGATTGCCATGCAGTGAGCGCTGGCCGCGCTCACTGAGAAAGAAGTTACGAACAAAGGGATGATCGAAGCGCATGACCTCCTCGATACTGCCGACCGCAAGTATACGCTGCTCGGCCAATACAGCGACATTTGCGGACAAGCCGGCGAGGGTATCAAGATCGTGCGTGACAAAAACAACCGTCAACCCGAGCTCCTCGCTGAGCATGCGAATCAGGCGCACGAATGCCTCCGATCGATCTGGGTCAAGGCCCGCCGTCGGCTCGTCGAGCAACAGCAACTCAGGCTCCAGAGACAGCGCACGTGCCAGCGCCACGCGCTTGATCATGCCACCGGAAAGCTCGGCAGGCATTAACTCGGCATGCCGGGGCAGCAACTCGACCATGGATAACTTGAGCAAGACCAGATCCCGAATCAGATCTTCGCTGAGAACCCCCAGTTCGCGAAGCGGGAAAGCAACATTTTCATAGACATTGAACGCCGAAAACAAAGCCCCTTGCTGAAACAGCACACCAAAGCGGCGCCGCAAGGCGCGCTCGCGTGCGACGCCGCCACCGAACAAGGAATCGCCAAAAACGCGGATTTCACCGCGATTCGGGACCAACAGGCCGACCATCTGGCGCAGCAAGGTCGTCTTGCCGCTACCCGACCCCCCCACCAGCGCAAGCACTTCGCCGCGTTCGACCTGAAGATTGAGTCCCTTATGCACCCACACATCGCCAAAGCGCGTGCATAAATCACGCACCTCAATGACGGGAGCAGAAGGTGGGATGAGAGAAACAGGAGTCAAATCGGGATTTGTCATCAGAACAAGCCGATCTTGCGTGTCGAGATGGCGACGATCGCATCGATCAGAATCACCACCGTGATTGCCGTCACCACCGACGACGTCGTGTTTGCTGAAAGGCTCTCGGTATTCGGTTTGACGCGCAAACCAAAATGACAGGCGACCAGCGCCACCATGATGCCGAAGAGAAGACCCTTAACCAAGCCGATCCAGAGATTGGCGAGCGGCACAACTTTGGGCAGTGTCTCGAAGAAGTAGCCAAAGGATATATCGAGCTGAATCTCTGCCGCGACCATCCCGCCGACGAGCGCCACGCTGCTGATCCAGAGCACCAGCAACGGCATCGCTATGGCCAGCGCTATGACCTTGGGCAGGATCAGCCGCAGGCTGTGCGAAATACCCATCGTCGACAGCGCGTCAATCTCCTCCGTCACGCGCATCACACCGAGCTGCGCGGTCATCGCCGAACCAGAGCGGCCGGCCACGAGTACCGCCACGAGTACCGGCCCAAGTTCACGGATGATCCCCATGCCAAGGATATTGACGATAAAAATCTCGCCGCCGAACTGTTTGAGCTGCAGAGCCGACAAGTAGGACATGACGACGCCGATCAAAAACCCCACCAGTGCCGTTACAGGCATTGCCCGCACACCACTCTTATAAAGATTGGCCGAAATCTCTCGCCCTGGAATCTCGTGCGGTCGCCGCAGGAGATGCAGAAAATCGAGCACCAACTGACCAATCATGATGACGAATCCACGCAAGTGATTGCCAAAGGTCAGCACGACTTCACCGAACAAACGGGCCAACACGAACGAAGGGGGCGACACACGAGTCGGCGTGTGCTCAGCACCTGCAATACGATCAAAGGTGCGCAGTTGCTCTGGTCGCGCCAGCAAAGCTACCGGCAGCTGGCGCCCCCAAGCGCGCCAGAGGAGCATCGCACCGGTGCTGTCCATGGTATCAATGCCTTCGCAATTCCAGCTAGGTTCAATGCCCCTTGCATGCTCAGCCAGTTCTGCTGCCAATGAATGGATACGTGAAGCCAGTGCCGCAAGCGTCCACTGCCCGCTCAGAATGATCTCGCGCCGACCATCATCATGTACAGTGACAGCGACAACGGGCTGGCCACCCGAATTCATCAGTTCAACAACCCTCGATCGACGTTTCAGCATGCCATGTCCCGGACCGCATCGACCTGTCTTTCGCGGCGAATCCTCAGTTCCATGCCGAGCGCATTCCACTGACGCACCTCCTCATCGAGGATCGATGCTGTCAGCGGCGACGAGGCAAGCCAGGCGCCATCGACGGAAAGGTGAAAGCCACGTTCAGCGGCGACTACCCGCACCGGTGGCAATAAAATATCGGTGCGTGCACGATGCAGCAACGCAGCCAAACGCAAACAAAAGATCAACAGCCATTCATGCGGCGCGCTAGTGACTGCCTGGATGCGCTCCAGCTTGCCGCGATGACCGAGGACAATGCGCGAAAGCATCCCCTGATCCTTGCGCGAAAACCCCGGCATGTCGGCATTGGCAATGATGTAGGCACTGTGCTTGTGATAGCCAGAATGCGCGATGGAAATACCGATTTCATGGAGTCGTGCCGCCCAGACAAGGACTTGCATCTCCCCCTCGGAGCACGGATCGACCTCGGGCAATAACTGGCACAACAAGGCAACGGCACTCTGACTGACACGCGCCGCCTGACGCCGGTCGACCGCATAGCGCTGCATGAACTGGCTGACGGTCGCTTCGCGCTGATCATCGTGGTGATAGCGGCCAAGAAGATCATAGAGCACCCCGAGTCGTAGCGCACCCTCCGAAAAAACCATGCGCTCAAGGTCGAATTCCTTGAAAATCGCCGACATGATGGCCAGGCCGCCCGGCAGCACGGCCGTTCGATCCGGGCGCAAGCCCTCAAGACGCAGAGCCGCGACATCACCAGCACGCAGCAGCAACGCCTTGAGCCGATCAAGACCGCCGCGCGTGATTTCCGGCGTTCCGTCGCCGCCAGGGTCATTGAGCCCGTTGAGTTCGAGCAGATCGACAATCGCCTTTGCCGTGCCCGACGAACCGACCGCCAGCTCCCAGCCAGTTTCTCGATATGCAGCAACGATCGTCTGCAGTTCCTTGCGAGCGGCCAGTTCCGCTGCTTTAACCTCCTGCTTATCGACGCGGCCGCCAGGAAAATATCGCATTGTGTGGCTGACGCAGCCCATGTAGAGCGACTCGAGTTGAAGCGGCACAAAACTGTGGCCAATAATAAATTCGGTCGAACCTCCACCGATATCAACCACAAGCTGCTGTGTGGCCGGATTGGCCAGTGTGTGCGCCACACCCAGATAAATGAGACGCGCCTCCTCGCGACCGGCGATCACCTCAATCGGAAAGCCAAGCGCCGCCTCGGCTTCAACAAGAAACGCCGAACCATTCTTAGCAACGCGAAACGTATTCGTTGCCACGGCCCGTACAGCCCCCGGCACAAACCCACGCAAACGCTCGCCAAAACGGCGCAGCGCCTCAAGCGCCCGCAACTGCGAAGCGCCATCGAGCATGCGATCAGCCGTAAGCCCTGCCGCCAGGCGCACCGGGTCCTTGAGCGAATCAAGCGGATAGATCTGATTGCCAACGATGCGTCCAACCTGCAGACGAAAACTGTTGGAACCGAGATCGACAGCGGCAATCAATTCATAAGTCACAACATCTCCCGAGCGGAAGGCCGCATTTTACACAGCACTCGGACGCAACTACCGGATTACGATCCAACCCCCGGGCACGGCTCCCCGCTGGCTTCGGGTTAGAATTACCCCCGATAGATTCAGCCCGTGCTAGCTTGTTGTACCTGTCATATATCGCGTCCCGGCTACACCACATAATGATCAAACGTCAGTTGGCCCTCTTGCTGATCACCATGGCCAGTCTTGCCTGCAACGCATTGGCACAGACCACTTCGATTGCAGAGGAATCGGTGCTCAGATTTAGCGGCTTCGGCACACTCGGCGCTGTTCATACCGATAGCGGCGGAGCGGCCTTCATTCGCGATATGACCCAGCCCAAGGGCGCCAGTAATCGCGGCGTTTCCTTCGATACCGATTCACGCCTCGGCGTCCAGGCCAACTACGCGATTTCGGACAATCTCGAAGTCGTGGCGCAAGTCGTCTCGCGTTACCGTTACGAGAATGATTTCCGACCCGAACTAACCTGGGGCTTCCTCAAGTACACCATCAACGACATGGTGGAAGTGCGCGCCGGACGCATCGGCTTCGATGCCTTCATCGGTTCGGATACCCGCGATGTCGGCTACTCCTACCTCTGGGCCCGGCCGCCTGTGGAATACTTCGGAACGCTGCTTTTCCCCTATGAAGATGGCGGTGACATTGTCTTCCGTCGCCCTCTGTTTCGTGGCATCGCTCGTGCCAAGTTCTATACCGGGATCACCCGTCAGCAGGTCGGCGCACTAATGGAGCAGCGCGAATGGGCCGGCAATATATCGATGGAACCGGCCGGCTCGGCCCAGGACCTGAATAAGTCCCGCGAAACCGGCGGCTTCCTCGAATATCAGGATGACCACTGGATCGGACGCCTGGGTATCGCCGAACTCCGACTCGCACGCGAGTTTCCGCCGGAGGGGCAATTCAACATGCCCAGCATGCTGCAGACCAGTGCCGACCAAGCCTATGCCCAGAACAATCCTGCGTTGGGTAACGCCATGGTTGCAATCATCAACGGATTCCAAGTTCTTGGCAGAACCACGACCTTCAAAAGTATCGAACTGGCTTATGAAGACGGGCCTTTGAAGCTGCAAGGTGCAATCTCCCGGCTCACCTCAACCTCGCTCCTGATTCCCAATTCACGCTCCGCCTTTGTTTCTGCAGGCTACCGCCTGGGTTCTTTCACACCCTACGCAACTGCGTCCTTCCTGCGTACCAACGAAAGCCAGCGCCCCGAGGAACTGCGCCGCCTCGGCGCACCCGCCTACCTCGTTGACCTGACACAATTCATCCTCAGGGCATCACTCACAAATCAGGATCGCTACACGCTAGGTCTACGCTACGACCTTTCCCAAAATACCGCCCTCAAATTCCAGGCGGACTTCGTTCACAACAAAAACTGCTCGCCCGTGAGCCTGCCTACCATCGGCCCGGGCACGCCCTGCACCCCGCCGCTGCTCTGGCCCACCGTGCCGACTGCATGGGACGGCCGGGCGAACATTTACAGCGCAACGCTGGACTTCACCTTCTAAGGCCAGCCGATCATGAGAAAACTCATCTCGGTCGTCAGCCTCGGATTCAGCCTCAGCCTGTTGCTTTGCGCTCCGGCGGCCAGCGCAGCCACCGATCTGGTCGTCATTACCAATCCGGCCAGCGGCGTCGATCACATGTCGCGCGACGAAGTCACCGCCATTTTCATGGGGCGCACCCGGAAACTGCCTTCCGGCATTACCGCGCTACCCATCGACCAGATTGCCAATAGCCACGAAAAAGCCCGCTTCTACAGTGACCTCATCAACAAGGAGGTCTCCGAGATCAACTCTTACTGGGCGCGCCTGATCTTCTCCGGTCAAGGCTCGCCACCACGCCAGGCTGATAATTCCGCAGAGGTCCTCGACATCGTCGGCACCAACAAGGGTGCCATCGGGTACGTACCCCGAAAAGCAGCCGATAAACGTGTCAAAATCGTCCTCGACCTGTCTCTCGAATAACGACACCTCTACGACATGATGCTCAAGCGAAAATCCGCCTGCCACTTATTGATCGCCCTTGCTGCCCTTGCGTCCACCGCAATGGCCCAGACCGGATCGGGTGCGGAGGAATCCGCGCTCCGATTCAGCGGCTTCGGTACGCTCGGCGCTGTTCATACCGATGGCAGCGGAGCGGCCTTTATTCGCGACATAACCCAGCCCAAAGGTGCCAGCAATCGCGGAGCTTCCTTCGATATCGATTCACGCCTCGGCATCCAGACCAACTATAGGATCTCAGACAATTTCGAAGTCGTGGCGCAAGTCGTCTCGCGCTACCGTTACGAGAATGATTTCCGCCCCGAACTGACCTGGGGCTTCCTCAAATACACCATCAACGACATGATGGAAGTGCGCGCCGGACGCATCGGCTTCGACGGCTACATCGGTTCGGATACCCGCGATGTCGGCTACTCCTACCTCTGGGTCCGGCCGCCTGTCGAGTATTACGGCACGCTACTTTTCCCCTACGAAGATGGCGGTGACATCGTCTTCCGCTATCCTCTACTTCGCGGTATTACTCGCGCCAAGTTCTACACCGGAATTACCCGTCAGCATGTCGGCTCTCTACTAGAGCAGCGCGAGTGGGCTGGCAATATTACCCAAGAGCCGCTCGGCTCGACTCAGGACCTGAACAAATCCCGGGTGACCGGCGGTTTCCTCGAATATCAGGATGACCACTGGACCGGACGCCTGGGCATCGCCGAACTCCGACTCGCACGCGGGTTTCCGCCGGGCAAATTCAACATGCTCGGCATCTTCCAGGTGACTGCCGACCAGGCCTACGCCCAAAACAACCCGGCGCTGGGCAACGCCATGACATCATTCATCGACGGCATCCAGGTCCTTGACAGAACAACAATCTTCAAAAGTATCGAACTGGCTTATGAAGATGGCCCGCTGAAACTCCAGGGCGCAATCGCCCACGTTACATCAAACTCGCTCCTGATTCCCAAGACACGCTCCGCCTTCATCTCCGCAGGCTATCGTATGGGTCGTTTCACACCCTATACGGCGGCGTCCTTCCTGCGCACTCGCGAAAGCCAGCGCCCCGAGGAGCTACGTCTTACCGGCGCACCCGCCTACGCCGTTGACGTGGCGCAATTCCTTCTCAGCACGCCGCTCACGAATCAGGACCGCTACACGCTGGGCCTACGCTACGACCTTTCCCAAAATACCGCCCTCAAATTCCAGGCGGACTTCGTTCACAACAAAAACTGCTCGCCCGTGAGCCTGCCTACCATCGGCCCGGGCACGCCCTGCACCCCGCCGCTGCTCTGGCCCACCGTGCCGACTGCATGGGACGGCCGGGCGAACATTTACAGCGCAACGCTGGACTTCACCTTCTAAGGCCAGCCGATCATGAGAAAACTCATCTCGGTCGTCAGCCTCGGATTCAGCCTCAGCCTGTTGCTTTGCGCTCCGGCGGCCAGCGCAGCCACCGATCTGGTCGTCATTACCAATCCGGCCAGCGGCGTCGATCACATGTCGCGCGACGAAGTCACCGCCATTTTCATGGGGCGCACCCGGAAACTGCCTTCCGGCATTACCGCGCTACCCATCGACCAGATTGCCAATAGCCACGAAAAAGCCCGCTTCTACAGTGACCTCATCAACAAGGAGGTCTCCGAGATCAACTCTTACTGGGCGCGCCTGATCTTCTCCGGTCAAGGCTCGCCACCACGCCAGGCTGATAATTCCGCAGAGGTCCTCGACATCGTCGGCACCAACAAGGGTGCCATCGGGTACGTACCCCGAAAAGCAGCCGATAAACGTGTCAAAATCGTCCTCGACCTGTCTCTCGAATAACGACACTCCGACATAAACCATCATGGATCGTTACAGCAATGGTCCGGAGAACTGCATGAACCAGTCACTCGACGTTGATTTACTAAAAGACAAACTACGATGAAAAGGTCGGGGGGATGGCTTCATTCGGTGCATACCAGCATCGTCCTGCGCAGCGCCGCCCTCGTTCTGCTGCTCTCAGGACTTGTCGGCTATGGCCTGCTTGAGACCATCACCCGATATATTGAGCCAACTATCCAGAAATCCCTGACATCCCGTCTCGGCGAACTGGTCAAGACGGTCGAGAACACCGCGAGCATCGCCTGCTTTCTCGGCGATCCCAGCCTTGCCAGTGAAGTGGCCAAGGGCCTGCTGATGAACCGCGATGTCGCGCGCGTAGTGATTGCGAACGACCAAGGCGTCCTCGCGGATCTCGATCGTAAATTTCTGCAGAAGCTCGATCACCAGAACGGCGCAGGACCACCCCCTTCCCCGCCAAATACCGCACCGAATGACAGAAAGCCGCAAAAGACACTGAGTAACGACACGTTTCCGGAAGGCTCCACGATCAGGATGCTGACCTCGCCATTCAAGGCAGACAGCTATGTCGGCAAGATCGTCGTCGTCCGCAACCAGACCTCCATCGAAGCTCAGGTCAATGAAGCAACCGGCTATATCCGTCTCCTGATCATTCTGCAGACAACGGTCATCATTTTTGTCGTAACGGCCATCGCAGTCGGCTACATCGCCCAGCCCATCCACCAGATATCCAGACAGCTCAATGAGCTTTCCGCCGTCGACGGTGAAAAGTTAGTGGCCCCACGAGGCCACAGGAGAAATGAGATCGGGCAGCTTGTCACAGGGATCAATGCACTGATCGACAAACTGATCAGCGTTCTGATGACCGAGCGTGACCTGCGCGTCGCGCGTGAGGTCGAAGAAAAGCGCTTTCGTGCCATTTTCGAGAATGCCGAAACGGGCATCTTCGTCATCGACCGTGCTGGCATGCTGAAGTCATTCAACCCCGCGTTCCGCCGCACCCTGTGTATCAACGAGCACAATCTACAGAAAACAGCGGCAGGCTCACCACTGTCGCTGCTCGAAAATCTGGGCGACCAGGCCGCGCGCGTACGCCCCCTCATCGAAGCCTGCCAGCAGGAAGGCCGCACCAAGTCGTCCGAACTGATGCTGATCGACAGCAATGGCGACGCACGCTGGGTTAACATGATTCTCAACCTCGTCGAAAACGACCAGATACAAGGGGTGATCAACGACATCACCGAAAACAAGATGCGCGAGGCACACGCCAACAAGCTCGCACTGACGGACGCGCTAACCGGCCTTGGCAACCGCCTCGACTTCGAACACCGCATCGACAAACTGATCGCCGAGCGCAAAAACAACCCTGAGCGCAACTTCACCTTGATGCTCATCGACCTCGACCGTTTCAAGCAGGTCAACGACACGCATGGTCATGACGTCGGCGACATCGTACTGATTCACGTGGCGCGTCACATCGAGCAATCGATCCGCAAGGCCGACTTCGCCGCACGTCTCGGTGGCGATGAATTTGTCGTGCTGTTGCCTTTCGTCACCGACCGGAGCATCGTCAGCCGGTTAGCCAAGAGTCTGATAAACAACATCAGCCAGCCCGTCGTCACCCCGTCGAGCATCCAGACCAGCGTCGGTGCAAGTATTGGAGTCTGCCTGGTCAACGAACCGAACCTCAAGCGTGAAGAAATCATCAAGCGTGCCGACCTTGCCCTGTATGCAGTCAAAGAGTCCGGTCGAAACGATTTCCGTCTCTACAACGATGGCGCACCCACCCAGGAAGGCACTGCGGACAACGCCTGAACTGCGGACACCTGCTGAGCGCACACGACATGTCGAACATCCACCGTTTTCCTCCCGAGCACGTCCTCAACCGCGAACTATCCTTACTCGCGTTCAACCGTCGGGTCCTTGCCCAGGCCGCCGATGCGCGCGTACCGCTGCTGGAACGCCTGCGCTTCCTCTGTATTGTCTCCAGCAATCTCGACGAGTTTTTCGAAATTCGCATCGCCGGGCTCAAGGCGCTGATCAAGCTCGGCAGTCTGACGCCGGAGAGCGACGGACTGCCCCCTCAGGAAGTATTTCGCCGTGTCGGCCTTGAAGCCCACGCACTGATCGCCAAGCAATACGCACTGCTCAACGACGAGATCCTGCCTGCACTGGCGCACGAAGGCATTCGGTTCATCCGCCGCAGCCTGTGGACGCCGGAACAGAACGAATGGATACGCGAATACTTCCTTCGCGAAGTCATGCCCATGCTGACGCCGATTGGCCTCGACCCGGCACACCCCTTTCCGCGCGTACTCAACAAGAGCCTTAATTTCGCCGTCGAACTTGCCGGCACCGACGCCTTTGGACGCAACTCCGGTGCCGCCATCGTTCAGGCACCGCGCGCCCTGCCGCGCGTAATCCGCTTACCGGATGAACTCACAGGCGTCGAGTACGGCTTCGTATTCCTCTCGTCGATATTGCACCAGCATGTCGGCGAACTTTTTTCCGGCATGCAGGTCATTGGCTGCCACCAATTCCGCGTCACGCGCAATTCCGACCTGTTCGTCGACGACGAGGAAATCAAAAACCTGCGCACAGCCCTACAGGGCGAACTGCCGCAACGCCAGTTCGGCGACGCCGTGCGCCTTGAGGTGGCCGACAACTGCACGGAAGTCGTTGCCGACTTTCTGCGTCAGCAATTCAATTTGGGTGAAAACGACTTGTATCGTGTTCCCGGCATCGTCAATCTGGTACGTCTCAATGCCGTGCCCGACAAGGTCGACCGACCCGATCTCAAATACCCGCCCTTCCAGCCCAACCTGCCCAAGGTCCTCACCAAACGCTACGACATCTTCGCCAGCATACGCAAGCAAGACATCCTGCTGCACCTGCCCTTCCAGTCATTCACACCGGTCATCCAGTTCCTCCAGCAAGCAGCTGACGACCCGCAGGTCATGGCGATCCGCATGACCGTCTATCGCACCGGCACCGACTCCGTCCTGATGGAACACCTGCTGCGTGCCGCGCGCCAGGGCAAGGAAGTCACCGTCGTCGTCGAGCTGATGGCGCGCTTCGATGAAGAAGCCAACCTCAGCATCGCCACCCGCCTCGAAGAAGTTGGCGCCCATGTCGTGTATGGCGTCTTCGGTTACAAGACCCACGCCAAGATGCTGCAGGTGCTGCGTCGGGAAGAGGATGGTTACAAGCGCTACTGCCACCTCGGCACCGGCAACTACCACCCGCGCACGGCACGCTTCTATACCGACTTCGGCCTGCTCACCTGCCACGACGAGATCAACGCCGACGTCAATGAAGTGTTCAAGCAACTCACTGGTCTGGGCAAGGCGAACGCATTGCGCCACCTATGGCAGGCACCATTCGCCCTGCATACCCGCGTGCTGACTGCGATCCGCGCCGAAACCGCGATTGCGCAGGCCGGACGCAAGGCTCAAATCATCGCCAAAATGAACTCACTGGTCGAACCGGAAATCATCGAGGCACTCTACGAAGCATCGCAAGCCGGCGTCCAGATCGACCTGATCGTCCGCGGCATCTGCACCCTGCGCCCCGGCATCGAAGGTCTGTCGGACAACATCCGCTTGCGCTCAGTGATTGGCCGCTTCCTCGAACACTCGCGCATCTTTTATTTCCACGCTGACGGTGCCGAGAACCTCTACCTGTCGAGTGCCGACTGGATGGAGCGTAATTTCTTCCGCCGCATCGAAATCAGTTTCCCGATACTCGATGCCCGGCTCAAGCGCCGGATCATGAAAGAAGGCCTCAAATCCTATCTCGCCGATAACACCCAAGCCTGGGAAATGAACGCCGACGGCGAATACGCCATCCGTCCTACGCGCCGCACCCGCAGCTGCGCACAGGATGACCTGCTCGCAAGCCTGTCGATTCCCGTCTAGCCGCCGGCCAGCGGCCAGCGTCCGATAATCTCGTAATGACCGCCACCCTCGGGCTGCGACGCCGCGAGAACAAAGTCGGCGACGGGCCAGGCGATGCGGCCAAACACTGGCAGCACATCGCAGTGCGCATCACGCAACAACGTCACATGTGCAGCAAAGTCGCGATCGTCGAGCGGCAGGCCCACCTCGGCCAGCCGTTCGCGTAACTGGCCAACCAGCGTCAGCAGCGGCAACGGCGCCTGCTCACAGCCCGCCCAGACGATACGGTTATGACGCCAACAGGCGAGGCGGTCGATCTCCATCAGGAAGGGTGCCGACGCCACACGCGCCGCAGCAGCATGCAGATCGTCAATGCGCTCGACCGGCACCTCGCCGATGAAAGCCAGCGTCAGGTGCAACCCGTCGCGCCGCATGCGACGTCCACTGCAGTGCGCGTGCGCCGTGCGGCCGAGTTCGTCGAGGTCTTGTGCCGCTGCCGCATCCGGCCAGATTGCAAAAAAGACGCGCTGTCGGGCGGCGACCGTGGAATCAGGCATTGGCATCCACACGCACCAGCAAAGCCACCGCTTCGGCAGCGATACCCTCGCCGCGCCCAGTGAAACCAAGCCGTTCGGTGGTCTTGCCTTTGATATTCACCGCCTCCGGCGCAACGCCGAGATCAGCCGCGATATTGGCGCGCATCGCCTCGGCATGCGGCGAAATACGCGGTGCCTGGGCAATGATGGTGGCATCAACATTGCCGATGCGCCAGCCTGCCCGTTGCACCGCAGCCAGTGCGCCGCGCAGCAGCACGCGGCTGTCGGCCCCGGCGTATTGCGGATCATTGTCCGGATAGAGACGACCGATATCGCCGAGCCCCGCCGCGCCGAGTATCGCGTCGGTAATCGCATGAAGTAGCACGTCGGCATCAGAGTGGCCGAGCAGGCCGCGCTCATAGGGAATCTCGACGCCACCGAGGATCAGCTTGCGACCAGCGGCAAAGGCGTGCACGTCGAAGCCCTGACCGACGCGGAAGTTCATGTGTTTTCTCCCCGATGTTGCAGAATCCACGCAGCCAGTTGCAGGTCGAGTGGATAGGTCACCTTCAGATTAGTCGGATCCGACATCACCAGACGCGGACGAAAGCCCTGCAGCTCCATGGCACTCGCCTCGTCGGTGATCGTCGCGAGATCTGTCACGCTTTCCAGCGCGCGGCGCAAATAGCCATGGCGGAACATCTGCGGCGTCTGCGCCTGCCAGAGCCCGGCACGCGGCAGCGTGGCGGCAATGCCACCCGTCTCGTTGGCGCGCTTCAATGTATCGGCGACAGGCAGCGCAAGAATGCCACCATCATCGCAGCCACCGTCGGCCACGGCATCGATCAACGCATCGACATGCCAGGTCGCAAGGCAGGGCCGCGCCGCATCATGCACCAGCACCCAGTCCTGCCCACGCACCTGACTGGCTGTCGCACGCAGCCCATTACGTACCGAATCGGCCCGCGTCGTCCCGCCGCAAAACACCGGTGTCAGCTTGGGTCCGAGCGCCGACCAGTCGTAGCGCGACCACTCGGAATCGTCCGGCGCCAGCACGACAAACACCCGCGTGATGCGCGGCACAGCGCAGAGCGTCTGCAAGGAATGATAGATCAGCGGCCGGCCGGCAAGCGGCAGATACTGCTTCGGCTTCTCACTGGCCATTCGCGCGCCGTTGCCGGCAGCAGGCACGAGCGCATGGAAGGAAGCCGGCGTGTTGGCAGTGGAAGCAGAAGGAAGGACAGAAGAGCTCATCCCACGATTCTAAGGACTAGAATGAAAAGTGACCACCATTGCCCACTGTTGCCCACTTGCCCCCCCGTGCCACTCATCTGAGGCACGGCGCATCAAAGGAAATCCCCCATGGAAATCCCGGCCCACGCCACCCACCGTCCCGCCGCTGTCGCCGACATGTTCTATCCCGGCCAGCCCGCCACACTCGCTGGCGACATCGCCGCTATGCTCCGTGCGGCTGAACCGCGGCCGTGCCTCGCGCCTAAGGCGCTGATCGTCCCCCACGCCGGTTACATCTATTCCGGCCCGATCGCCGCCAGTGCCTATGCCAGCCTGACGCCGCTGCATGCGCAAATCCGCAAGGTCGTGCTGCTCGGGCCAACGCATCGTGTCGCCGTGCGCGGTCTCGCGCTGCCTGAATCCACGGTCTTCGACACACCGCTCGGCAGCGTTCCCGTTGATACCGCGCTCGAACGCAAACTGCTCGAACTGCCCCAAGTGCAGCGCAACGAGGCCGCCCATGCGCTCGAGCACTCGATCGAAGTACAACTACCCTTCCTGCAGAGCGTGCTCGACGATTTCACCCTGCTACCGCTGGCGGTCGGCATGGCCAGCGATGGCGACGTGGCCGAGGTACTCGATCTCGTCTGGGGCGGCCCTGAAACCTTGATCGTCATCAGCTCCGACCTCTCTCACTACCACCCCTACGCCGAGGCGCAACGCATCGATCAGGCCACCGCCCGGCAGATTGTCGCCCTGCAGCCGCTCGCCAATCACGAACAGGCCTGTGGTGCGACGCCGGTGAACGGCCTGCTGCTCTGCGCGCAGCGGCGCGGCCTGTATCCGCACTTGCTCGACCTGCGTAACTCCGGCGACACCGCCGGCGATCGCGCGCGCGTTGTCGGCTATGGCGCATTCGCCTTCAGCGAGGCCAGCGCGATTAGCGAAACCAGCGAGACACAGGAGGAACGACGATGAACAGCACTGTGAACAGCACTGAACTCGGCCAGGCCCTGCTGCAAATCGCCCGCCAGGCCATCAGCGAAGAACTCGGCGTCCGCTATGTCGTTCCGTCCGCAACACTCGCCCTGCCGGAACTTCAGCAGCCCGGCGCCAGCTTTGTCACCCTCACACTCACCAAGAACCACGCGCTACGCGGCTGCATCGGCACGCTGCAAGCATATCGCCCGCTGATCGAGGATGTGCGCGGCAACGCACAGGCCGCCGCCTTCCTCGACTCGCGCTTCATGCCGCTGAAGCGCGAAGAATTCGCCGCAGTGCGCGTCGAAGTCTCCCTGCTCACCACGCCCGTGCCAATGCCATATGCCAGTGAAGCCGACGCCCTCGCTCAACTGCGCCCCGGCATCGATGGCGTCATCCTGGAAAGTGGCTGGCACCGCGCCACCTTCCTGCCGCAGGTCTGGGAAGACCTGCCCGAACCACAACAGTTCATGACGCATCTCAAGTGCAAGGCAGGCCTGCCCGCCGACGATTGGGATGCCAGCATCCAGCTCTCGCGATACGCAGTGCAGAAATGGAAGGAAGCGTGAAAATGAGGGACATCGACCCCAAAGACGCCTACCCGGCACGCTGGTGGCACACCATCGAAGGCGAGCCACCAACGCGCATCCAGTGCGACCTTTGC
>CAZAOQ010000043.1:0-19053 GCA_964486795.1 uncultured Rhodocyclaceae bacterium
AGGCGATACGCTCAGCGGGGTAGGCGGGGTCAATCGGCAGGTAGGCGCCGCCAGCTTTGAGGATGCCGAGCAGTCCCACCATCATTTCCAGGCTGCGTTCGCAGCAGATGGCGACGAGGCTGTCGGGTTTGACGCCCAGACCAATCAGGTGATGGGCGAGCTGGTTGGCTTTTTGGTTGAGTTCGCGGTAGCTGAGGGTCTCACTGTCACAGATGACTGCAATAGCCTCGGGCTGCTGCTTGGCGTAAGTCTCGACAAAACTATGGATGGTACGATCCTGCGGCCAGTTCCCACGTGCCGAATTGAAGCCTTCGAGCAATACCGAACGCTCGGCCTTCGGCAGTACTTCGAGTTCAAGAATCGGCACATCGTTGCCTTGCTCCAGCGCATCGACCAACGATTGCAGTGCCGTCTGCAGATAGGCGTTGATGCGGGAGGGCTGGATACGCCGGTCGGTTTGCGCAACGAGCGCGAAGCCGTCACCGAGATCATCGACGTTGAGCGTGAACGGATAGTTGGTACGCTCCTGACTGGCAACGATCTCGATGCCACTGGCGACATGCAGACCAGCACCCTGGCCTTCCGGCGAGCTGTGGCGGTAGTTGAGCATGGCACTGAACAGCGGCGTGCTCGCAGCGACACCACTGCAACGCTGGGCGAGTGCGAGCGAGGTCTGTTCAAACTTGAGCAGTTCAATCAGCTCGCGATGCGTATGCTCGACAACCGCACGAGCGCCCTGCCCCTGCAGATTCAGCCGCAGAGGCAGCGTGTTGATGAACATGCCAAGCACCTGATCGGCACCCGTGGTGTTCTGCAAGCGACCGGAAAGCACGCTACCGAAGACCACATCGTCGCGACCGCTGACGCGCGCGAGGGTCAATGCCAGCGCGGTATGAAACAGCGTGGCCGCGCTGACACGCAAGCGGCGTGCCGTCAGACGGATGCGTTGCGCAAGCTCGGGAGGAAGCTCCTGATGCGCTTCCTCGATCCGTTGGCCATCACCATGCACATCGAGCAGACCGAACGGCGCCGTGGGCTCGTCCACATCACTGAGCCGACTGCGGAAAAATGCCTCGGCCGCCTGATTTTGGCCCTGCGCATCGAGCGCCAAAGCTTGTGCGACGAAACCACGATAGGGAATCGGCTCGGGTAATTGAGAGGCATGACCGGCCAGCGTGGTGAGCACTTCGCGCAGAACGATTTCCAGCGAGACGTGATCGCTGATGATGTGATGCAATTGCAGCAGCAGATAATGCCGGCCACTTTGCACGTCATGCGCCGCCTGGATGCGCACCAACGGTGCTCGCCGCAAGTCCATGCGCTGACGCTGCGGTGCCATGCGCTCCTTGAGCTGCGCCAACGCATCCTGCGCCGGGTCAAGCGCAATGTCCTCGACTGGCAACTCGACGTTTCGATAAACCACCTGCACAGGCTTGGCAAGCCCTTCCCAGAGGATGGCGCTGCGCAGGATGTCATGACGGTTGACGATAGCCTGCAAGGCGCCGAGGAAAGCCTGGCGCTTCTCGCGGCTTTCGACGGCCATCAGGATCGGCAGGATGTAGGCGTCACCTTCGCTGCTGAGCAGGTGGTGGAACAGGATGCCTTCCTGCAGCGGTGCCAACGGGTAAATGTCCTGGACATTGGCGGCGCCGCCCGGAACCATTGCGGTGATGCCGTCGATCTGCGCCTGTGTCAACGCCACCAGCGGCAGCATTGCAGGCGTGATCGCGGTGCAGACGGCAGGAATCAGGTTCGCCGGAACGAAGAATTGCGGCCCATTTTCGTCCTTGGCACCACCCAGTACCCCGGCCAGTTCCGCTGGCGTCGGATGATTGAATACGGTGCGCACCTGACCTGCGAGCCCTGCCTGACGGAAGCGCTCGAGCATTTTCACGATCAACAGCGAATGTCCGCCGAGATCGAAGAAGTTGTCGTGACGGCCAACACATTCGACATTCAGGATGTCCTGCCAGATACCAGCGATCGTTTCCTCAAGCTCACCCTGCGGTGCGACGTAATCGTTCACCCCGTTCGCCCCACGCCCCAGCCGCGCGCCCTGCTCCGGCGCAGGCAGCGCCTTGCGATCGAGCTTGCCATTAGGAGTCAACGGGAACTGGTCGAGCACGACATAGGCGACCGGCAGCATGTAGTCAGGCAAGACTGCCTTGAGCTGACCTTTCACTTCATCGAGATCGAGATCGAGACCATCGTCCTTCGCGGTGAGATAAGCCACCAGACGCTTGTCGCCGGGGCGGTCCTCGCGGGCAAGCACAGCCACATCGCGCACCCGCGGATGTGCACCGAGCTGGGCCTCGATCTCGCCGAGTTCGATGCGGAAGCCACGGATCTTGACCTGATGGTCATTGCGACCAAGGTATTCGATTTCACCACGGATATTCCAGCGGCCGAGGTCGCCGCTGCGGTAGAGCCGCACACCGGCTTCGCCGAAAGGATCAGCGATGAAACGATCGGCCGTCAGTTCGGCGCGGTTCAGATAGCCGCGCGCGACGCCGACGCCACCAATGTAGATTTCACCGGCCACGCCAACGGGCACCGGTTGCAACTGAGCATCGAGAATATAAATACAGGTGTTAGCAATCGGCTTGCCGATTGGTGGATTGCCCGGCTCGTCCGGACTGCACAAGTACATGCTGGCACACACCGTAGTTTCGGTCGGCCCGTAGGCATTGTAGAACTTGCGGCCTTTCGACCAATGCTGCGCCATCGCAGCAGGACAAGCTTCGCCGGCAACAACGAGGGTAAGCAAGGAATCGAGTTGCAGATCGGCCGGCCAGGCGCTGACCGCAACCGGCGGCAGCGTGGCATGGGTAATCCGCCTTTCGCAGATGATGTCACGCAAGGGATCACCGGGCATCAGCTGATCGCGCGGTGCCAGATGCAGGCTGGCACCGTTGCCCAGTGCCATGGCGACTTCCCAGGTACAGGCGTCAAAACTGAAAGAGGCGAACTGCAGCACGCGGCTCTCGGCGCTGACTTCAAAGGCGCGCCCTTGCAGCGTGGTCAGGTTACACAGGCCACGATGATGAAGCAGCACACCCTTGGGCTTGCCCGTCGAACCTGATGTGTAAATGACATAGGCCAGATGATCCGGCGTCAGGGCAAGATCCTTTGGCTTAAGATTGGTTTTTCCCTGTTCCGCAATAACAGACCAGTCCGCATCCAGTTCAATGATTGTCGCATCATGCGCAGACAGGCCGGCGCGCAGGTGCTGCTGCGTGAGAATCAGGCGCGGCGCTGAGTCGCTCAGCATGTGCTCGATGCGCTCGGCCGGATAGGCTGGATCGACCGGCACGTAGGCAGCACCAGCCTTGAGCACGCCGAGCATGGCGACAACCATTTCCAGACTACGCTCGACACAGATAGCAACAATGTCATCCGGCCCTAGATCGGGACAGACGCTGCGCAGATGGCGCGCCAATTGGTTGGCGCGCGCATTGAGCTCTGTATAACTGAGACTCTGGTCCTCAAAGGTGACGGCGAGGGCTTTAGGCTGCTGTTTGACGCGTTCTTCAAAAATCTGGTGGAACAGCTTGCTGTCTGGATATTCAGAACGCGTGGCGTTCCAGTCTTCAACCATCCGCTTGCGTTCTTCCAAGTTCAGCAATGGATAGTCGCCGAGACAAGCCAGCGGCTGTGCAGCGATCTCCTGCAGCAAACGCTCGAAATGTGTCGCCATGCGTTGCATGGTTGCTTCGTCGAAGAGGTCGGTGTTGTACTCGAAGAACGCCGTCATTCCCTCGGCGCTCTCCTGCATGCTGAGAGTAATGTCGAACTGCGCGATACCGGATTCTGCCTCGATTTGCTCAAAGACCAGATCGAGTGCGGCAAGGTCTTGGCTCGGTGGCGTCTGCAGCACGAACAGAACCTGGAACAGCGGGCTGTGGCTGAGATTGCGCTCCGGCTGCACAGCCTCGACGATCTGCTCGAAAGGCAGATCCTGATGAGCAAAGGCGCCAAGTGCGGTCTCACGGACCTGATTAAGAAGATCAACGAAGCGCTGATCCGGCGCGAGCTGGCTGCGCATCACTAGGGTATTTACGAAGAAGCCAATCAGACCTTCGATCTCGGCACGGTTACGATTAGCCACCGGCGTACCGACGCAGATGTCATTCTGCCCGGAATAGCGCGCCAGCAACGTCTGGAAGCCAGCGAGCAGCACCATGAACAGCGTCGCATTTTCCCGCCCGGCAAGTTCCTGCAAGGCTTCTGTTAATGAACGATCAAGCGCAAAAGACCACTTCGTACCACGATAAGTCTGCACCGGCGGGCGCGGCCGGTCGGTCGGCAGATCGAGCACCGCCGGCGCGCCGGTGAGTTGCCCAGTCCAGAAGCCGAGTTGCCGTTCAAGCACGGCGCCAGCGAGCCACTGCTGTTGCCAGTGACCAAAGTCCTTGTACTGAATCGCCAGCTCCGCAAGTGGCGAGGCGCGCCCTTCAATGTAAGCAGCGTAAAGTGTGGCGACTTCCTGAACCAGCACACTCATCGACCAGCCGTCGGAAACGATGTGATGCATATTCAGCAGCAGCACATGTTCGCGCTCACCGAGGCGCAGCAGTTCGATGCGGATCAGTGGCCCGGTGGCAAGTTTGAATGGCTTCTGCGCATCGGCGCTGGCCAGTGCAAACACCTCTGCCTCGCGGCGTGCCTCCGGAACTTCGCTAAGATCGCGTAGGGGCAATGTCAGGCAAAGTTCACCGGCAATGACCTGGAAAGGCACCCCATCGATGGTCTTGAAGGTGGTGCGCAACGATTCGTGGCGACGCACGACTTCGTTGAAAACACGCTCAAGCACGAGGCGATCAAGTCCGCCATGCAGACGTACCGCAAAGGGGACGTTGTACAGCGCACTTTCAGGCGCCAGTTGTTCTAAGAACCAGAGGCGCTGCTGAGCGTAGGACAGGCGATAACGATCAGCCGGTGCCACCGGCATCATGCGTGCCTCGGCGGTAGTACCAAGGGCAGCCTCTTCCTCGCTGAGGAACAGCGCAAGGCGATGGATCGAGTCGTATTCAAAAAGCAGCGACGGCGACAGCGTAAAGCCGAGGCTCTGCTGTAGCACGTTGCCGACCTTCAGTGCCGTCAGCGAATCCACCCCCAGGGTCGAGAATGGTTGAAGTGGATCGGCTGCAGGGATACCCGCTGAAAGCAGCGCGCGCTCGATCAGCGCGGTGACCTTTTCCAGGCGTGTTGCCCTAGGTTTTCCAGCACCCTCCTCGGGCATCTGCAGCGTCGGCTCCTGAACGGCACGCGGTGTCGCTGCAATCAGCAGGGCTAATCCGAGATCCTCCACGGCACCCCGCGGAGCCACTGGCAGCAAGGCCACCGTGAAGCCTTCGTCACTGAGCACAGCCTGCCACTCGTGGCCGTTGAGCAGCGGATAACCCCGCCGTTGGCGCGCATCGCTGAGGGTCCACCAGTCTTCGAGGATACCCCAGGTGCACTCACCCAGTCGCGACGGACGCACCGGCTCGACGAGCAGAAAGTGGCCACCGGGGCGCAGCAAGCCGCGAACCAGCAGGATCGCCCAACTACTCGCGATGTGAATGCCACTGCCAGCGATTATCAGGTCGAACCCTTCAACCGCGAGTCCTTGCGCCGTCGCGTCGTTCTTCAGGTCGAGAACGCTCGTGACAAGATGGGGATGATTGCCTCCAAGCCGCTCGCGCAGGATATCAAGCGCGCCTGACTCCGCATCAGTGGCGTGATAGACCTCGATTTGCCCTTCCATCGCAGCAAGAACTTGAGCGGTCAGCGCGCCGCAGCCAGCACCGATTTCGAGAATGCGCAGCTTCTGGCTACCGTTACCCGAATGCTGCCGGGTTTGTTCGAGAGCGAGTTGCTGTGCCGCACCAACCAACATGAGGTTCGCCAGAGCATACGCCGGATAGTTCGTTCGATAATCATCCCACTCGAGTCGTGCCGGATCGACCAGCAGCTCAGTGATGCGACCGCGCTCGCCGCGCAGTGCAGCAGGCAATTGTGCGCAGCAGCGCATGACAAGGTTGATAGCCGATGCCGCGAGCGGGTGATCCTCACGCAATTGTGCGGCCAAAGTACTGCCATCCTCGGCCGTATGGGTGAGCGCCCGGTAAGTATCTCCGGTGCGAGCCACATAGCCGTCCTCGGCGAGCATGCGCACGACCTGCTCGAGCTGCCCTTGGCGCTCAGGTGCCACACCCATCCAGTCGGCAATCTCGGCGATGGTCTGTGCTTCACCGACCGGCACTGCGCCGCGCAGCGCCAGTGCCGCACGCAAGGCACAAAGCCGATCGAGTCCAGAAACCAGTTCATCATTGCTGCCGACCGCTTTGCGCAATGCGCCATCAAGCGAGACACGCTCAACCCGTTCGACAACACTCAGCATGTCCTGATCGAGCCCAAACGGAGCAAAGAAGCCACACCCTACATTGGCGACAATCACATGGCATTGATCTGCCGCAAGCGCCTGGTCGAGGGCCACAAGGGCGCGCCGTGAGGACATCGGATAGACATGCTTGCGCGCCATCAGCTGACGACTCGTGGGTGTGGCGCCAAGACCGACATCACCCCAATAGCCCCAAACCAGTTCGAGCGCCGGCTGTCCCTGTTCTTCGAGCCACTCGGCGAAACCTGCCAGGAATCCGTTTGCTGCGGCGTAGTTGGCCTGCCCTAGATTCCCAGTCAAACCCGATAGCGACGAGAACAGGATGAACATACCTGGCTTGAAATCCCGTGTATGACGATGAAGTAGCACGCTACCCCGGACTTTGGCACGCAGAGTCTCGTGCAGCGTTTCGGGCGTCATATTGCGGACCAGTCCGTCACGCAAAACACCCGCAGCGTGAATTACGCCATCAAGCTGTCGGCAATGCTGGGCAACAACGCTCATGGCCTGAGCCAGTTGCACTTCATCGGCAACATCGGCGGTCAGGACAATCACCTCGTGGCGCGCAGCGCGCAGGCGTGCGAGCGTTTCGGCCGCAGGACTGCCCTCAAGCGGAGCTGTACGACCAAGCAGAATCAGTCGCGCGTGATGACGATAAGCAAGATGCTCAGCGAGTTGCAGACCAATACCGCCGAGACCGCCAGTAATGAGATAAATACCCCCTTCATTGAAGGAGCCACGCGGCATCCCCTTGGGCGGAGCGAGTTTCTCGACTACCTGTGCATAACGCCGACTGCCACGCAACGCGACAAGCTGCAGGCCATCGCCGGCAGTCAGCTCGCTCATCAATTGTTGTGTGGCCGTTGCGCAACCACTGGCCTGGTCAAGATCAATGCAGCGCGAATCAAGCTTGGGCGATTCCTGTGCCAGTGATTTTGCGAAGCCAAGCAATGCAGAACCCGCCGGATCGACCACTCCCTCGTCATGATCGCCATCGGCGACGGTGAGTGCATGCCCCGTCACATGAACGAGTCGCCAACTTGCTGGATGAACGAGCAGCGCCTGAGCAAGATGCAGTGCCCCTTCAAGAACATCTGCTGTTCGGTCAGCCAGCGACAAAGGAGCTAAGCGATCATCGTCGGCGCGTGATACTGCACAACAGGCGCGTAAGTCACAGAGCAGCGGCAATGGCGCCGCTCCAGTCATCGCTGCACTTTCCAGGACATCGAGCAGACGGCGCATATCCCCGGCGGCCGCAGAGCCCGCAAAGCGCATGCTGATCAGATCAGCAAGCGAAGAGTCGAAATCTTTACCACTGACCACCTGAATCACACGACAGCCCGCAGCTGCCAGCGCACTGTATAGCGCAGCACCAAATTCGCCTTCGGCGCCAATCAGACAAACAGCCTCAGGCAAGGCAGCGGGAACAACACTTGCAGCCTCACGCCAGGTTGGGACGTAATACCAGTCTTCGGGAGGACGGCCGATCGCCGCCCAGTTGCGAGTAGACGCAGCTGTAGCAAAGACTGCCGGACGACGCGGAGAAAGCCAATAATGGCGCCGCGTCATGGGATAGGCCGGCAGCGAAATGATGTGCGATTGGGTGCCGCGATACACCGCACTCCAGTCGATCGAAGCACCGGCGAGCCAAAGGTCACCAAGCGTCGTGAGCAACATGCCGTCGTTGCGCTCCTGCTTGGTCGACTGCGAAGCGAAGGCTTGCAGCGTCGGATCGTTACCGAGCGTACGGCGCGAAAGTTGGGTCAGTGCTTCACCGGGGCCAATCTCGAGCAGACAACGCAAGCCGCGTCCCGCCATACGATTAAGGCCGTCGGCGAAACGTACCGGGCGCAGCAGATGGTCTTGCCAGTAGGCGACGGTATCGACACCATGTTCCGTGTCAATGCAGGCTTCGAGCGGAATCTTCGGTGCCTGCAGCTTGATCTCGGCGAGACACAGCGAAAACTGCTCGATGATCGGCAGCATCTGCCGCGAATGGTAAGCATAGCCAATCGGCAGCGGCATTGAAGCAATGCGCCGTGCGCTCAACTGGGAACGGAACTCCTTGATGGCATCGAGTGGGCCGGCGACGACACACTGATCGCTGCCGTTAACGGCCGCCAGATCCAGCGGCAACCCGCTCTCAGCGAGGCGAGCGAGTACGTCGTTCTCACCCAACGCAACACTAAGCATCGCCCCAGCCGCCGCTGTCTTGATGAGTTGGGCACGCCGCGTCACGAGACGCAGCGCGTCCTCAAGCTCAAAAACCCCGGCGATACAGGCCGCTGCGTATTCACCAAGGCTGTGACCGGCCACTGCAGCGGGTTGCACGCCCCAGGACTGCCAGAGGCGCGCCAGCGAATACTCGATGGCAAAAAATGTGGGATGCGCGTAATTAGCGTCTTCGATCCACTCATCACCCGATCCCGGCGCTGCGAACACAACTTCGCGCAGATCGGCTAATTCCGGATTCAGGTGTTTGATGATGTCCGCGCAACGGTTGAATTCTTCTGCGAATACCGCGTAACGGCGGTAGAGTTGTGCGCCCATGCCCACATACTGCGAACCCTGCCCACTGAACAGGAACGTCACCTGAAGCTTGGCCTTGGGTGTCTGTGTGCCTTGGTCCACGGCCTTATCGAGTTGAGCAACGGCATCGGCGACATCGTTGATGACGTAATACTCGCGCTGCGGGAAGGCCGCGCGGCCTGCGGCACGCGTAAAGCAAAGATCAGTGATGCGAGTTGCCGGATGGCTGCGCAGATACCCGCTCAGCTCCGTGCGCATCCGCGCCAGCTCATCGCTGTTGCGCGCAGAAATCGTCAATAACTGCATACCGCCATGTGCCGATTCGGGGCGCACATCAATATGTTGCGGCAGGTCATGCAACACCACGTGAGCGTTAGTGCCACCAAAACCGAATGAACTGATGCCCGCATAGCGCGGCGACTCGCCGCGCGGCCATGGCAAGGCAGCGGTTACCGGATAGAACGGTGTCTTCTCGAAACGGACCAGTGGGTGCGGCGTGCGCAGATTCAGCGTTGGCGGCAACATCTCGTGCCGCAGCGCGAGCAGCACCTTGATCAAACCGGCAACGCCCGCAGCAGCGAGCAGATGGCCGATATTGGTCTTGACGCTGCCGATGCCGCAGTGGCGCGCCCCAATGTCGCCAAAGGCGCGTGCAAGCGCACGGACTTCGATCGGGTCGCCGATCGGTGTACCCGTACCATGAGCCTCGACATAGCTGACTTGCTCTGGCGTGATGCCGGCCAGTTGATAGGCGCGGCGCACCACAGTTTCCTGGCCTTCTGGCGTCGGCGCCATGATGCCGATCGAGCGGCCATCATTATTCACGGCAACTGCACCGATCACCGCCTCGATACGATCGCCATCCGCCAGCGCACGATCAAGGCGCTTCAATACGACGAGGCCGAGGCCCTCGCCCGGCACCATGCCATTGGCTTCGACATCAAAGGTCCGGCAGACACCATCAGCCGACAAGGCGCCGGCCTGCGCGAGTAACTCGTGTCCGGTGGCTGTTGGCAGGAGGTTCACGCCTCCCGCCATGGCGAGGTCACAATTGCCAAGCAACAACTCATTACAAGCTTGTTGCAGCGCTACAAGTGACGAGGAGCAGGCACTATCGGTCGTCAGCGCCGGGCCCTTGAGATTCAGTGCATGTGAAACGCGTGCGGCGATGATATTAAGCAGGTTGGCCGGCATCAACAGCGCATGACGCACCTCGCGCGCATCGTCAGCACGGCGCAGGTTGACCTCTTCCATGTAGCTGTTGCTGCTGACACCGAGAAAGACACCGACCAGGCGGCGCGCGTCGAGTCGCTGTCCGCAATACCCGGCATCCTCCATCGCCTCGTAGGCGACTTCGAGCATGAGTCGCTGCTGCGGATCCATCACAACGGCTTCCTCGGCCGAGATGCCGAAGAAATCCGCAGCAAAACTGTCTATATCAGGTAGAGCGCCCATCGCATAGTCGCCGCGCGCGCTTTGCCAGCGCGCTGGCGGCACCGGGCCGACGACGCAGCGTCCCTCCGACAGGGTCTGCCAGAACTCATCAAGCGTAGCCCCCCCCGGGAAGCGCCCAGCCATGCCGATAATGGCAATCTGCGTATTCAGGTCGCTGTGCGTTGCACCGGCCGCGGCTACAACGGCCTCTTCCGGTGAGGCACTACGCGCAAGATAGGCAACGATGTCGCGTATGGTGCGACATTCAATAAGCATCGGGTAGCCGAGTATCCGACCGAAGTGCTCCTCGACGCGCGCGAGCATTTCGATCGCCTTGACCGACGTGCCGCCCAGTTCTGTGAAGGGCGTATCGACGCTGATGGTGTACTCGGGGCAGCGCAACACCACCGCCCAAATGGAGCGGATTGCGCCTTCGACATTCGCCACAGCCGGTACCGTACTGGCGTCATCTCCAGCACCCGCTTCCTTGCGACTCTCCTCAGTCGCAGCAGCAGCGAGGCGACGCGGATCATTGGCTTCGAACTCGGCGCGCTTGTCGTCATGCACGCCACTAGACCATTCGTGTGCCAACTGGTAGCGCTGCAGCTTGCCACTGGAAGTGCGCGGCAATCGCGGCAGTGCCAGCACGCATTCGACCGGGTAAGCAAGATATTCCTCAGCGGCCTGGCGGATCTCATGTGCCCACGCCCAAAAGTCGGTCTTGCGACGAATACCGTCACCCTTGCGCCGCGATGCGACGAAGATGACAACACGGTCGCGCCCAGTCACTGAATCAACGGCAGTACACGCAGCGACACCACCATCCTTGAGATCGAACTTCTCAGAAAGAGTACGTTCGATGTCGGCTGCCATCACATTGCGACCGTTGACGAAAATAATGTCTTTCAGTCGTCCAGCAATCGTGAGCCGACCGTTCTTAAGAAAACCGAGGTCTCCAGTCTTCAGCCAACCGTCGGAAGTAAACAGGCCACTATTGACATCACCCAAGCCCTCATAGCCTGAGGTGACATTGGCTCCACGGATCTGCACCTCACCGACGCAGCAGTCGGACAGAATGTCGCCCTGCTCGCCTATAACGCGCAACTGAACCGAGGGCAGGGGAAAACCGACATCGACGTACTCAATCAGGTGCGCATCCTTGGTCGCCGCCACCGCCTTGCCGTCGGCGGTGAGCTGATCGCGATCGAGACGATGAACCAGTGGCTCAGTTTCGATCGGACTGAAGGTCACCGCTACGCAGGCCTCGGCCATCCCATAAACAGGGAACATCGCCGAACGCTTGAACCCAGCCGGCCCGAGCAGGTCACAGAAGCGCCGCATCACAGCAACGGAAATGGGCTCAGCACCGTTGCAAAGCAGACGCACGCAGGAAAGATCGGTATTAGCGAGTTCGTCCGGTGCCACCCGATCCAGAACATGCTGAAGGCCGAAGTTTGGTGAACTGATGACTTCGGCGTGATGCTTGGCAATCTGACGCAGCCAGAACATCGGCTCAGCGATGAACTCGGCCGCGTCAAGCTTGACCTGCCCCATGCCGCGATACAGCGGTACAAGATGGAAGGCGATCAGGCCCATGTCGTGGTAATACGGCATCCAGCTGAGCGTCGATTCACTGGGCAATGACTGAACCGTATCGGCGATTTCCTTGACGTTGCAGAACAGGTTGCGATGCGTCAGGCGCACGCCCTTAGGCAAACCAGTGGAACCGGAAGAAAACTGAAGGTAGACGAGGTCGTCTTCCTGCGCATCATAAATTCGCGCGGCATCCGCGTCACCTGCGAGAGGGGCGTCAATCAGCCAGCGGCAACCGTTAGCGATTGGCCGTGCCACGCCATCGACATAGGCTTTTTCCTGATCCGCGTCGACTACAACCAGCGGCCCACCGAGTACACGCGTCACACCATCAAGCTTGCGCGCCGGGTCTGAATCGCGGATCCACGAGGCCACCTTGGGCAGCAACACGGGCACCATGCCACCGAGAACACAAGCCCAGAATATTTCGATTTGCCGCTGCGCCGTCTGACACTGCACAACGACACGTTGCCCCGGAACCATACCACTCGACTGAAATACCGACAGCGTGCGCCGGGCGCGTAGTAGCAACTCAGCGTAACCGTAAGAAAGGTCGTTACCATCCCGCTGTGCAAAGATAATCTTGCGCTCCGGGCTTTTCGCGGCGGCATTGAGTATGACGTCGGTCAAGGTCTTCATATGTGTGATCAGAAGCTGAACAAGAACGAGCAAAAGCCCTCAGGCGCGAACGCAAAAAGCGTCACGTTACAGAGGGCTGCGCGGTGATTAACAGGGGAGCTCAACGGCAAGAACACATTCAACGACGGGCCTTCGCTGAGGGCTTGCGCGGAGCGGCAGTGGCAGTGGCAGTGGCAGTGGCAGTGGCAGACGAACCTGATGAAGATAAAGAGGAACACTCTGCCAGACGCTTACGCAGACTGGCGGGACGCATGTCGACCCAAATTTCATTGATGTAATTCAAACAGGCCTCGCGGCTACCGCGAAAACCGGCGTCGCGCCACCCGGACGGATTCACGCGTTCGACCGGCCCGATCGGACATAACGCATACTGCTCTTCATGATTGACCAACACCTTGTAATCGGCGTCCGCGACCCCAGCTTGCTCCTGCATAGCGTTCCCCTTCCCCCACCCACATCCCTGTTCTAAAGCTCGTCCCGGGAAAAACCGGAACGGCATGAGCTTGTGCGGCTGCCCACAATTCGGGCAAAAAATACAACAAATACGCTACATCATCATAACCTACCAGCCCAATTTCGTGTCAGAGCGCACGAATCCGCGACGTCAATCTGTCACGAAACCACAAATATTCCACAGTTACGGGCAAAAAAACCGGACATCTCGGAATATCACAGATAAATACTCTTACGATTCTACAACAACCATCGTCAAGTCTTTAATTATCAGTACTTGTTTGGCGGTGATGAAGCCGTTCACCTTGGCTTTGTGACACAGACGATTAGAACAAAATCGCTGTGCCTCGATTTTATGCAGAAAAGGACTTCAGTGAAGTTCTGAATGGTCGGCTCATCCAAAAGCACGCTCAGGCAGCATTACGGGCCGGAGCACTGCCACGATGCCCATCCTCAAGCTTGAGAACGCGATCAGCGCAGTCGAAATAAGCGTCGTCATGAGTAATCACGATGACCGTTTTGCCGCGTGACTTCAGCTCTGGCAGAAGTTCCGTATAGAAAACTCGCTTGAATACCGGATCCTGATCGGCTGCCCATTCGTCAAACAGGTAAATTGGACGGTCTTCAAGGTAAGCCGACACCAGCGCAAGACGCTTGCGCTGACCCGTCGACAGATTAATGGTGGAGAACTTGCCATCGACCACCTTGACCTTGTGTGTCATGCCGAGCGCCTCAATGTAATGATGGGCACGCTCACCGAGCGAAGCTTGGTCGCTGTCAAGCAGATGCTCGAAGAGATGGAAATCAGCGAATACTGCAGCGAAGTTCTGGCGATAGGCGTCGATATTGGTCTCAGTAACGGGTGTGCCGTTGAGAGTAATTGTGCCTTCGTCGGGGCGATAGAGTCCAAGGATCAGCATGGCCAACGTGGTCTTGCCACTACCGTTGCCGCCGACAATGTAGAGAATTTCGCCTTGGCGGATGGATAGATCGAGTGGGCCGAGGACAAACTGACTGTCGTCACTGCTGCTCGGGTAGTGGTGGCGGATGTTGTTCAGTTCGAGCGTCCAGTCTTTGCCTGTCGCGAACGAAGGCTTCGGAACAACACGGGGTGTTCGTGCTTCACCGACCTTGGATGCAACCGTTTTGTCACTGCCCCCCCCACCTGCCAGATCCTGATCAAGCTGCTGAATCCGCTCCAGAGCGATGGCCGCGTTGCGCACGGTCGGCAGCGTCACGACCAGTTCGGTGATTGGCCGCACCAAATACAGCAAAATCAGCGTGATGGTCGACAGAATTTCAGCTGGCTGCGGGAGCCACTGCGGCACGACAAATAGCATCGTACCGATCACCACGTAAAACAGGACGGTACCGAAGTTCACCACGAAGGTATAACCCTTCATGCTGGTGATCACGTTCTTCCGATACTCAGCGGCTTCGCTGGCAATGACCTTATCGATGAACATTCGCCCGCGTGCACGATTGAGCTGAAGTTCCTTGCTGCCCTCAATCAAATCGCGAAAATGGCGATAAAGGATGTCCATCTGCTCGCGCACACGACTCAACAGCTTGAGCGGCCCGCGCTCTGCGAAAGTAAAGCTCAGAACGCCAAGTGCAAGGAACACCGCCAGCAGAAGAAACAACTGCCACGACAGCCAGGCCATGTAACCAAAGCAGGTCAAAACGATGATGACGTTGCCGAAGGCAACTGGCAACGAGACGAAGGACTGCGTGAAGTTATCAACGTCTTTGGTCAAAATTACCAGCAGACCGGGCTTACCAAGCTCCTGCAAACGCTTCTGAGGCGCGGCGAGCAGCCTGCGACTGAGCGAAATGCGTAACTCGCAGATCGCCGACTGCGTGAGACGCAGCAGGGAGATTTCCGAAGCTGATTTAGTGATCAGATGAGCCGCTGCCAGCGCAAAGAAAACCGCTGCAAGACCGCTGAGCTGAGCCTCAGCGGAATTGAGGCCCTTGCTGATAACGGCAACCAGCGCTGCACCACTCAAACCGCTGAGAATACCCATCAGCGCGGAAAAGAATAGCAATGGCTGTGACTGACGGTACAGATAGGACAACAGGTTCATCGAGACTTTCCAGTGTGGCGCACACACACCGGCACCCGGACAGGGGTGGGCCGACGTGTATCTGCGCGGTTATTCGGGCACCGCGCCGCCGCGTTGGCCGCGAATCGCGACCCCAACCATATGGTGCGCAGGACGGGACTTGAACCCGTACGGCCAAAGCCGGCAGATTTTAAGTCTGCTATGTCTACCAATTCCATCACCCGCGCCGAGATCATGTCGCAAAACAGCATCATACCGGCTGGCGTGCGCGGCCGGCAAGCCACAGCGAACAAAGATGCTACCAATGAATGCTCACAGCATCGCGCACCGACCAAGCACCGTTTCCATCGTTCAGAATTGAGCAAGCAAAACCATCGATAACTGAAGATCAAGCATCCATGCGGCTTTCAAGGCATCCCATCGCGGAGAACAAGCATCCACAAGCCTTTCAGCCCACCCTGCTCCGCCACCGCTTGAGCAACAACGAATTACTGACAACCGATACCGAGCTCATCGCCATTGCCGCACCAGCGATGACCGGGTTGAGCATGCCAAAGGCTGCAAGCGGTATCCCCAGCACGTTGTAGATAAAAGCAAAGAACAGGTTCTGACGAATCTTGGTGAGTGTGGCGCGCGACAGCTCGATGGCAGCGGTCACATGATTGAGATCATCACGCATCAGGGTGATGCCGGCGGTTTTCAACGCCACATCAGTACCACCGCCCATGGCGAAGCCGACATCGGCCGCGGCGAGGGCGGGCGCATCGTTGATGCCATCGCCGACCATGCCGACACAGCCATCAGACTTGATCTGCAAAGCCTCGCCCTTGAGTTCGGCGATGGCCTGCGCCTTGCCGCCCGGTAACACCTCGGCACGATAACGGACGATGCCTGCCTCGTGCGCAATCGCAGCAGCTGTCCGCACATTGTCGCCACTCAGCATCATCACCTCGACGCCCAGCCGCGCCAGGCGCGCCACCGCGCCGGGCGTAGACGCGCGCAAGGGATCCGCCACCGCAATAATCCCAATCGCCCGGCCAGCGCGCGCCACGGCGACGATGCTGCGTGCGGCCTGTTGCAGCGGGGCAATGAGATCGCCCTCAAGTGCAATACCCTCCTCGCGCAGGAAAGCTGGCGAGCCAAGCAGGCCGGGCACACCATCCACCTCGCCGCGTATACCTTTGCCAGGCACGGCGACAAGATTCTGGATACCGCTGCCAGCCACAATGGCCAGTACCACGCCTTCAGCTGCGGCACGCGCAAGAATGGCGGTGGCGAGCGGATGTGTCGCACCCTGTTCGAGCGTGGCGGCAACGCGCAGCAGTTCGACAGATGTCACGCCATTGAGCGGCACGAGGTCGGTCACCACCGGTCTGCCTTCGGTCAGCGTACCGGTCTTATCAACCGCCAGAATGACGATTTTTCCGGCAAGCTCCAGCGCCTCGGCATCACGCACCAGAATACCAGCGCGCGCACCCTGCCCCGTACCGACCATGATCGCCGTCGGCGTCGCGAGGCCCAGTGCGCAGGGACAGGCAATCACCAGTACTGCCACAGCATTAATCGTCGCCTGAGAAAGATCTCCGGCCAGTACCCACCAGCCGACGAAGGTTAGCAACGCCACAGCCGCCACCACCGGCACGAACACGGCTGCAACCCGGTCGGCAAGGCGCTGCACGGGTGCCTTCGAGCCTTGCGCTTCCTCGACCATGCGGATGATGCCGGCCAGCAGGGTCTGGCTGCCGACGCCGCTGGCGCGACAACGCAGCAACGCCGCACCATTTACCGTGGCGGCAAAGACCTTGTCACCCGCCCGTTTGGCGACAGGCAGACTCTCACCGGTGAGCATTGCCTCGTCGAGCACCGATTTACCTTCAAGCACCTCGCCATCAACCGGAACACTCTCGCCGGCGCGAACGACGAAGACATCGCCCGGAATCATGCTCCCTACCGACACCTCGACCAGCTTTCCGTCACGCTCGACGCTGGCGGTCTTTGGTTGCAGGCCAATCAGTGCTTCGAGCGCGGCCGAAGCGCCCGCCTTGGCGCGCGCCTCAAGAATCTTGCCGAGCAACACCAGTGTGATCACCATTGCCGAAGCTTCGAAATAAACGTGCTGCTGATGCAGCCCGGCCAGCGTCACGACAAGGCTGTAAAGATAGGCCATGGTCGTACCAAGCGCGACAAGCACGTCCATATTGCCGCTGCCGCCACGCAGCGAATGCCACGCGCCAATATAGAGGCGACGACCGATCCAGAACTGCACCGGTGTCGCCAACATGAGCTGAACCCAGCGCGGCAGCAGATCGTGTACCGCCCCATGACCCGCATCCATGCTGAACATCGTGCCCATCTGCGCCATCAGCGGCAAAGACAGCAAGGCGGCAATCCAGAACTGGCGCAGCTCGGCATGGTAATGATCGAGCCTGCGCTGGTGCTCCTCGGCACGCGTATCGCTCGATGAAGGCAGCGCCTTGAAACCCAAACCATCGATCGCTGCGGCGATCTGCAGCGCATTGCTGCTGCGCGGATCGAAACGCACATGCGCTTTTTCGCTGGCGAAATTCACCACCGCCTCGACACCCGCCATTTCATTCAGACGCTTTTCGATACGCCCGGCACAGTTTGCACAGTGCATACCTTGCAGCGAAAACTCCAACGTCTGCGGCACGGCTACCGCTGTTTCAGGTTTTGTGGACATCGTCCTCTGCCTCGGCATAAAGGGCTTCGAGTATAGCCCTCCGTGCGTGCTTCCCGCGTGCTTGCCACCTCTTGCGGGGGCTTTCACCCATGCAATAATGCAGGCTTATGAGTACTCCACCATGACATCGATGACATGCCCATAGCCTCGAACGGAATTCATCCGGGCCTGCGCAACGCCGCCTTCATCATCGCCCTGCTCGCCCCGCTGCTCGCCATCTACCTGCACCTGACGCCCGCGCTGCTGGCCGGCTTGCTGATCTACGTGCTGGTCCACAGCCTCGCCCCTTTTCTGGAGCGACGCCTTTCCAGCCACGGCGCCCGTCTCGTCTCAGTGGCGGTGCTCACGACCCTGCTCGTCACCGGACTCGCCCTGGTGACCGCCGGCATCGTCGCCTTCCTTCACAGCGATGCCGGCAGCCTGCCCGCCCTGATGCAAAAGATGGCCGAGATCCTCGAATCCTCACGTGCCTGGCTGCCAGGATGGGCCAGCGAACATCTGCCCAATGACACGCGCGAAATGCAGGTGCACGCCGCCACCTGGCTGCGCGAACATGCCGGTGAATTGCAGAAGGCTGGCGGCGATACGCTGCGTGCCGTCGCCCATGCGCTTATTGGCACGGTGATCGGTGCCCTGCTGGCGCTGCGTGAGGTCAATGGACGCGAGACAGGCGGCCCACTCGCACGAATCCTGGCCGAACATGCTGCACGTTTTGCCAACGCATTCCGTCAGGTCGTCTTCGCCCAGGTACGCATCGCAGCAATCAATGCGGTATTCACCGGCCTGTATATCGTTGTCGGCCTGGGCCTGTTTGGTATCCACCTGCCCCTTGCAAAGAGCATGGTCGTGCTGACCTTCGTCGCCGGCCTGATCCCCGTTGCCGGCAACCTCATTTCAAATAGTGTGATCGTCGTGCTCAGTCTCTCGCATTCACTGGAACTGGCCGCGACCTCCCTGATCTTTCTGGTCGTATTACACAAACTCGAATACTTCCTCAACGCCCGCATCGTTGGCGCACATATCAAGGCCCATGCGTGGGAACTGCTACTGGCCATGCTAGCCATGGAAGCCCTCTTCGGTATCGCCGGACTACTCATGGCACCGATCTACTATGCCTTTCTCAAGGCGGAACTCGGTGAACGCGGCCTGATCTGACGCCGCTCACCCACACGGAGAACACATTCAAATGGCTACACCCCCCGAAAACACCAGCATGGCGGTGTTCTGCGATTTCGAGAACGTCGCCCTCGGCG
>CAZAOQ010000044.1:0-18722 GCA_964486795.1 uncultured Rhodocyclaceae bacterium
CCGCGCTCGCCAACCGCTTCGTCAAGGACCCGCACGAAGTCGTCAAGGCCGGCGATGTCGTCAAGGTCAAGGTGCTGGAGGTCGATGTGAAGCGGCAGCGCATTGCGCTGACCATGCGCCTCAGCGACGAGCCGGTGCGCAGTAGCACACGCGATCAGGAGCGCGGCAATGCGGGTAACAATGCAGGTAAAAACGCGGGTAACAACCGCAGCGGCAGCAAGCCCGCACGCATGCCGCAACGCGAACCCGAAGCAGCCGGCGCCATGGCGGCCGCCTTCGCCAAACTGAAACGATGAACGCGACCAACACCAATGATCTAATGAACTAACACTGCAGGAAAAATCGGCCGACTCATCGGCCGAGCCATCTGTCTGAGCACCGCTCAACCTCAACGCGGACACATTCAAAAATATGATCGATCAACTCTTCCCGAACGGCTTCGCGCCCTACCTGATCGGCGGCCTGCTGATCGGTGCCGGAGTCGCGCTGCTGTTCGTCACCACCGGCCGTCTCGGTGGTGCCAGCACCTTTCTCAGCACCACCTGGTCCTACTTCCTCAATACACCTTTCTTCCGTCAGCCCGCGCTGCGTGACAGCCGCGGCTGGCGCAACATCTACGCACTGGGCATGGTTCTCGGCGGCGTGCTGTATGCCTTGCTGGGCCTGCCCCTCGAACCCACACACTTGCCCGCATGGAAATTTCTTGTCGGCGGTCTGCTGATCGGCTTCGGCGCTCGTCTCGGCGGCGGCTGCACCTCGGGCCACGGCATCTGCGGCATGGCCTCACTGTCCGGCGGCTCGATACTGATGGTCTGCACCTTCCTCGGCACGGCGATCGCAACCGCCCTGCTGATCGCCCGCCTGGGAGTATGACCATGAATATGACCATAACACTCGACCGCTTCTTCACCCTGGCCAGCGGCCTGCTATTCGGTTTCGGACTCTCCTGGGCGACGATGATCCGCCCGGAATCCGTGCTCGCCTTCCTGACGTTCAACGACCTCGGCCTGCTGCTGGTTCTCGGCAGCGCGATGGGCGTCAACCTGCTGGTATTTCATCTCATGCCGCGCCTGCGCGCCCGTGCGCTGCTCGGTGGCGAATTCCAGAAACGCCCCTTCACACTCGACCGGCAAAGCGCCCTGGGTGGCGTGCTGTTCGGCCTCGGCTGGGGACTGTGCGGCGTCTGTCCAGGGCCGGCCCTGGCGGGTGCGGGTGCAGAGCTGGCGACCGGCCACGCCAACCTGCTGCTGGCACTCGCCGGCATCTTCGCCGGCGCGCTGCTGCACGGTCTTTGGGCTAATCGGCGGGCCGTCGTCAATTCAAACGGCGAGTAAACGAGTAAAGGGCTATTTGCAATATAGCGGTTGGATGCGCAAATGTAACTGGAGAACCGCGTGCGTACTGGCTCTCCGGGTGATGTGCGATGATTGGTCGGGCTGACAATGTCGGAATGTTAGACTTGACCCCATGGTCTGTGACCCATGGTCTGCTAACCCGACCTAACACTGAGGTTGGATGCGCGAATGCATCTGGAGAGCCAGCACACATGGGGCTTTCCGGGCAGTTCCTGAAACATCAATGGCTGGTGCCGCTCTGCTCTGCTGAAGTGATCATTGCCGGATTGAAGAGCTTGAACTGGCTGCGCCCGGCCTCCTTGGCGTTATACATGGCGACATCGGCATGGCGCATCAGCGTATTGACATCGATGCCGTGCTCGGGGAACACGCTGATACCGATGCTGCTGCTGGAATGCAGAGTGGTATGTTCGATCTGGTAAGGCTGAGCAAGTCGCAGGCTTATTTTTTCCGCCACACTTTCGATCGCTGCGTCGCCGCCTAGGCCGGTCAGGACCACGACAAACTCGTCGCCACCGAGGCGAGCAATGATATCGCAGGCTCTTACGTCAATCCTGAGACGATTCGCCACCGCCACCAGCAACAAGTCACCTACATGATGACCGAACGTATCGTTGATGCTTTTGAAACGGTCCAGATCAAGGAACATTACCGCCAGCTGTCCATGTTCGCGCTGAGCAGTCAGCAGTGCCTGTTCGAGACGCTGACGAAGACTGAAGCGGTTAAAAAGCCCTGTTAGCGTATCGTGATGGGCGAGGTGCTGGATGCGCTCCTCGGCTGCCTTGCGCTCGCCGATGTCGATGAAGCTGGCGATATAGTTGCTCACCTTGCCGGCCGAGTCACGGATGACCGAAATCGAAGACCATTTGGGATAGACCGTGCCATCCTTGCGCCGGTCCCACAACTCGCCGCGCCACAGGCCGTAATCGTTGAGAGCCTTCCACAGTGCCAGATACGTTTCCGGCGGCGTCTTTCCCGAAGCCAGCATGCGTGGATTCCTGCCGATGACATCCTCGATCGAGTAACCGGTCAGCTCGGTGAACGCTGGGTTGACGGCGACGATGTTGTTAGCGGGGTCGGAGACAACAAACGCTTCGCTGCTTTGTTCGAAGATGCGCGCAAACAAATGAAACCTTTCCTCGGCCAGCTCGATGCTCGTGATATCGAGTACGGTGCCTTGTGAGCGCAACGGCGTACCGTCATCCGCATAGAGAGTCTCGCAACGCTCCCGAACATGCTTGATGCGGCCATCTGGAAACTGCAGTCGGTGTGTAACTTCATAAGGCGTGTGTTGCTCAACCGATCTTGCATAGGCTTGGTCAACCCGCTGCCGGTCTTCAGGGTGAATGGCATTGAGGAAGGATTCGTAGGATGCGCTGAAGCGCTTCGGATCAATTTCGAAAATGCGGAATATTTCGTCCGACCACTCCAGCAGATTGCTGCGCAAATCGAGTGTCCAACTGCCGAGACTGGCAATACGCTGAGCCTCGTCAAGACGCTCGCGGGCGCAATTTATTTTTGCCTCGACCTGTTTTCGCTCGGCAAAAAGGGCGGCGACAAACTGTCCGATCAGGGCGATACCAAGCAAGAATAAGTTGAGCTGGAAAAGACTGGCGTTGTCGCGACCCGCAAATGGCCCCAGTCCAATGCGAGTCCCATACAGGGTCAATGCGGCAATCACCACGGTGGCCATTGTGGAACCGGCCATACCGTAGCGTGCCGCCAACAGCACCATCAGCGGGTAGGACAACGCCAGAGCGATGCTGATGCCATCGAACTGTGGGCCAAAAAACACCACCCCGGCAATGCCGAAGGCCAGCATTACGGGCGCGATCAAGTGGCGCATGGCGGTGCTGCGCCCAACGCCAAGCGCCACCAACGACATAACCATTGGCGCGACGATGGCTTGGCCAAGCGAATTGCCTATCCACCAGGAGAACCAGGCGCCAGGCAAGCTCCCGTCCGGAATGACGCCACCCGCCCATAGCAGCCAAGTTCCGCAGGTCGCGCTATAGGGTTGCAGAATTAGGAAAATCAGCGCCAGCAAAAGGCCCACATCGCGTAGCCGATCTAATTTTTTTCTGATCCCGAGGCGGCGAAACAACGTTGCGCCGATAACAGCCTCGAGACTGTTGATTGCTGAAACTCCCAGGGCCAAGGGCCATGCCAGACCGTTGACCAACGCCAGCAGCAGTTGTCCGATGAAAATGCCCGGCCAGATACGACGCCCCCAGAGGATGGCCGCCGTCAACGCAACGCCTTCTGCAAGAAATACCACCAAGGTGACAATACCGTGGGAAACCGCCAGCGAAAAACTAGCTTGTCCGGCAAGGTAATAAAGCACGGCAACCAGCAGAATCCGAAAGGTCAGTTTGCCTGCGGAATCACCGCCCTGTTGGGCGCCGGTTTGCGACGATCGTGAATCAGTCATGGTCCATTCTTTCCTTCCACTCGTTGGCGCAATAGATATCTTCAATCGTAAGATTTCAATTTAACCAGATTAGATACCTACTACTCAAGAAGGGTTTTTTGTGCATTGCTTCCGCCCATTTTTAAATCATAACAGGCACTTCATGTGTCAGAGAAAGCCGGTTATAACTCGACGGCTATTGTCGGGTTATAACCAAAGGAAATCCCTTGAGGGACGCTTCGCTAACGCGACCTACAACTGCACCGATTTTGTTTTGTTGGACAGGCGCGAAATGTCGGGTTGATTCTTGTCGTGATGCTGGCGGAGCATTGTGGCTTATCGGGAGTGTAGCTCGCCTGAACACAAGCACTGACGAGCTTCTTCACGGGTCGATGCCTTGAGATCGAGTATTGATGCGCTTCTTCACGGTATGCCTGTTGGAATCAAGCACTGGCGCGGCTCTCCGGCTAGCCTACTTCGACAATTTCCGAACCAAGACGACAGTCGTGGCGCACCTCAGCCAGTGGCGCGGGCGCGCAACTGGCCGCAGCCGGCGTCGACATCCTGACCTGCGCTATTGCGCACCTTGGTGAGTACGCCACGACTATTCAGAACGCGGAACATCTCGACAATGCGCGCGCCATCGGGACGCCGATAGTCGGCACCTTCCCCTTCCAGACTGTTGAAGGGAATCAGGTTGAGCACGGCGTATTTGCCTGCGAGCAGCGGGATGAGTGCATCGATTTCATCCTGGCCGTCATTCACACCTTCGAGCAGTGTCCATTGATACTGGATCGGATAACCCACCTCGCGGGCATACGCTTCACCGAGTTCGATAAGCTCACGCGGGTCGATCTTCGGTGCCTTGGGCAGCAGGTGCTCGCGCAACTCAGCACGCGTGGTGTGCAGTGAAAGCGCAAGCCCCGGACGGACACGCAGGCGCGGCAGAATCTCGAAAACACGACGATCACCAACCGTGGAAAAAACCAGATTTTTGTGGCCGATGCCACCCAGCGTACCCAGCAGATCGATCGCTTCGAGCACGTTGTCGAGGTTGTGTGCGGGCTCGCCCATGCCCATGAACACGACCTTCCGCAGTGGCTGACGGCGGCGCGCCAGCACGACCTGGGCAACGATTTCTAGGCTGCTGATTTGCCGCAGCAAGCCGCTCTTGCCGGTCATGCAGAAACGGCAGCCGACCGCACAGCCGACCTGAGTCGACACGCAGACCCCTTCACGCGGCAGTAGCACACTTTCAACGAGCTGCCCGTCGGACAATTCGACGAGCAAGCGCGCAGAGCCATCACTGGCGGGATGTTCGGTCCGCACTCGCGCGAGCCCGTCGAGCGTCGCGCCGAGCGATGGCAGGGCATCACGCACCGTCTGCGGAAAAAAGCGCTCGGCCGGCTGGCGGCTCGGGCCGGCATCGAGCGGCCGCCCCTGCAGCCAGGAACGCAGCAAGCGCTCGCGGTGCACGGGCAAGGCGTTAAGGTCGGCGAGGCGTTGGTAAAGGTCGGCAATGCGAATACTCATGGGGCGTGCATGCTACCACCGCAACGACAAATCAAGCGCGTCATTGCCATCCTTTCATCGCCGTCCTTCATCACCCTCATTGACACGATACGACGTTTCGACAATACTTGAACAATGGAAACGTTACACGCCGCTGAACTGCTTGCTGCCCTCGGCCACGAATCGCGCCTGGCCATTTTCCGTCTGCTTGTCGAGGCAGGGGAAGAAGGCTTGTATGCCAACGCTATCGGTGAGGTGCTGACGATGGCGCCAGCCACCTTGTCCTTTCATCTGGCGCATCTGAGTCGCGTCGGCCTGATTCAGGGTCAGAAGGAAGGCCGCTTCATCCGCTATTCGACCGACTACGCGGCCATGGATGCGCTGATCGAATTCCTGACTCGCAACTGCTGCCACGGCCAGCCTTGTCTGCCGCAGAGTAGCGCGACAAAAAATCCCACTACGAAGAAAGCACGCAAATGAACAAAAATCGGAACCACGGCCTGAAGACCGTGCTGGTGTTGTGCACCGGTAATTCCTGTCGCTCCCAGATGGGCGAGGCCATCCTCAACCACGACCTGGCCGGTCTGGTGCGCGGCATCTCTGCGGGCACGCAGCCGCAGCCCAAAGTAGCCGACGCTGCGCTCGAAGCGCTCAGGCTGGCCGGTCTGCCCACAGCAGGCCTTTACCCAAAAGACGTGGAGAGCGTGCTGGACGAGTCGATTGATCTGGTGGTGAGTGTCTGCGACAAGGCCAGTGAGACGTGCCCGATCTTTCCGCGCCCGGTCAAACGCATCCATCTACCCTTCCACGACCCGCACGGCGAGCCGCTGGAGCGCTTCATCGCCGTGCGCGATGACATCCGTGCCCGCCTGATTCCGGCGGTGCGTGAAGCGCTGGATCTTTAAGGAAGCCGCCGAATGTCTGCCCAATGTGAAACCACCGCCAAATCCGCCGCTGGCGAACCCATGAGTTTCTTCGAACGCTATCTGACCGTCTGGGTTTTTCTCTGCATCGTCGCCGGGATCGTCGTCGGGCAGCTGGCCCCGGGCCTGTTCCATGCCATTGGCAAGCTGGAATTTGCCCGGGTCAATCTGCCCGTCGGATTGCTGATCTGGGCGATGATCATTCCGATGCTGGTCAAGGTGGACTTCGGCGCGCTCAATGAGGTCAAGCAGCATGTGCGCGGCATCGGCGTCACGCTGTTCATCAACTGGCTGGTGAAGCCGTTCTCCATGGCCTTCCTCGCCTGGCTGTTCGTGCTCCACCTCTTCGCGCCCATGTTGCCGGCCGAGCAGCTCGACAGCTATGTGGCCGGTCTCATCCTGCTGGCGGCAGCGCCCTGCACGGCGATGGTTTTCGTCTGGAGCCGCCTGTCCAACGGCGACCCGCTATTCACACTGTCGCAAGTAGCCCTGAATGACGCCATCATGGTATTCGCCTTTGCGCCGCTGGTCGGTCTCTTGCTCGGCATGGCCGCCATCACGGTGCCGTGGGATACGCTGATTACTTCGGTCGTTCTCTACATTGTCATACCCGTTGCCATTGCCCAGCTTTGGCGGCGCGCCTTGCTGGCAAAAGGCCCGGAAGCATTCGCTGCCACCATGGCGCGGATCGGCCCCTGGTCGATTGCCGCGCTGCTGGCAACGCTGGTACTGCTCTTCGCCTTTCAGGGCGAGGCTATACTGAAGCAGCCGCTGGTGATCGCCCTGCTGGCGGTGCCCATCCTGATCCAGGTCTTCTTCAACTCGGCACTTGCCTACGGTTTGAATCGGGCCGTGGGTTCAAAGCATAGCGTCGCCGGCCCATCGGCACTGATCGGCGCTTCGAACTTTTTTGAGCTGGCCGTGGCCGCTGCCATCAGCCTGTTCGGCTTCGAGTCCGGCGCCGCACTGGCCACGGTCGTCGGCGTGCTCATCGAGGTGCCGGCAATGTTGCTGGTGGTCAAGGCCGTGAATACATCCAAGGGCTGGTACGAGGCCGAGGCCCGCTAATTTTCCAAGGAGTCCATCATGAAAAAACTCGAAATTTTCGATCCGGCCATGTGCTGTTCCACCGGCGTCTGCGGTGTCGATGTCGACCCGGTGCTGGCCCAATTCGCTGCCGACCTCAAATGGGTTGAGGCGCAAGGCGTCAGCGTCGAGCGCCACAATCTTGGTCAGGCGCCGCAAGCCTTTGCCGCGAATCCGGCAGTGCTGAAAGAAATGGAAGCCGGCATGGACCGCCTGCCCATCCTCGCGGTGGACGGCCATATCGTCTCGACCGGCATCTACCTGACGCGCGAGCAGATCGCGCACAAACTCGGCCTTGTTTCAGCCACCGCCGCATCCGACGCAACATCCGACACCACACCCGCCAAGACGACCGGCTGCGGCTGCACGCCGGGCACCTGCTGAGGAGCTTCATCATGATCCTGTCCGACATCCAGACGCGCTACCTGTTCTTCACCGGCAAGGGTGGCGTCGGTAAAACTTCGCTCTCCTGCGCGACCGGCCTGGCCATGGCTGAAACCGGGAAACGGGTGCTGATCGTCAGCACCGACCCGGCCTCCAACCTCGACGAAGTGCTGGGCGTCGCGCTGAAACAGACACCGACCGCCATCCCCGGCGCCGCCGGCTTATGCGCATTGAATATCGACCCGGAAGCCGCCGCCCACGCCTACCGCGAGCGCATGGTGGCGCCCTACCGCAACGTTCTGCCGGCAGCGGCCATCCAGAGCATGGAAGAACAGTTCTCCGGTGCCTGCACCGTCGAGATCGCCGCGTTTGACGAATTCTCCAAGCTCCTCGGCGACCCACAAACCACGGCCGAATTTGACCACGTCATCTTCGACACCGCGCCGACCGGCCATACTCTGCGGCTGCTGACGCTGCCTTCCGCGTGGAATGAATTCATTTCATCATCGACTGGCGGCGCTTCCTGCCTCGGACCGCTGGCGGGTCTGGAACAACAGAAGGCGCTTTACGCCGCCACCGTGCAGCGGCTTTCCAGCGCCGCCGAAACCGCCGTCATCCTGGTCGTGCGCGCCGACGTCGCCTCGCTGCGCGAAGCCGAACGGACACGCAGCGAACTGGGCGAGCTCGGCGTCAGCAATCTCATGCTGGCCGTCAATGGCCTGTTTGCCGATAAAAATACAGACGACCCCATTGCCCAGGCCATGAGCCAACGTGCGGCAGAAGCGCTGGCCGCGATGCCAACCACCTTGTCCAGCCTCCCGCGCTGCACGGTGCCCTTCCTGCCGAAGGGAACCGTCGGCCTCGAAGCATTGCGCCTGGTGACGCATCCTGAGCGCGCCGTGCCGCCACCGATCAACGACACGCTGTCACAAGCTGCGCTACCGCCGGGCTTATCCGGACTGGTCGAAGACATCGCCCGCGCAGGCCATGGCGTCGTCATGACCATGGGCAAGGGCGGCGTCGGCAAGACCACTGTCGCCGCCGCCATCGCTGTCGCACTCGCCCGGCGCGGCCATCAGGTCATCCTGTCGACCACCGACCCGGCATCGCACGTGGCGAACACCATCGACGGTAGCATCCCCGGTCTCAGCGTCACCCGCATCGATCCGGCCCGCGAGGTTGCGCAATACACCGAGGAAGTCCTCGCCAAAGCCGGCCCGCACCTCGACACCAGCGGTCGCGCCATGCTGGAAGAAGACCTGCGCTCCCCCTGCACCGAAGAGATCGCCGTCTTCCGCGCCTTCGCGCGCACGGTGGATGAAGGCAAGGACGGTTTCGTGGTGCTGGATACCGCACCAACCGGCCACACCATCCTGCTGCTCGATGCCGCCGAAACCTATCACCGCGAAGTCATGCGCACCCAGGGCGATATGCCCGAATCCGTGCGCCAACTGCTGCCGCGCCTACGCAACCCGGACTACACCCACGTGCTGATCATCACCCTGGCCGAAGCCACTCCCGTGCACGAAGCCGAGCGCCTGCAAGGCGACCTGGCCCGCGCCGGCATCGCACCCTACGCCTGGGTCATCAATCAATCCCTGCTGGCGAGTGGCACACACCACCCACTACTCGCCGAACGCGGTGCCTGCGAAATCCCGTTCGTCCGCAAAGTGGCCGACGAGCTGGCCACCCGTTGCGCGCTGATACCCTGGCTGGCTAAAGCGCCAACGGGAGAGGCAGGCTTGGGGCAGGTAATTGCGTAAAGGGGACGGCTGCGACGCTGCAAAGCGAACCCGACCTACGGGTACTGGCGGGAGCCAAACTGACGGGGTCTTGCATTCCCTCTCAGTTTTATCGCCCTGCGGTTGTGCAAAACCAATCCGAACCTGGCTACTTTGATTCATTGCTGTGTGATGTAAATCCGCTGCGATGCCGGATGTCGAAGCAACCCGTAGGTCGGGTTAGCAACTTCATCGCATCACCCGACGTCACGGTAACGCCATACTGTACTTAAATTCGTAGCACTGCCCTGAGAGCAAGCATTGACGCGCTTCTCCACAGGCATTGCTCGAAGAACAAGCATTGGCGCGGCTTCCAAGCCAAAATCGTAGAACCGGGGGTAGACCAGAATGGCACTTACTTAAGAGTGATTGGAAAGAATCGTCAGCCGATGCTTGTCATTCCCGCGAAAGCGGGCATCCAGTCCACACCCGCGATGCCCGCTAGCCCTGGATTCCCGCTTTCGCGGGAATTACGGGAACGGGTTGTGCGATCTGAGATACCTGCTGACGCTCATTGCTAATCAGGAAAAAAGGCCAAGTAAGTGCCATTCGAGGCAGACCACCGTTTTCCGTTCTGTTCTGATCGAAACTCCGCTTGCAAGAAAGGTCAGCCGCCTCGCCCTATTCGAGGTGCCCGATGATGACGTCCATCAGTTCGTTGGTGATTTCGGTTTGGCGGACGGATCTCATCTCGCCACGAACTTCCTCCAGGCGGTCATCAACTGACTGTTCGGCCTGTTGCATCAGCGCCAGGCGGGCGGCGTTTTCGGTGACCATGGCTTCCGCCGAAGCGCGGAAGACGCTGGCAAAAATATGACTACGGACCAGCGACGCGAGCAAGGCATCGGGACTCATGCTGTAGTCCGGCAGGCTGCGCGAAGGCCAGCGCCGTTCGCGCCGGAGCAGGCTAGGCTCCAGTGGCAACAGGCGTTGGGTGACCGGTTCGCGCAGGCCATGCCCGCCACGTTGGGTAAACGCCAGGGTCACGCCAAGCCGGTGCAGCGGTTGGCCGCGGCTGATGGTCGCAAGCCGGGTGACGATGTCGCCTGCCAGGCGGCCAATGCCCTCGGCCGAGGCGGGTGGAAGCAGAATGACAGCGGGTGCGAGACCGAGGTCGCACAGTGCATCGTTCATCTGTGCACCGATACAAATCAAACGCGGGGTGCTGCTGGTTTGCGCCCGATAGTGCGTATTCACCTCCTCGGCGAGGATTTCGTTGTAACTGCCACACAGGCCATGGTCGGAACCGAAAACCACCACGAGTTGCTCGCGTACATCCTCGGGATGCAGAGCGATCTCGCCTGTGCGGTGAGCAAATGCGGCAAAGCCCTGAAGGATGGTCTGGTGATAGGCCTCGATCGAATGGGCGGCATGCTCATAAGGCGTGGCGTTAATCGCCGACAGCGTCTTCATGGTGTGGACGATGCCGCGAATGCTACCCAGGGTGTCGTTCTGGCGCGACAGGTGTTCAAGTGTTTGAGCCATTACCTGCCTGCCTCGTTTACCTCATTTGCCTCATTTTCTTTTGCTTCGGCACTGAGCTGATCAGCGGCGCTCAATGCGCTTAATGCGCTCGCGGCGGTGCGGACGATCAGTGCGCGATCTTCCGCACGCAGCGGCTGATTTGCCGCGATGCGTTCGGCAATCGGCTGCAATTGGGCCTGCGCGGCCGAACGCACCACAGCGAGGGCCGCGACGACTTGCTGCTCCGCAAGCCCATCGAAAAGACCTTCCATCGCAACGATCAGCACCGCCAGTTGTTCGAGCGCTGACAACGGGTCACGTTCGGGCTGACGCAGTGCAGCCCGAACCGCTGCACCGCGCGTCAGGCGTGCTCGGGTGACATCGTCGAGGCGCGTCCCAAAGCGGGCAAAGTCTTCCAGCTCTTCAAACTGGGACAAGGTGACGCGCAGGTTGGCGGAAACTTCACGCAACGCGCGATCCTGAGCCTTGCCGCCCACGCGGGAAACCGACAGCCCCAGATCCACCGCCGGAAACTGATTTTTGCGTACCAGTCGTGGCGACAGGTAGATCTGCCCATCGGTGATTGAAATCAGGTTGGTCGGAATATAGGCGGACAGATTTTCAGCCTGGGTTTCCACGACAGGCAGCGCGGTGATCGACCCGCCGCCCACCTCCTCGGTAAATTGCCCCGCGCGCTCGAGCAGACGGGCATGCACATAGAAAATATCCCCCGGAAAAGCCTCCCGCCCCGGTGGCCGGCGTAATAGCAGGGACAGCTCCCGATAGGCGCGGGCATGATGGGTGAGATCGTCAAACACGATGAGCACATCCTGCCCCTGATCGGAGAAGTACTCCGCCATGGCCATCGCCGCATAAGGAGCGATGTAGGCCAGCCCGGGCGGTTCTTCGTCGCCGACCAGCATCACCAGGCTACGCGCCATCATGTTGCCTTTTTTCAGGGCACCGATCACGCGTGAAACCGCATCGCCGCGCTGGCCAATCGCGCAGTAAATACAGGTGACCTTGGAGCGAACCTGATTGAGTATGGCATCCACGGCAAGCGAGGTCTTGCCGGTCTGTCGGTCGCCGATGATGAGCTCGCGCTGGCCCAGACCCACCGGCACGGCAGCATCAATCGCCTTGATGCCGGTGGCCAGCGGTCGGAAGATGGGCGCCCGGCTCAGAATGCCCGGCGCCTCGGCTTCAATGGGGTGTTCGGCCACCGCCGCGATCGGGCCCAGTCCATCTTTAGGGCGGCCCATGGCGTCCATCACGCGACCCAGCAGGGCGGGGCCAACCGGCACGCTGACCACCTTGCGCGTGCGGCGCACATCCTCGCCCAGGGTAATGAGTTCGGACGGCCCCAACAGGATGACCCCCAAGCGATCTGGCTCCAGATCGAGCACGATCCCCTGCACACCGCATTCGAACACCAGCAACTCATCGGCCAGGGCACGGGCCAGGCCGGAGACCACGGCCACACCATCGCCCACTTCGGTCACCCGGCCCACTTCGGTAAGCAGTGGTGTGGGAGCAGGGGTTGCGAGCAGGTCGGCTACCCACTCCTTGACGACATCCTCTAAGTCGTCGTAGGGCCGTTTGTACGCGATATCCATTATGGGTTTGCTATCAACTAGCGCTACGCCTCCGGCCTGAAGCGCCGGTTGCCAAGCGCTCATTCAGGAGCGCGTCGAACTCATCGGTGTAGCTGTCGATCGTCCAGGCCGCCTGAGCACCGCCGACGCGCAGGATCAGGCCGGGTGCTTGCTGTGGGTCGGTTTCAAAGCGCAGCGTGGATTGCGGCAGCAGTTTTTTGAGATCCGCCTGCAGCTGTATGCGGGCGGCTTCTGGCAGCGCATCACGGGTCGTCGCCAGCGCCTCGGTGCTGTCACCGGCTGCCTGCGTCAGCTCATTGGCAATTGCGTTCAGGCGCGCACTCACATTGCGAACGATGGCGGCCTCCAGTGTTTCGTCGGCCAGTTCGTGCAACGCTTTACGAGTCAGCTCCAACAAGGTTTCTGATGCGGCTCTTTGCAGTTGCACGGTGAGCTGCTCGCGCTCACGCAGCAGATGTTTGTGCCAGTCTTGCTGTTCTTGTTCCAGTTTGGCGCGCGCCTCGGCGAGCAGGGTGTCACGCTCGGACTCTGACGCTCGCATTGCCTTGTCGACCATCGTGCCGCGATCCGCGTGCAGCTGAGCCTGCTGCGCACGGTATTCGGCTTCGGCCTCCTGCGCCCTTTTCTGCGCCTTCCCTACCTCGGCCATACGCAGAGCAATTTCGGCCTCACGCGCGTCGATACCGTCGAGAATCGGGCGATAGAGAAAGCGTTTCAGCAACCAGACGAGCGCCAGAAAGTTGGCGATCTGGGCGATGACGGTAATCCAGTCAATGGACATGAGCGGTGCCTGTTTCCTTAATCGGCTGCCACAAGATGCATGGCGAATGAATCAGCTTCCTGAAGCCGCTGCCGTCTTTACGATGTCCCAAAACGGATTGGCAAAAATAAGAATCATGGACACCACGAAACAATAGATCGCGGTCGATTCAATCATCGCCAAACTGACAAACAGGGTTCGCGACAGGGTGGGGGCTGCATCCGGTTGCTGGGCGATTGCCGTAATAGCCGCCGCCGCCGCACGCCCCTCTCCGAGTGCAGGACCCATCGCGCCAAATGACACCGTGATACCTGCAGTGAAAATGGAAACCGCCGCAATGATTGCGAGATCTGTCATGACTTATCCTCCTTAAGTGTTATGGCTTGCGGATCTGCCATCGCGGACGAAATATAAACAGTGGCCAGAATGGCAAAAATATATGCCTGGATCAGGCCGGTCAACAGCCCCAGCATATTCATCACCACCGGAAAAAAGAACGGTGCCACACCCAGCAGAATGGCGCCAATCACGGCACCGCTCATTATATTGCCGTAGAGTCTAATGGCGAGTGAGATGCCCCGCGAGAACTCGCCGATGATATTGAAGGGCAGCATCACGACCGAGGGTTCAATATAGGCCTTCAGATAGTTCACCAGGCCCACACTGGAAATGCCGAACAAGGGCACCGCTACCAGCACCGAAAATGCCAGTGCGACGGTGGTGGAAAGTGAGGAGGTCGGCGGCGCAAATCCGGGAATCACCACCAGCAGGTTAGAGAGCGCAATAAACAGAAACAGCGTGCCGGCAAAGTACATGACTTGCCGTGCCGAATTTTGCGTGATCTCTTCAATCTGCTCCTGAATCGTTTTGACGATCACTTCGAGCGCCGTGCGCCAACGATCTGGCGGAACGTCAGCGCGCAGATTGCGCGTAATTACCATGGAAATACCCACCAGCAGCGCCATGACAATCCAGGTATTGACGATGGTGGAATTGAGCTTCAGACCCCAGGCGGAAAAAATGATCACTGCATCCGGTGTGAGCTGCATTACGCCCTCCCTTTTTCAGGCCCGGCTGGCGTTGGCACCATGCGCGCGCGGAAAATGGCCAGCAGGCGGACAAGGAAAAATGCCAGTGCGTAACCGGCCAAAGGCCAGCCGCTTTTGCCGGATGCAGTCACCCAGAAGCCAACAGCAAGCAATGCAGCAATCCGGCACACGGCACTGAGCAAAATCAAGCTTGCCGGCCGCGTCGAGCGCAGCGCCTGCTGCATGCCCCAAGCCAAACCGGCAAAAAATAAAACGCTGGTGGGCAAGCCCCAGAAAAAACCCCGTAGCAGCGCATCCCAATCCATCGACATCAGCGATCACCTCCTTCACCCTGTGCTTCTGTTTTTTTTGCATTCTGATCGGCGCGCTCACGATCCTGAATTTCCTGACCAACCCAGTTCCAGGCGATCATCCCGCCGACGGCTGCGCCACCCAGAATCAAGGCAATCGGCCAGGAAAAGTTTTGCGGTGCGATGCGGTTTAACCACAGGCCCAGAAAAGCGCCCCCCACCGTGGGTACAGCGATGGACCAGCCAATCATGCCGAATGCGCCCAGTCCGCGCAGCGGGCTGGCTCCCGGCGCACGACGCGCACGCTGCATGCGCTCGGCGGTGAGGCGGATATGTTCCGCTGTGTGGTCTTTTTTCGCCTTCATAGATTTGGCTTCCGCAAGTCGCCAAAGCGGCGCACGATGCCGCCCTCAAGGTGAGACAGAGCAGCACGGGCGACCCGTTCTCTCTCGTCCATTTCAACAAAGTTCGCCTGTACCGTTTCGTTGAGGGATTCAAGATTCTCACCCTGCACCCCACGACGGATGGCAATGTCCACCTGGTGGCCTTTCTTGACCAGCACACCTTCGTCGATACCGAAAAACCGTTCCACACCGTCACGGTCGACCAGGACGAGCACCGAAGGCACGAGCGCAGTGACAAAATCGACATGGTTGGGCAGCATCCCGAATGCACCGTTTTCGGCGACCGCAAACAAGCGTTGTGCATCGCCGTCAAACAGGGTTCGCGTCGGCAAGCGCAATGTGACCTGCATGGCGCCTGCCAGACTCATGAAGCAGACCTCAAGTCACTCAGTGAGCCGATCATGTAGTAGTCGGTTTCATTATCCTCAAAGCGGGCCTGCGCCAGAATCGTCTCGCACCCATTCAGCGTCTCGGCGGTGGTCACCCGTTTTCCACCCGTGCCAGTGAAGGAGCCGGTAGTAAAGAACGGCTGCGTCAAAAAGCGCTCAAGTCGGCGGGCGCGGGCCACCGTGGCGCGATCTGCTGCGGAAAGCTCCTCCATACCCAGCATCGCGATGATGTCACGCAAATCTTCGTATTCCGCCAGGGTGCGCCGCACAGCGCGCGCAATGTCGTAATGACGCTGCCCAACCACCGCAGGTGTCAGCATGACCGAGGTCGATGCCAGGGGATCGACGGCCGGGTACAGCCCCTCACTGGCACGCTTGCGTGACAGCACCACCGACGCCGAAAGGTGAGAAAAGATATGGGCAGCCGCAGGGTCGGTAAAGTCGTCGGCAGGCACATAAACCGCCTGGATCGAAGTAATCGCCCCATTGCGGGTCGAGGTGATGCGCTCCTGCAGCGAGGCGAGTTCGGTCGCCATCGTCGCCTGATAGCCGACACGCGACGGCATGCGCCCCATCAGGCCGGCGACCTCCGAGCCCGCCTGTATGAAGCGGAAGATATTGTCGATCAGCAGCAGCACATCCTGTTGCTGATCATCACGGAAATATTCCGCCATGGTCAGTGCCGTCTTGCCCACCAGAAAGCGCACACCAGGCGCTTCATTCATCTGGCCGAACAGCATCACGGTCTTATCGCGCACGCCCGCTTCACTCATTTCACGATACAGCTCTTCGGCTTCACGAGAGCGCTCGCCGATACCGCAAAACAAGCTGACACCCTGATAGTGCTGCACCGTATTGTTGATCAGCTCGGTGATCAACACGGTCTTGCCGACCCCGGCGCCGCCAAACAGCCCGGTCTTGCCGCCGCGCTCGATGGGTGACAACAAATCGATGGCCTTGATGCCGGTTTCCAGAATGTCACCATGAACCACGCGATCTTCGAGTGCTGGCGGCGGCTGGTGAATGGAGCGCCGGGCCACGGCGACCGGTGCGGGTTTACCATCGATGGGCTCGCCAAACACATTCAGCATGCGCCCGAGGACCGCATCGCCCACCGGAACCTCAATCGGCGCCCCGGTCGCACGTACCGCCATGCCCAAGCCGAGCCCGCGCACTGATGCAAGTGCCATGCAGCGAACAGCCCCGTTGGCGAGCAAAGAGGCAACCTCCATGGCGAGTTCCCCCGCATAGAGCAGTTCGTGGATGCGCGGGGCTGTTCCCGGAAACAGCACGTCCACAACGCCGCCACGAATCCCGATGATGCGTCCGTGACCCGCGGTGTTGCCTCCCGCTGCATTGCTTCCCTGCGCCAGATTCGGCTTGCGTATCACCGGATCGACCGGATCGACCGGGTCGACCGGATCCAAACCAGAATGGACTTGATTCGACATGAGTCTTGCCCCTTCACCAATGTCATCGCCCATGCAGGGCATGTCGATCACATCAGCAACTGCGTGAGCAACGCCTAGCGCGCCCACCTGAAACGCCAAAAATCTACCTGATTAGCAATGAGCGTCAGCAGGTATCTCGCAGACCACCGCAATCCGCTCCCGTCATTCCCGCGAAGGCGGGAATCCAGGGCTAGCGGGCGTCGCGGGTGTGGACTGGATTCCCGCCTTCGCGGGAATGACAAGCGGCGACTAACGATTCTTTCTAGTCACGAAAATCTAAGCGGATCATGATAACACTGGCGTGATTGCCGACCGTCTGGTTGATCGCTTCAAGCGCGCATCCCACTCGGCGCAGCGTGATGCCAGATGCCGATGCAACCCGTAGGTCGGGTTAGCGGCTTCATCGCGTAAGCCAACGTGACGGTGACGCCATACAGCGCCGCCCTGAGAGCAAGCATTCATGCGCCTCTCCACAGGCATTGCCCGAAGAACAAGCATTGACGCGGCTTCCAGGCCAACGCCTAAAATCAGCGGAGAAACCGTGGTCTGCCTCTTGTTATTTTGCTTTTTGTTTTGCGGCTTTTGGCGAATAGAAAAAATCAATTCGAGCCTGGCCACTTTGACTATTTCGCGAATTTGGACAAGGTATCATTCAACATTTAGGTGCTAGAAACTTGTCCTGCGGCAAATGCGCCGCCGCCCCCCCCCGCTCTTGCTTCCCCTTCGAACTGGACTACCCACATGAAAATCTACACCACCGCTCCGCTCGAAGATCCGCGCCGTGCACGCACGCTGTACAAAGAGCTCGAAGACATTGGTTATGACGGTGGATTTTCTTTCGAGGCCAAACACGACCCATTTCTGGCTCTCGCGGTGGCTGCCGAGCACACCACGACGCTACGGTTGGGCACAGCGATCGCGATCGCCTTTGCGCGTAATCCGATGAACCTCGCGAATCTCGGCTATGACATGCAGTCAATCAGCGGCGGCCGCTTCGTGCTCGGCCTCGGCTCACAAGTCAAACCGCATATTGAGAAGCGCTTCAGCAGCACCTGGTCGCAGCCGGCCGAGCGCATGCGCGAGATTGTGCTAGCCATCAAAGCAATCTGGGACTGCTGGGAAGGCAAGGCACCGCTGAATTTCGATGGTCAATTCTATCGTCACACGCTCATGATCCCAGCCTTTAACCCCGGCCCAAATCCGTATGGTCCACCGCCTATTTTTACGGGCGGCTTCGGTCCGCGGATGACCGCCGTGGCTGGTGAGACGGCCGACGGCTTCATCGCCCATCCATTCAACACGCGCCGCTCGCTGCTCGAAAATACGCTGCCAGCGCTCGACATCGGCCTTGCGAAGTCAGGCCGCCAGCGCAACGATATTGAGGTGATGTGCGCCACACTCGTCGTCACCGCTGATACGGCCGAGGCACTAGAAGCCTCGAAACTCGCAGCGCGGAAGCAACTAGCGTTCTATGGCTCAACGCCGGCCTATCTGCCAACCTTGGCATGTCACGGCTGGCAGGCAGTGCACGAGGAGCTAAACCGCCTGTCTAAGGCCGGACGTTGGGACGACATGACCACGCTGATCGGTGACGACATCCTGAATGAAATCGCCGTGGTCGGCGAACGCCACGAGATCGCCGCCAAGCTAAAAACACGTCTGGCCGGCATTGCCGACAGCGTAAGCATTACCCACAACCGCTGCCCCGACCCAGCCCACTGGGCGGATGTTGTGCGCGCGCTCAAGGCCGACAACTGAACGCCCCACTCAAAATCAAAGAATCACAGAATCAAAAATCAAAGGGTAGAGTAGAGAACAGGCTCTCGCCTGCCCTCCCTCATCAAACCG
>CAZAOQ010000045.1:0-4255 GCA_964486795.1 uncultured Rhodocyclaceae bacterium
CGTCTATCCGGTTGCCCAGGAAGACAAGCGCCACCTGCTCGTGCATCTGCTGCGCGAACAGCAACTGCGCCAGGTACTCGTCTTCGTCGGCACCAAGTTTGGCGCCAGCCGCCTCGCTCACTACCTGCAACGCCAAGGTATTGAGGCCGATGCCATCCATGGCGACAAGTCGCAGCAGCAGCGTACTGAAGCCCTTGAAGCCTTCAAAGCGGGCCGCATCAAGGTACTGGTCGGCACCGACGTCGCGGCACGCGGCCTCGACATCGACGACCTGCCGCACGTCATCAATTACGAGCTACCGCACGTCGCTGAAGATTATGTGCATCGCATCGGCCGTACCGGCCGCGCCGGCAAGCCCGGTGATGCCACCTCGCTGGTCAGCCCGGCCGAAAAGCAGCATCTTGTTGAAATCGAAAAGCTCATCAAGATCAAGATCGAGCAAGTCACCACGCCCGGCTTCGAACTCATTGACGACCAGGGTCATCAAGGCGTCGACGCCACGGGTGGCCGTGCACGCGGCAAACGCGAAAGTCGTGACGAATTCGGCGCCTCCGCCGCCCGCGAATCGCGCCAGGAACGCAGCCGCACCACCGACCGCGAGCGTGCCGCCGAAAATCTCACAACACGCCGACCGGCGAGTGTGAAGCCCACCGACTCACGCCCGCACAAGTCCACCTCCTCACACCTGCCCAAGCTCGACTTCGATCCGAACAAGCCCTACGAACCACGCTCGAACGCTGACGGCACACCAATGACCCCCGCCGAAAAGACCGCCCCACGCCGCGTGCTGCGCCCCGTTGCTGCGCTGCTCGGCGGACTCGGCAAGAAAATATCCGACTGATCGAACGCCGGAGAGCAAGCTAGCACGCGGCTCTCCGCGCATCATTCTTGTAGAACCAGATTCGACGCTGCACCCCGATGACAACGGTCGACCGGTTGTCCACTCGTAGCAACCTAAACGACCATGCTCAAACTCATCGAACCCATCCTGCCACCGCGCTACCTGGCCTGGGCCATCTGTGCGCTCCTGACCCTGCTCACCCTCGCCGGCGCGACGCTCTCGGCATACTGGCTATGGCCGGCGCTGATCTGCGGTGGGCTCACGCTCCTTGGCCTCGCCGACTACCTGCAGAAACACCAGGCGATTCGCCGCAACTACCCGGTGCTCGCGCATTTCCGCTTCTTCTTCGAATACATCCGCCCGGAAATCCGTCAGTACTTCGTCGAGTCCGACGCTGAGGAACTCCCCTTCTCGCGCGCCCAACGCTCCATCGTCTACCAGCGCTCCAAGCAGGCCGCCGACAAGCGCCCCTTCGGCACGCTGCTCGACGTGTACGGCAAAAGCTACGAATGGATCAACCATTCGATCGCACCCGTCGCCATCGCCGACCATGACTTCCGCATCGACATCGGCGGCCCCGACTGTACCCAGCCATATTCCGCCAGCATCTTCAATATCTCCGCAATGAGCTTCGGCGCACTCTCCGCCAACGCCATCCTCGCCCTCAACGAAGGCGCGCGACGCGGCCAGTTCTGTCACGACACCGGCGAAGGCTCCATCTCGCGCTACCACCGCGCGCGCGGCGGCGACCTCATCTGGGAAATCGCCAGCGGCTACTTCGGCTGCCGCGACGATGCCGGCCACTTCGACGCACAAAAATTCGCCGCAGCGGCCGCCAACCCGCAAGTCAAGATGATCGAGATCAAGCTCTCGCAAGGCGCCAAACCCGGCCACGGCGGCATGTTGCTCGCCGCCAAGGTCACCCCTGAAATCGCCGAGACCCGCGGTGTCCCGACCGGGCAGGACTGCGTCTCACCCTCCGCACACTCCGCATTCTCGACACCACTCGAACTCATCGCCTTCGTCGCCCGGTTGCGCGAACTTTCCGGCGGCAAACCCGTTGGCATCAAGCTGGCCATCGGCCATCCCTGGGAATGGTTCGCCATTGTCAAAGCCATGCTCGCCACCCACATCACCCCCGACTTCATCGTCGTCGATGGCGGCGAAGGCGGCACCGGCGCGGCACCGCTCGAATTCACCGATCACGTCGGCGCACCAATGCGCGATGGCCTGATGCTGATCTATAACACCCTCGTCGGCGTAAACCTGCGCGAGCGCATCAAGATTGGCGCCTCCGGCAAAATCATCACCGCCTTCGACATGGCACGCACCATGGCACTCGGCGCCGACTGGTGCAACTCCGCACGCGGCTTCATGTTCGCCCTCGGCTGCCTGCAAGCGCAAACCTGCCACACCGGCGAATGCCCGACCGGCGTAACAACCCAAGACCCGCAACGCATGCGCGCACTCGACCCCGACGACAAGGCGGGGCGCGTCCACCAATTCCATCGCAACACCCTCATCGCCTTCAAGGAACTGCTCGGCGCCGCAGGCCTCGGCCATCCGCGCGAACTCGGCCCCGAACACATCATCTGCCGCGTCTCGGAAACCGAAGTGCAATCGCTCGCCACCCTGCATCGCTGGACCGAACCTGGTGAACTGCTTGACCCCGCACGCACCTCCGAACACGTCTTGTTTCGCACCTTCTGGGCCAGTTCAAACGCCGAAACCTTCGCCGCACCGGAAGCGATGATGAAGCGGCGGGAAACAAAGATACGGTAGCGCTTTATGTGACGATTGACACCGACACCGGACGAAGCAAACTCGCCAACTCACCTCAGGCCAACGCCCAGATGAATATCGCATACCGCGACGATGCTGAAATGACCGTCGATGCCGCCATCGACCTGTACCGTCGTTCCACGCTAGGACAACGCCGCCCCGTCGACCGGCCCGACATCTTCGCCAAAATGATCGGCAACGCGAGCCTGACAATCACCGCATGGCACGGCGATCGACTGGTAGGCATCGCGCGCACACTCACCGATTTCAGCTATGTCGCCTATCTCGCCGACCTTGCCGTTGACGCCGAATACCAGAAGCAAGGCATCGGCACGCGCCTGATCGACGAAACCCGCAAGCGGCTAGGGCGCGAATGCATGGTGGTCCTTCTGGCCGCACCCAATGCCAACGATTACTACCCAAAACTCGGCTTCGAACACAATCCACGCGCATGGATTTTGAGGGGCGATTAACACAGCGCCACGTTGGTTTGTTTCCGAAGCCGGCGACGCAAACCGATAATCCGGAGAACAAGCATTGAAGCCAATGCTCCAGCCATCGCCAGCCGAAGAACAAGGCTGGATGCGGGTTTCAAGGCAGCGGGTTAATAACCACATAACCCCTCCAATTGCCACGAATGCCCCATGTGACGAATGCCCCATTGCGCCAAACCATTTTCATCGACTACAATCCGCCCCGCTTCAGGTGTCCCGACGGCATACGTCGAAGGGATTAAACGGGAAGCCGGTGCGCCCATCACAAAATGGGTCATTCCGGCGCTGCCCCCGCAACGGTAAGCGAGTCAAGGGAACGGCCATACGCCACTGTGTTTCGACACGGGAAGGCGCCGCTCCCCGGAGTTAAACCCTCCACTCGTGAGCCCGGAGACCGGCCTGAGCATTGTGTCGGCGTTGCGGAGGGCAATGCGCTGGATGCGGCGTCCTGCGCTGTTCTCCCGTCATTTCCTCCTCTCGTCATTTGAGCCAACTCACGCGCGCGGGTGTGCGCAGAGAGGAAATGCATCATGTCGTCTCGTCTTATTCCGACAGCCTTGTGGCTGCTCGGTGCTTCTTTCATCGTCCCTACCACCTTCGCTTCGGATACCCCTTCCTCCGCCGAGGACGCCATCGTCATTACCGCCGCGCGTATTGCGCAGACGGTTGACGCAACCCTGCAACCGGTCACCGTCATCACGCGTCAGGACATTGAGCGCAGTCAGGCGCAATCGCTCCAGGACGTGCTGCGTGGCCAGCCCGGCATCACGATTTCCAATAATGGTGGTGCCGGCAAAGTGACCAGCCTGTTCCTGCGTGGCGCGAATTCTGACCATGTGCTGGTAATGCTCGACGGCCAGAAGATTGGCTCGGCGACGACCGGTACCGCCGCTTTCCAGGACATCCCCATTGATCTCGTCGAACGTATCGAGATCGTGCGCGGTGCGCGTTCCAGCCTCTACGGTTCGGAAGCCATCGGCGGCGTGATACAGATCTTCACCCGCAAAGGCAGCAGTGCAGCAACACCGACACGGGCGACGGCCAGTATTGGTGCCGGCAGTCATGGCACCACGCAAGGCAGCGCAACGATTTCCGGCAACGGCGCAGATGGCGCCGGCTGGTACAGCGTCGGCCTGAG
>CAZAOQ010000045.1:4355-9961 GCA_964486795.1 uncultured Rhodocyclaceae bacterium
AGCCGCGACAACGGCGACAACTTCATGAACGGCCGCTACGCCAGCCGCTTCAACACGCGCCGCGACAATATCTCCTGGCAGAACGAGTTGATGCTGGCCAGCGACCATCAGATCGTCACTGGCGTCGACTGGCAGCGCGATCGCGTCGACAGCACGACACGCTTTGCCGTCATGTCGCGCGACGATACCGGCTTGTTCGCAGAATACCTTGCACAGCTCGGTGAACATCACGAACATCGCCTGCAACTCGCCGTGCGTAGCGACGACAACGAGCAGTTCGGCCGCAAGACGACAGAGAGCATCGCCTGGGGCCGCGCCCTGAGCGAAGACCTGCGCATGACGGCATCCTGGGGCTCGGCATTCAAGGCGCCGACCTTCAATCAACTTTATTACCCCGGCTTCGGAAATACTGGCTTGCGCCCGGAACTCTCGCGCAGTATTGACCTCGGCCTCGCCGGCAAGCTTGGCCACATGGGTGGCCATAGGGGCGGCACGAACGGCCACTGGACAGCCAACGTCTACGAAACACGAATCACCGACCTGATCGGCTTCGATGCCAACTACGCCCCCGTCAATATCGACACTGCCCGCCTGCGCGGCATCGAGCTGACAGGATCGATGCAGCTTGCCGACTGGAAGCTCGTCGGCAACCTGAACCTCAATGATCCGCGCAACCAGGCCAGCGGCACCAACCACGACAAATACCTACCGCGCCGCCCTCGCCAGGCGGCAAGCCTTGAGGCGGATCGTGAATTCGGCGCATGGCGTTGGGGCACCACCCTGCGTGGCGAAGGCCGGCGTTTCGATGACCTCGCCAACAAGACGCGTCTCGGTGGCTTCGTCACCGCCGACATACGTGTGGAATATCTCCTGAGGCCGGAATGGCGCCTTCAGGCCCGTCTCGAAAACCTCTTCGACAAAGGCTACGAGACCGCCTACTTATTCAATCAACCGGGCCGCGGTCTCTACGTGACGCTGCGCTTCCAGCCACGTTGAAAAATTAAACGGCATTCCTCACGCATTCAGCTCAACCTATTCAAGGATCCATCATCATGACCTCATCCACTCGTTCTCTCACCACATCAAGTCAGCAACTCGTCCTTGTCTTTCTCTTCGTACTGCTGATGGCTGTCACGCGCAGTCATCACGTGGCCGGTCTGCATCACCTGCCTGATGCGAGCTGGGCGGTGTTCTTCCTCGCCGGTCAGCATATCCGTCGTGGCCTGGTCTTTGCACTGCTGGCAGTACTTGCAACTTCGATTGACGTCATCGCCATCGGCTGGGCGGGCGTTTCCGACTTCTGCGTGACGCCCGCCTACGTCATGCTGCTGCCGGCCTACGCTGCTTTGTGGCTGGGTGGCCGCTGGTATGCGCGTCATTATCAAAAAACGCTGAGTACATTGCTTCCACTGGGCGGAGCCATCGTACTCTCCGCCCTGGCCGCAGAGCTGTTCTCCAGCGGCGGCTTTTATTTCCTCGGCGGCCGATTTGCCGATCCCACCCTTGCCGGGTTCCTGCCACGCATCACCCGCTATTTCCCCGCCACGCTGGGTGCAATGACGCTGTATATAAGCTTGGCAGCACTACTCCACACTCTGCTGGCGGCCCGTCACCAGCAGGCTGAAAGTGCTGCACACACAGACTTCTCGGGCAAGCAAAAGTGAGCGAAATAACCAGCAACAACCGAGAAGAACGTCATGCTGATCGCATGGCGCGCAAGAAGGCCGTAGTGGATGAAGCCATCGCCCGCGCTACTGACAGACGTGGCCTGCTGCTGATCCTGACCGGCAATGGCAAAGGCAAGTCGAGCTCTGCGTTCGGCATGGTGGCACGTGCGCTCGGACACGGCATGAGGGTGGCTGTATTCCAGTTCATCAAGGGCAGTGGCGGCACAGGGGAGCAATCCTTCTTTCAGCGCGATGCGCATGTCCGCTGGGAAGAATGCGGCGAAGGCTTCACCTGGGAGACCCAGAATCGCGAGCGTGATATCGCCGCTGCCCGTGCCGGCTGGACCAGGGCCTGTGAGGCACTCACCGACCCGAGCGTCGGCCTCGTCGTGCTGGACGAGATCACCTACCTGTTCAAGTACGGTTACCTAGACCTGGCCGAAGTGCTGCCCATCCTGACGACAAGACCCGCGATGCAGCATGTCGTCATTACCGGCCGGGGAGCGCCGCAAGCCTTGGTCGACATCGCTGACACGGTGAGCGAAATCGCCGACGTGAAACACGCCTTCCGCGCCGGCGTCGCGGCACAGCCGGGAATTGATCTGTGACACGGCAATGCCCTGCCCTGCTCGTCTCCGCCCCGGCATCAGGGCAGGGCAAGACGACACTCGTCGCTGCACTCGCCCGACACCATCGCAAGCTCGGCCGACGCGTGCGCGTCTTCAAGGTCGGGCCGGATTTCCTCGACCCGATGGTGTTGACGTGCGCCTCCGGAAACCCGGTCTATCAACTGGACCTGTTCATGGGTGGCGAAACGCACTGTCGTCAACTCCTCTACGAAGCCGCCTTCGATGCTGACCTGATCCTCATCGAAGGCGTGATGGGTCTTTTCGACGGCGAACCCTCCACGGCCGATCTCGCGGTGCGCTTCAACCTGCCGGTGCTGGCCGTGATCGATGCCGCCGCAATGGCACAGACGTTTGGTGCCGTGGCCCATGGCCTGCACAACTACCGTGAAGACGTCCATCTGGTTGGCGTCATCGCCAATTGCTGCGCGGGCCTTGGTCACCAGGAAATGCTGAGGAAAAGCCTGCCCGCCGGAATCCAATGGTATGGCGGCCTGTTGCGCGATGCGGCCTATTTGATACCCGAGCGGCATCTCGGCCTGATTCAGTCGGAAGAGTTGGCCGATCTCGACACGCGCCTCGATCAGGCCGCTGCAGCACTCGGACATGCCGCCGACCGCCTGCCAGAAGCCATCGATTTTTTGCCACCACCGCTGGAAACCTCGCCCAGCCCATGGCTTACCACGCTGGTCGGACAGCGCATCGCGGTGGCATACGACGCCGCCTTCTCCTTCATCTACCCGGCCAACCTTGATCTGCTGCGCGCCTGCGGTGCCGAGCTGCACTTTTTTTCGCCACTCGCCAACGACACCCTGCCGGATTGCGAGGCACTCTGGCTACCCGGTGGCTACCCCGAGCTGCATCTCGCACGGCTCGCCGAAAACATCGCCGTGCACGCGTCGATCCGTCGCCATCATGACGGCGGCAAGCCCATCCTGGCAGAATGCGGCGGCATGCTCTACCTTGCCGAAACGCTTGGCGATATCGAGGGTCGGATCGCACACCTTGTCGGAATCGTCCCCGCGCAGGCGCGCATGCAGACGCGTCTCGCTGCGCTGGGACTGCAAACCGTGACGCTGCCTGAAGGTGAGCTGCGCGGCCACACCTTCCATCACTCGCAAATGTCCTGCGACCTGACGCCACTCACCTGCGCCAGCAATCCCAACGGCGGCAGCGGTGAAGCGGTGTATCGCCTCGGCCGGCTGACCGCTTCCTACCTGCACTTCTACTTTCCGTCCAACCCGCAGGCGGCTGCTGCCTTATTCTGCACATGAGAGAAGTCGTCCTGATTGCTGCTGCCGCGCTGCTGCTGGACTGGCTGTTTGGTGAGCCACGCCGCTTTCATCCGTTGGTCGGTTTCGGCGGTCTGGCGCAGCGCCTCGAAGCCACACTGCATGCCGACACGCATGCACGCGGCGTACTCGCGCTGGCTGTTTTGCTTACTCCGCCCACTGCGTTCGCTGCCTGGTTGTCTATGCAACCCGACGGCATCGGTGCGCTCTTCTCCATCTGGGCGCTGTACTTTGCGCTCGGCCACAAGAGCCTGCACGATCATGCACGCCCCATTGTGGCCGCACTCACCCGCGGCGACGAAACGACCGCGCGAACTCATGCCGGACACATCGTCAGCCGTGACCAGCGCAGCTGGTCTGCGCTTCGGCCTCCCTGCCAGTGAAGACGACTGGGCAAGGCTGGCTGCAGCCCTTTCTGAGAGACCTCCATGCAAACCCTGATCCTCGGCGGCGTGCGTTCCGGAAAGAGCCGGCACGCCGAACAATTGGCGCAGCAAAGCGGCCGACCGGTCATCTACATCGCCACGGCCAGCGCCGACGATGCCGAGATGGCTGCGCGTATCGCCCATCACCACACAACGCGCCCAGCCCACTGGCCGACGGTGGAGGCACCGCTGGCTCTCGCCGCTGCGCTACAGCATCACGCCACGCCACGCGGTCTATTGCTCGTCGACTGCCTCACCCTGTGGCTCACCAACCTGCTGCTCGATACCGACTCGCAGCGCCTGGCGCGTGAACGCGATGCACTGCTCACGCTGCTGCCAGGATTACCCGGTGACATCGTCATGGTCAGCAACGAAACCGGCATGGGCATCGTGCCGCTCGGCGAACTTACGCGCCGCTACTGTGACGAGGCCGGGCGACTGCACCAGGACATCGCCGCACGTTGCGACCGCGTCATCCTCACCATCGCCGGACTCCCTCATTACTTGAAAGGAAAACCATGACTACCGATTGGACCCACATTGCTCCGCACCCGCTCGACCAGACGATCATCACTGCCGCCGCGACCCGCCAGGCAAACCTCACCAAGCCACCTGGCGCACTCGGCGAGCTGGAGGAAATCGCCATCCGCCTGGCCGGCATGCAAGGTCGCGAGCGGCCATGTGTCGATGCCATCCGCATCGTCGTGTTTGCCGCCGACCATGGCGTTTGCGAAGAGCATATTTCCGCCTTTCCGCAATCCGTCACCGCCGAGATGATCCGCAACTTCGCCCGTGGCGGCGCCGCAATCAGTGTGCTCGCACGCAGCCTCGGGGCCAGCCTCGAAGTCATCGACCTCGGTACGGTAAGTGGCTTGAGCGATGTACCCGGTGTGATCCACCTCAACATCGGCACGGGCACTGCAAACCTCGCGCGCAGCGCCGCAATGACGGCCGGACAATGCAATGCAGCGCTCGACGCTGGCCGCCACAGCGTCGAACGCGCGCTGCGCGACGGTGCAGAACTCTTCATCGGTGGCGAAATGGGCATAGGCAATACCACGGCCGCCGCCGCACTCGCCTGCGCACTGCTGGATGAAGCGCCGCAGCATCTTGCCGGGCCGGGTACCGGACTCGACATCACCGGAGTGACACGCAAAACCCTCGTCATCCGTCGTGCCCTTGAATTACATCACCCGCATCTCGCCGATCCGCGTGAAGCGCTGCGGCGCGTCGGTGGTTTCGAAATCGCCGCGCTCGCCGGGGCCTACATCACCTGCGCACAGGCTGGCTTGCCGGTTCTGGTCGATGGATTCATCGCCACAGCGGCAGCACTGACGGCCGAGCGCCTGTGTCCCGGTACCGCACAATGGTTCTTCTACGGCCACGGCTCGGCCGAACCCGGCCATGCCCGTCTGCTCACAGCACTTCGAGCGCGGCCGCTTCTGTCGCTGGGCATGCGGCTCGGCGAAGCCAGCGGTGCGGCAATCGCGGCGCCACTGCTGCGTCTCGCCTGCGAGTTACACAATGGCATGGCGACCTTCGCCGAGGCTGCCGTATCGGAAAAACTGTGATTGCCGATCCTCATTCCAACACTAC
>CAZAOQ010000045.1:10061-18324 GCA_964486795.1 uncultured Rhodocyclaceae bacterium
CACCACCAACACCCACATCCATGTGGGCCTGCTGCGTCACGGCACAACGGATGACGCGGGTCGCGCTGTGCTGCGTGGCCGTCGCGACGATGCGCTGACTGCAACCGGTTGGGCACAGATGCGCGCGGCCGTCGCAGACAAACCGCCGGTATGGGATACCATCGTGACCTCCCCGCTACGCCGCTGCGCAGCTTTCGCGCGCGAACTGGCGACAGCGCGCGGCCTGCCACTATCGATCGATAAACGCTTTGCCGAACTCGACTTTGGCACCTGGGATGGCCGCACCATCGACGAACTGATGCAAGATGCGAAAGATGCAGAGGCGCTGCGCCACTTCTGGCGCGACCCCTGGCACAACCCACCACCGCAGGGTGAGTCGCTCGTCGCATTCGAGACGCGCGTGCGCGCCGCCTGGCGAGATCTGCTCACGGCTTATGTGGGGCGCCGTGTGCTGCTCGTTAGCCACGGTGGCGTGATCCGTCTGGTGCTCTGCGCCATGCAAGGGCTGCCACGCAGCCGGCTGCTCACCTTAGAAGTAGCGCATGCCTCACTGCATCGTGTAGAGGCGATCGCGCTGCCGGTAATTCACAACGATGATTGAGCCACTGCGCCTGCTGGCGATTGCCCTGCAATTCCTGACACGCCTACCGATCACGCTGCGCACACCGCCACGCGACGCGGAACTCGGGCGTTCGCTGCTCTGCTATCCGCTCGTCGGTGCTGCGCTTGGTGTGCTGCTTGCCGCGCTCGCGGCTTTACTCCACGGACATTTCCCTCCCCTGCCGGCAGCGGCCCTGCTCCTCGCTGTCTGGGTCGGCGCCAGTGGCGGCCTGCATCTCGACGGACTTGCCGACAGCGCCGATGGCTGTGCCGCAGCGCGCGGCGATCGAGCACGGGCACTGGCCATCATGAAAGATCCGAACTGCGGGCCGCTCGGCGCAGTAGCGCTAGTGGTCGTGCTGCTCGGCAAGTTCTCTGCCCTGAGCGTGCTTGTTGCCGACGCCTCACCGTGGCCCATCGTGCTCGCACCGCTGCTTGGCCGCACGCTGCTGCTGCCGCTGTTCATGACGACAGATTACGTTCGACCCGGTGGACTCGGTTCGGCCATGCATGCCCACCTGCCGCATCGAGCCTGCTGGCTGCTGGTGACAGCGCTCGCGGTGATGTTGACGGCGGGCGGTCTGATGGCGCTTAGCGCGACGCTGACTGCAGTGCTCACCTTCATAGCGTTACGCCATGTGATGTTACGAACGATCGGCGGCATGACCGGCGACACAGCCGGCGCACTGGTGGAAATCGTCGAGGCCGCCGCACTACTCGCATGTACCGCGCTGGTTTGATCTGGACGCCACTTCCGCCCACCCCGTTGGCCGGAGAACAAGCATTGAAGCCATTCTCCAGCCATCGCCAACCGAAGAACAAGGCGGGATGGGGGCTTTCCGGGCAGCGGGGTAATAAACCCACTGCCTGACAACTGAATGACTTCAATGCGAGTCAGGTGTGACGCTGGCTGCCACCACGTTGGTCTGCACGACGACCGGTACGCTACCGACATCGCCATCCTTTGTGGGTGGCCACCTGCGGCGCAGCTGCTTGCCGCCCCAGGTGATGAATTCGTCGACGTAGGAAAATGCCACCGGGATCACCAGCAGGCTGAGGAAGGTCGAGGTGATCAGACCACCGATAACGACAATCGCCATGGGCGCTCGGAAGCTCGGATCAGTGCCGATGCCAAGCGCGATCGGCAACATGCCCGCACCCATGGCGATGGTGGTCATGATGATCGGCCTGGCGCGCTTGCGGCAGGCGTCGAGCAGCGCACTGCGTGGATCAAGACCGTGGTCGCGACGCGCGATGATGGCGTAGTCGATGAGGAGGATGGAGTTCTTGGTGGCGATCCCCATGAGCATGATCATGCCGATCATCGACGGCATCGAGATCGCCGTATGGGTGATGAACAGCGCGAGGAAGGCACCGGGCACCGAGAGAACGAGGGCGAGCAGGATGGTCACGGGCTGGATGAAATCGCGGAACAACAGCACCAGCACAAAGTAGATGCAGAGCACGCCAGCAATCATCGCCAGGGAGAAGCCCGCGTATAGCTCACCCATTGACTCGGCGTCACCGACGGTCGTGTGCATCACGCTTGATGGCAGATTGCGCACGCTGGACAACCCCAGCACAGTCTTCTCGATGTCGCCGAGCGGCTGGCCGTTGAGTTCGATGTCGAAGTTGATGTTGCGCAGGCGGTCGTAGCGTGCGATCTCGGCCGGGCCACTGCCGATTTCGATGCTGGCGACATTGCCGAGCATCACCGGCCCGGCCTTGCCCGGCACGCGCAGGCGTTCGAGCAGCGCGAAGTCGGCGCGGGCGCCGGGCGGCAGCTTGACGACGATGGGAATCTGCCGCTGCGCAAGATTCAGCTTGGCGAGGCCCTGATCGTAATCACCTGCGGTGGCAACGCGCAGGGTATCGGCGATGTCGGCCGAGGTCACGCCAAGATCAGCCATGCGCGCGAAATCCGGGCGCACGATCAGCTCGGGCCGTACCAGGCTGGCGGTGGAGGTGACGCTGCCGACACCAGGAATGGTGCGTAGCTGGGCTTCAACCTTGCGCGCCTGCTCGACAAGCAGCGGGCCGTTTTCGCTGGCCAGCACCAGGGTGTATTTCTCCGCCGCCGAACCAAGACCGACGCCGACGCGCACGCCGGGTACGGCCATCAGCGCGGCACGCAGATCGCGTTCGATATCCTGCTTGGTCGTGCCGTGGCGCTTTTCGCGCGGCGTCAGATTGATGGTCAGCGTGGCCTTGCGAACTTCACTGGCACCGCCGGGTGTGAAGGGGTCACTGCCCGACTTGCCGCCACCGACGGCCGTGTAGACCATGATGACGTGTGGATTGCTCTGGATCACCACACGCGCCTGCTCGGCAGCCGCCAGTGTGTCCTGCAGAGTGCTGCCAGGGGGCAGCGAAAGGTGAACCTGACTTTGCGAGAAATCATCCGGCGGAATGAAGCCGGACGGCAGCAAGGGCACCAGCGCGAATGAGCCGATGAAGAAGCCACCGGTGACCAGCAGTGTCATGAAGCGATGGTGCAGGCAGGCTTCCACCCATTTTTCATAGGTCGCCAGCCAGCGTGGCTCATGATGATGCGCTGCGGATGGCTTGAGCAGATAGGCGGCCATCATCGGCGTCAGCATGCGTGCGACAACCAGCGAGAGGAATACGGCAATCGACGCAGTCCAGCCGAACTGGACGAAGAACTTGCCCGGCAGGCCGCCCATGAAGGCCGTCGGCAAAAACACGGCAACCAGGGTGAAGGTGGTCGCGATCACGGCGAGACCGATTTCGTCGGCTGCCTCCATCGCCGCCTGCCAGGGCGTCTTGCCCTGTGCGAGGTGACGCACGATGTTCTCGATTTCGACAATGGCGTCGTCGACGAGTATGCCGATGACCAGCGACATCGACAGCAGGCTGACGACGCTGAGCGGAAAGCCGAGCTGGTGGATGACGGCGAAGGTGGGGATGATGGACAGCGGCAGCGCCGTCGCGGAAATGAAGGTCGCCCGGCCGTCGCGCAGGAACAGCCAGACGACGAGAACGGCGAGCAGCGCGCCTTCAATCAGCAGCTTCATCGAGCCTTCGTAATTGTCGATGACCGGATCAACAAAGTTGAAGGCTTCGGTGATCTCGATATCGGGATGTTCGGTCTTGAGGACTTCGAGTTTCTCGCGGACTTTATCCGCCACGCTCACCGCGCCGATGCCACGGCTGCGCGTGACTTCGAAACCGACGACCGGCTTGCCATTGAGCAGCGCGGCACTGCGCGGCTCACCGACCGTGTCACTCACCGTCGCCACCTGATCAAGCCGCACGTGACGGCCATCGGCGAGAACGATGTCCATCGCCGCGAGTGCATCAGCGCTATCCACCGTCGCGACGGTGCGCACGGTCTGCTCGGCGCCGCCGACGTCGGTACGACCGCCCGAGGCTTCCTGCTGGACACGTCGCAACTGGCGCGAAATCTCGGCCGCCGTGACATTGAGTGCGAGCATCCGCGCCGGATCAAGCTCGACACGCACCTCACGGGTAACGCCACCAACGCGCGATACAGCACCCACGCCGCGCGCACTGAGCAAGGTCTTGGCGACGACGTGATCGACGAACCACGACAGCGCCTCGTCATCCATGCGCTTCGAGGCCACGGTGTAGGTGAGGATAGGCGCACCGGCGAGATCGATCTTCTCGATCACCGGGTCTTTCATATCACCGGGCAGATCAGCACGGATGCGGCCCACAGCGGAGCGCACATCATCGAGTGCTTCCTGTGTCGGCTTTTCGAGACGGAACTCGGCGGTCACCGTCGCCGAGCCGTCCTGCGCCTTGGTGTAGATATGCTTGATGCCACGCAGACCCGCCATCGCATTCTCGATCTTGCGGGCAACTTCCGTCTCCATCTGCGAGGGTGCGGCACCCGGCAGCGCCGCCGTAACGATCACCGTCGGCAACTCGACGTCGGGAAACTGCTGAATCTCCATGGCGCGAAAGGACACCACGCCCGCCAGCGTCAGCATGATGAAGAACAGGATGGCCGGAATCGGATTGCGGATCGACCAGGTGGAGACGTTCATGGCGCAGCACTTTCCGCCGGGCGGGCCTTGCCCGCCGGCTCAGTGCTGGCGGCCTTTGGCTGTGCTGCAACGATCTTCACGATGTCGCCATCGGCGAGGAAACCGGCACCCGATGCCACCACGCGCGTCCCTGGTTTGAGGCCTTCGAGGATCTCGATTCGATCGCCGTTGCGACGCCCGGCCTTGACGCGAATCTGCTCAACACGCTCAACACGCTCAAGATTTTCACCGTTCCCGCTTTGCGCCTGCGGCTGGGCGGTCGCAATGGCGAACACATAGCTGAAGCCCTCACGCAGCACCAGCGCGGCTTGTGGCAAGGTCATCGCCGTTGCGCGTCCGGTCTCGATATCGCCGCGTGCGAACATGCCGGCACGCAGCGGTGTGTTACCCGCCAGGTCGACATAGACGATGCCATTGCGCGTGCGCGGATCGACACTCGGCGCGACATTACGCACGCGACCACGCACCGCTTCGCCGGCAGGGCCGACAAGCTGCGCCGTCACGCCGGGTTTGACGTGAGCAAGCTGTGATGCAGGGATCTCGGCCTGCCATTCAAGCCGGCCACCGCGGATCAGGCGGAACAGCTCCTGTCCCGGCTGCGTCAGCGAACCGACTACAGCACTGCGCATGGAAATGACGCCATCATCCGGCGCGGTGACATTCGCCTTGGCAAGACGCAAATCGGCCGAACGCAGCCGCGCGCGGGCGGCCGCCAGACGTGCTTCTGTGGCCTGTTCTGCGGTGGCGTATTGGGTCTGCATTTGCGGGCTATAGAAACCTTGCGTGCGCAGAGTCTGGGCACGTCCGGCATTGGCCTGCGCTTCTGCGGCCACAGCTTCAAGCTCGGCCACCACGGCGGCAGCCTCGGCCTGTTCGGTGGCGACCGTATCGTGATCAATGCGCGCGAGCACCTGCCCCTTGCGCACGCGGTCGCCCACCTGGGCGAGCACTTCGCTGATGCGGTAGTGAGGGAGCTCGGCGCCGATCACGGCCTCCTGCCAGGCCGTCACATTGCCGTCGATAGCAATCGTCAACGGCCAGTCTTCCTGCTGCGGCGAGGTCACCGTCACCGTCAGTGCAGGGCGCACAGCCCCTGCCTCTGCTCCGGCAGTCGCAGCGGCAGGTGTTTCGGGCTTGCCGCCACAAGCCGCCAGCAGGCACGGCAGGGCAAGGCAAACAACCCGAGCGATGGTTCGCCAGGTGGCATGCTCAACCACATTGCGGACATTGCGGACATTGCCGCTCTCAGATGACACAAACTTCATGAACCTCTCCCGTCATTTGGGCAGGAAAAAAACACATAACGCCTGAGCGTCGACGACAGCCAGGCTTCCATCGTTCAGTCACCACAAAACCGTAGGTCGGGTTAGCGCAGCACACCCCATAAGTACTTCCTTCGAGCGCCCCTCAAGGAATTTTCTGTGGGGCTTTCTCGACAAACACGCTCGACTGCAGCGGGATGAAATGGCGAGCTTGAAAAGGTCAAGCGGTTCTAACCTCATCCAGAAGATCGGGGTGACGATCCAGCAGCTTGAATAGCTTGACCAAGGCCAGCGGCGGCTTTGTTTTACCGTTCTCGTAGCGCGAAAAGGCATTAACGCCACCGCCGAAAAGTTCAGCGGCCTGCCGCTGGTCAAGATCGAGCTTGCGGCGCACCTTGGCGATGTAGTCGGGATCGACATAGGCGGCATTCACTTGCCGCTGAAACAGGCCGACCAACTCGCTGTAGCGGTCACCGTGTTCACGGTTCAAGACAACTTCGCCGCAAGCGGGGCAAAAGTCGCCCGTCACCGCTGGGATCGTGTTGGTTTCACCCTTGTAGATGTAGAGCATATCGCGCGTATCGTGGATCAGTTCCGCCGCGCCGCAGCATGGGCATTTCATGGTCATAGCTCCTTGAAGGAAACGATCAACACCTCATCAATGACGGTCAGCTTTAGGTACACCTCATCGCCGCTTGCTGTCGTGGCGTGGTACACGTCCTGCCATACCGTGTGATCGGCATGGACGGTCATGCTCTTGTAAAAGTCAGCGGTAGTGAGCGCCAAGACAACGGCGCACATTCCGGCCAGATCATTGATACCAAGCTCACGCGCTCCGTTGTAGGCGGTTGCTGTCGCCCTGACCTGACCCGCCTCTACAAAGGCTTTGACGACTGACAGCCTGCAATGCGGGGGGCCCTTTTCCATACAGACAATATAACCTAATAAGTTAATTGGTCAAATAGGTTAAATAGGCAAGCTTTTCAGTTATTGCCGTTGTAGGTCGGGTTAGCGCAGCGCTAACCCGACCTGCATGATCACCCTCACTCACTCCGCAGCACGCAGCGAATACCGCCGGGTGCCTCGATCAGCGTCGCGCAGCGGTTGCAATGGGTGCAGCCGTTGAGGTAATCCGGCTCGGCCTCGGCATGCTTGACGTAGTCCGGATCGAACAGCAGCGGGCGTCCCAGCTGAATGAAGTCGAAGCCCTCGCCCATCACCTTGGCAATACTCTCATTGCTCGAAACGCCGCCGATGTAACAGACGCTGCCGCGCTTCACCTTGTCGCGGATACGGCGCGCATTCTCGAGCAGATACGTCTCCCGATAGGGGTAATAGCGGAACATCTTTGGCCCGATCACACGCAGACCAACCTTCATGATCGGATTCTTCTCCTGTTCAAGCATGCCCGGCAGAATGCTGTCGCCATGAAACAACAGCATGGGATTCATCGAACTGGTGCCGTCACTAGGAATCACGCAGTCGAGACCGGCCTTGTCGAACATCTCCGCAATCAGCGGGGATTCCTCATAGGTGACGCCGCCGCGCACGCCATCGGACATGCTGATCTTGCCAAGCAACGGGAAGTCGTCACCGACGGCCTTGCGCACCGACGCCAGAACTTCAAGCGGAAAGCGCATGCGCTTGGTGAGGCTGCCGCCATATTCATCGGTGCGCTTATTGGTGATCGGCGAAATGAACTGGCTCAGGCCGTAACCGTGGCCGAAGTGAATCTCGATGGCGTCGAAGCCCACCGATTTCATGAAAGCCGCCGCACGCCCCATGGAGGCCGCGCGTGCACGGATACCTTCCTTCGACAGCGCGCCACAGAAAAACATGCCCTGCGCCAGGCCCAGCTTGTTGAGACCGAACGACGGGCCGTAGGGCATCCGGGTGCTGAGTTGTTTGTTCTTCGAAAAGCCACCGGCGTGGCACAACTGCCCGGCTACGCGCGTACCTGTCGTCTTGATCGTCCCGATCATGGCTGACAACGGCTCGCGCACGTATTCGTCCATATACATCATGTTCGTATTGAGACGACCGTCGTTCTCCGCTGCGCAGTAGGCCAGCGTGGTCATCGCTGTACCGCCTTCGCCAATGCGTCGGTGTAATTCGGTCAGCTCGGCTGAGGGTTGGCCGTTCGGCGACTTACCCTCGAAGGTGCCGGCCTTGATGACACGGTTACGCAATTTCAAGCCGTTGAGCCGGGCTTCAGACAAGCATTTCTGGACGGCTGCGTTCTCAGTGCTCATGGGGAGGATCCTGTCGGTATTCGTTTCGGCAAAAGCGGGATTTTATCCTAAAAACCGCAGTTACCCGATACCATATCAATTATGCATTAGAAAACGAGCCGTTGTAGGACCCCCGACA
>CAZAOQ010000046.1:0-18288 GCA_964486795.1 uncultured Rhodocyclaceae bacterium
CTATAAATATCAACAACTTAATGCGATTGACTTGAGAGCGCAGCGTAACCCGACAATGGGCGTCGGCTTATGACCATCAGAAATCCCTTGAGGGACGAGGCGCTAACCCGACCTACGGACCCTGACTCCATCCACCCTTGCCTGTCCCGGTGCCGCCAAGATGATGCCCAGCTTTGCTCGTGACGCCATTCCCGATACCACGCCCGTCATCATCGGCGTCGGCGAACATTCGCTGAAGGCCTTCGATCCCTCTCTGGCTTGTGCCCCGGTCGATCTCGCCGCCGAGGCAGCGCGGCGGGCGCTTGAGGATACGGGTAATGCTGCCGCAGTCCTCGCCGATATTGATACCGTGGCCTTCATCCGCCTCTTCGCTGATATGGGCGACTGGTCGCCGGTGCCGTTCGGAAAGTCGACCAAGCCGCCGCGTTCGCTGGCGCAGCGGCTCGGCATCGATCCGCCGCATGCCGTGTATTCGAAGATCGGTGGTAACGCGCCCCAGATGATGATGAATGAATTTGCCGAGAAGATCGTGAGTGGTGAATGCCGTACCTTCTTGCTGGCGGGTGGCGAGTCGCAGCGCAGCAGCGATGAGGCCGAAAAGCAGGGCGTCCGCTTCGACTGGAGTGAAGACCCGGCGGGTTCCTGCACGGTACTCGGTGAAGATGAGGATCAGGTCGGTGCGCTCATCAGCATGCACGAGATTGTTCATGGACTTGATCTGCCAGCGGCGAGCTATGCGTTGTTTGAAAATGCCTTGCGCGGCAAACGCGGTGAGTCGCTGGAAGCGCATCGAACGACGATGGCACGGTTGATGGCGCGCCTCGCAGCCGTGGCAGCGCAAAACCCGCATGCGGCATTTGGCAAGCGCTACAGCGTCAGTGAACTCGCTGCGGTCACGCCGGACAATCGCTGGATCGCTCATCCCTTCACACGCCGCATGGTGGCCGACAACCGCGTGGATCAAGCGGCTGCAGTCATCATGACATCGGCCGGCAATGCACGCCGGCTGGGCATTGCACCAGACCAGTGGATTTATCTGCGGGGTTGCGGCGATGCCAACGACCGCTTGCGCGCCATCGATCATCTGCGCTATGACGCTGCACCGGCCATTGGTGTCGCCGTGCGCCGCGCGTTGGCGATGGCTGATCTTGATGTCGATGCGCTGGATTTCTTTGATCTCTACAGCTGCTTCCCCGTCGCCGTTGAGCTGGCCTGCGAGGCACTCGGCATTGCCGAGGATGATCCGCGCGACCTGACGGTGACGGGCGGCCTGCCATATTTTGGTGGTCCGCTAAATGCCTATAGCCTGCATGCCATCGCTGCGACCGTCACGCGCTTGCGCCGCACCGGGCTGAGCGGCGAGCGTCACGCGCTGATCACCGCCAACGGTGGTCTGTTCTCCAAACAATCGGTCGGCGTTTATTCGATCGTACCGTCGCCGCATGAATGGCAGCGCACCGATCCGGCGATCGATCAGGCTGTGCTTGATGCCGAGCGGCCGCCACGTCTCGAAGAGCAGCCGGCTGGCCAAGCACGCATCGAAACCTTCACGGTGATCTGCAGTCGCGGTGTGCCGGTGCGCGGGGTGATCGTGGGCCGCCTGCTTGTGGATGACGCACGATTTCTCGCCAATACGCCGGCAGACCGTCCGGATATTCTGGCTTGGCTGATGGCGGCCCAACCCGAGCCGATCGGCGCTGAAGGCGTGGTGAGCAGCAGTGACGGCATCAATACTTTTATCCCACAATGACCGTGATGACAGGCAGAATGATGCGCTTCGCAGCGTGGTCCAGCGTGGTCCAGCGTGGTCACTTGATCCCGGTAGCGATGCCGAAAGTACGCTCCGCATACCTGTGAAACCTGCACATTCGCTCCAGCGCTGGAGCTGTGCATCCGGTCGCCTCACCCGCTGCGCAACTTTTTTTGAGGAACTCCATCATGAAGCTCGGCCTGCAACTCGGTTACTGGTACGCATCCCCCCCCGCTGACGGCAATGTGCCTCTCGCTCAAGAGGCAGAGAAGCTCGGTTTCGACTCGGTGTGGACCGCCGAATCCTGGGGCAACGATGTCTTCACACCGCTCGCCTGGATCGGTGCGCATACATCGAAGATCAAGCTCGGCACGGCAATCGCCCAGATGTCCGCACGCACGCCCACGGCCTGTGCCATGGCGGCACTGGCGCTCGATCACCTCTCACATGGCCGCATGATTCTCGGCCTTGGCGTATCCGGCCCGCAGGTTGTTGAAGGCTGGTATGGCCAGCCCTTTGCCAAGCCGCTGGCGCGCACCCGAGAGTATGTCGACATCATTCGCCAGGTCATGCGCCGCGAGGCGCCGGTCGCCAACAGTGGCGAGCACTATCCGCTGCCCTATAGCGGCCCCGGCGCGACGGGCATGGGCAAGCCACTGCGTTCAATCACGCATCCGCTGCGTGCCGATCTGCCGATCTACCTCGGCGCCGAAGGGCCGAAAAATGTCACCCAGACGGTCGAGATCGCTGATGGCTGGTTGCCGGTTTACTACAGTCCTTTCCGCCAGGAAGTCTATGCCGATCAGCTCAAGGGCATGAAGCCCGGCTTCGAGATCGCACCTCTGGTGCAGGTGAATATCGATGATGACCTCGAAACTGCTTTGATTCCCGTCAAGATGACGTTGGCTTTTTACATCGGCGGCATGGGTTCCAAGGAAAAGAACTTCCACAAGGATCTGATGTGTCGCATGGGTTTCGAGGCCGAAGCCAATAAGATCCAGGAGTTGTTCTTTGAAGGCCGCCGCGAGGAGGCGATGGCGATGGTGCCGACGCAGTTCGCCGACGAGATTTCCCTGTGCGGCTCCAGGGCGCGCATCAAGGATCGCTTGCAGGCCTGGGAGGATTCGCCGGTGACCACGCTGTTGGTGATGGGCCACGGTGGCCTCGACATGGTGCGCACCATGGCCGAGCTGGCCTTGTAACTTATTCATTTTTAACCATTCAACATTGATCATTTATCACTCATCGATGCATCTAGACATCGAGAGTTCGGGAGGGGTTTCATGAGTATGGAAAGAACCTACAACTTGTCCGATCTGTTCAAGATCGTCGTTGAGACCAAGCCGGATGACGAGGCGCTGGTTTGCGGCGAGCGGCGTCTGACTTATCGTCAGCTCGAGGAGCGGGCGACCCGGCTGGCATTGTGGTTGCGTGGCAAGGGCGTCGGTGCTGGCGACACGGTGGGCATTCATGCCTTCAACTGTACCGAGTACGTCGAAATCTGCTTTGCCGCCTTCAAGCTGAAGGCCATCGCAGTGAATATCAATTTTCGGTATACCGCTGAAGAAGCGCGCTACATTTACGACAACGCCCAGCTCAAGGCCTTGATCTACAGTGCCGAGCTGGAAGACGTGATCAAGGAATCGCTCTCCGCTGCGCCCGGCATCAAGGCCATCGCCCGCATTCGTGATGACGCCACAGCCGCTCCGGGCATCGCCGGTGCTATCGATTATGAAGATGCGCTGACCGCAGCCCAGGGCTCGCTCGATGACATCGTGCTGTCTGATGACGACCAGATTTTGCTCTACACCGGCGGCACCACCGGCATGCCGAAAGGCGTGATCTGGCCGCACAAGGCGCTGTTCTTTGGCGGCTTCGGCGGTGGCGGTAACTTCCATCCGGAAGGCGCGGTCAAGTCGCCCGGAGAGCTGGTGTCGCGCGTGCAGGAGGGCTTCTACATGAAGCTGCTACCCACCGCCCCGCTGATGCACGGCGCCGGCCTCTGGGCGACGCTGATCGGCCTGTTCGCCGGCCACACGGTATTCCTCAACGACAAGCCAGGCTTCGATGCCGAGTACATCCTCGACAAGGTTGTCGAGGAGGGCATCAGCTGCATCATGATCGTCGGCGACGCCATGGGCCTGCCGCTACTCGCTGCACTGAAGGCAAATCCGGGGCGTTGGGATCTTTCCTCGCTGATGGCGATTTCCTCATCTGGTGCGCTGCTCTCCGAACATGTGCAAAAGGAACTGATGCCGTTTCTGCCGCCATATACGCGCCTTGTCATCGCCATGGGCTCGTCCGAAACCGGGCAGTCTGGCACGGGTGCCAAGCCCGCCAAGGAGGGTCTGATCGCCTTGCCGCGCAGCGAAACCACCGACGTCGCCATCGAGGAGAACGGTGTGTGGCGCTTCGCCGAGACGGGCGAAATGGGCATTCTGGTGCGCATGGGCAATCTGCCGCTCGGCTACTTCCGCGATCCGCAGAAGACCGCCGAAACCTTCACCCAGATTGACGGCCGGCGCTGCTCGATCAGCGGCGACAATGCACGCCTTGAAGACGACGGCATGATCACCGTGTTCGGCCGCAATTCGCAGTGCATCAACACCGGTGGCGAGAAAGTATTCACCGAGGAAGTCGAGGAAGCCATCCGTTCCTGGGACGGCATCGTTGATGCCGTGGTCGTCGGTGTACCCGACGAGCGATGGGGTCAAAAGGTCGTCGGTGTCGTGGCGTTGCGTGAAGGGGTTCGTCAGGATGCGCAGGCCATCCGCGAACATGCACGCAAGCATATCGCCGGTTACAAGGTGCCGAAGGACATCGTCTTTGTCGATGAAGTCTTTCGCACGCCGGTTGGCAAGGCCGATTACCGCTGGGCAAAAAGCGTCGCCGAAGCGCAGTTGCGCACCTGATTTATACGGCCGCTCCCACGCATGGGAGCGGCGTGATTTGAGAGGAATCATCCTATGTCTTTCATCCTGGTCGAGAAGCCGCGTCCCCACGTGACCCAGATCATCCTCAACCGCCCCGAGCGGATGAATGCCATGGCCTTCGATGTCATGGTGCCGCTGCGCGAGACGCTCGAAGAAGTCAGCTTTGATAACGATTGTCGGGTGGTGGTCCTGACTGGTGCCGGTGAGGGCTTCTGCTCGGGCGCCGATCTCGTTAATCCTGGCTTCCTGCCGATCTTCGAAGGGCTGTCAATGCCGGGCATCTCGCGGCGTGCGATCAAGGTGCTTGACGATGTCATTCTTGCGCTGCGCGACATGCACCAGCCGGTGATTGGCGCCATCAACGGTGCGGCGATTGGTGGCGGCTTCTGTCTTGCCATGGCCTGCGACATTCGCCTTGCCTCCGAGACGGCTTATTTTCGGCCGGCGGGCATCAACAACGGTCTCACCTCCGCCGAGCTTGGCCTCAGCTTCATCCTGCCACGCGCCATCGGCGCTTCGCGCGCTTTCGAGATCATGCTTTCCGGGCGTGATGTCGATGCGCAGGAGGCCGACCGCATCGGCCTCGTCTCGCGTGTGTTGCCGCCTGACCAGCTGCTCGATGCCTGCTACCAACTGGCTGAGCGCATGATCGGCTTCAGCCATCTCGGCGTCGAGCTAACCAAGCAGATGCTTTGGTCCAGCCTCGAAGCCGGCAGCATGCATGCTCACATGAACCACGAAGGTCAGGCGCAGTTGTTCGTGCGCATGACGACACGCAATTTCGAGGAAGCGATCCGCGCACGCAAGGAAAAGCGTCCGCCGAAATTCGACGACTCGCTGTAATCAGCGCTACTTTTCTATCCTGCCGGAGTTCCTCATGACCGCAACCGACCAAGCGATTCCTGATCCCTTCCAGCCCTTTCAGCTTGGCCCGGTCACGCTGCGCAACCGCTTCATCAAGTCGGGGGCGAACGAAGGCATGTGTGTCGATGGTGCGCCGTCGCAGGCACTGCTCAATCATCACCGTGATCTCGCTGCGGGTGGCGTGGCATTGACCACAGTGGCCTATGGCGCTGTCGCCAAGGTCGGCCGCACGCTGAGCAATCAGATATGGATCCGTTCAGAGATTCTTCCGGATCTGCGGGCGATGGCTGATGCTGTGCATGCCGAGGGTGGCAAGATTTCCTTTCAGATCACTCACGGCGGTTCATTCGTCACCCAGTGTCATGTGCGCGGGCGGACCATGAGCGCGATGTCGGGCTTCAACCCGGCCGGGGCGATGGCCGGTAATTTCCTGACGCGTGCCATGAACGAGAATGACATGGACTTGGTCGCCGGTCAGTTCGCCATGGCTGCCGAACTATGCCGCGAGGCGGGCTTCGACGCCGTGGAAATCCACATGGGCCACGGCTATCTGCTGAACCAGTTTATTTCGCCGCTCTCCAACCAGCGCACCGATTCCTATGGTGGCAACGCCGAGAATCGGGTGCGCTTCCCGGCGCGAGTGCTCGCCCGCGTCAAGGCGGCGGTCGGCCGAGACCTCGCCGTGCTCGCCAAGATCAATGTAGCCGACGGTGTGCGGCGCGGTGCGACGGTCGACGATGCCATCGTCACCGGGCGCGCGTTGCAGGCGGCCGGTGCCGACATGCTGGTGCTCTCCGGCGGGCGCAATATGGAATCGGGCTGGTTCATCTTCGGCAGTAATTTCAACCTAGAAGAGATGGACATCGTCCTGCGTGACCGCTGGTTTTTGCGCACCATGATGCACGTCGCGCAGGGGACTGCGCCCAAGGTCGAGTTCCACGAGATGTACTTCCTCGAACATTCGCGCAAGATCCGCGCCGCACTCAAGATGCCGCTCGCCTACCTCGGCGGCGCCAAGTCGATGGATAACGTGGAAACCGCACTGAAGGAGGGGTTCGACGCCGTCGTCATGGCGCGTGCGCTGATCCATGATCCGGCGCTGGTGAGCAAGTTTCAGCGTGGTGAATTGCGTCAGTCGGGCTGCACCAGTTGCAATCGCTGCGTGGCTTACATCTACGACCCGGCGGGGACGCGCTGCGTGTTTAATCCGCCGAACGACTTAAAGTTGAACCAGGTCGCGGCACGCGAACGGGATTAAGCATGGCCGGAGAACCGCATCAATGCTCGTTCTTGGAGCATGTCCCATTTTGAAATGCCAAAGTCCGTATCTGAAGCGCAGCGGCGGCAAGCGCGGCGGGCGCCGCTCAATTACAATCTATCAGTCAAACTGGTCACATTAGTCAACATGGCGAGTGGCTGCGCAATGCCCGCACTCGTGTACGTTCTTAAGAAAGAGGAAGGATCCGCACTATGACCGTGGTTCTCTGTACCTGGGGTAATACCCTCGAAGGTGGCACCCGTGAAGCGCTGACCTTGGCGCGCAAGACGGCCGCCGCCAGCAAGCTGCCGCTGCACTGGGTCGTCATCGGCCCGGCCGCCAATGATGCCGCTGCTGTCGCCGCCGAATATGGCGTGAATGGCCTCGATATTATCAGCGATGCCAAGCTCGCCCAGTTTGGCCCCGATGCACTGGTCGCCGCACTGGCCCAGTACGCCGAGCAGAACGCGCCGAAGACCATCCTGTTCAACCAGACCGCAGCCGCGCGTCTCATCGCGCCGCGTCTGGCCGGCAAGCTGGGCATTCCGGTGGCGATGAATGCCTACGCTATCGCCGTCGAAGACGCGGCGATGAACGTGACAGCCACCGCTTTCGGTGGCGACACCCATGTCGTTTATCAGCTGACCGCAGCGGTGAATGTCATTTCCGTCGTCACCACCTCGGTTGTAGCCGAAGTCGCTGCAGCGCCGACCACACCGGCGCGTCGTGATATCGCCGTGAACCTCGCCGCAGTCGATGAGCGCTTCAAGGTCACGTCGCCCGCCAAGGTTGAAGGCCCGCGCCTCGATGACGCACAGATCATCGTCTCGGGCGGCCGTGGTCTCGGCAATGCGCAGAACTACGAACTGGTCAAGCAGCTCGCCGATGCACTCGGCGGCATGTGGGGCGGTTCGCGCGTCATCGTCGACGAGGGCTGGATCAGTTCCGCCCGCCAGGTCGGCCTCACCGGCAAGATCACTCGCCCCGGCCTCTATCTGGCGGCCGGGATTTCTGGTGCCAGCCAGCACATGGCCGGTTGTTCGGCGGCGAAGACCATCGTCGCCATCAACAAGGATCCGGATGCATCGATTTACCGTTATGCGCGCTATGGCATAGTCGGCGATTGTCTTGAAGTGCTACCTGAACTGATCAAGCTCGCCCGGGCTTAAGGAGAGAAAGCAAAATGAGTGAAAACAGCCTGCCCTGCGTCGCAGGGTTGTTTACGCAAGAAGGCGGCGCCAAGATTTTTGGCTCCAAGTGCACCACCTGCGGCACGCCTTATTTCCCCAAGAAGAAGGCCTGCCATAACCCGGATTGCAATGAGTCGAAGATTGTCGACTGCGAATTCGGCGGCAAGGGCGTGATCTGGAGCTACTCGGTGGCCGACTTCGCACCGCCACCCCCGCACAAGTTCGACAAACCGTTCAAGTCTTATGTCATCGGCGTGGTCGACATGGAAAACGGTCTGCGTCTGGTTGGCCAGATGGTCAATGCGCTGGAAGAAATCAAAGTGGGCGCCAAGGTCGAACTCGTCATCGATACGCTGTATCACGAAGAAGACAAGACGTTTACTTCCTGGAAATTCAAACTGGTCTAAGACCTGAGACGCGAGGAGAATCAGAATGCAAGAAGTCGCAGTATTGGGCGTAGGCCTCCATCGCTTCGGTAAGACCGGAGACGATATCGTCGGCACCAAGTCCGTCACCGAACTTTGCCGCACCGCCGTCGACATGGCCCTCAAGGATGCCGGCGTTTCCTGGAAACAGATTCAGGCCGTTGCCGCTGCCAGCTCGCGTTTCTCGGGCGGCAAGGGCTGGGGCCTCAATGGTAATGACGTCGTCGAGGATCTCGGTTCCACGGGCATCCCCGTCTACAACATGTCGGCCGGCTGTGCGGCTGGCGGTAACGCCTTCAACGTCGGTTACTCGATGGTGGCTGGCGGTATCTATGACATGGTTCTGGTGGTCGGCGGCGAAGTCATGCCCAAGGGCATGATCCAGACCTCTGGTCTTGAAGATCCGAACGATCCCGAGTTCCTGCGTCAACGTTGCATCGGCTTCCCTGGTCCGTCGTTCTGGTCGACGCTGGCACGTCGCCGCATGCACGATTTCGGCACCACCGAAGAGCAGTACGCCAAGGTCGCCGTCAAGGCGCGCAAGTGCTCAGTCAACAACCCCTATGCGCGTTTCCAGAAGGAAATCACCATTGAGGACGTGCTGAAGTCGCCTTATGTCAGCAACCCTCTGCGTCTGTTCGAAATCTGCCCGGTGTCGAACGGTGCCGCTGCTGCGGTGATCTGCTCGAAGGAAATGGCGAAGAAGTTCACCAACAATCCGCCGATCTGGGTTGCCTCCAGCGCAGTTTCCACGATGACCTTCGACGACGCGCTGCCGCGCGGTCTCGCCGGCCCGGTGCCTGCCGGTGCCAGCTTCCACACCGAAGCCAAGGCTGCCGTGCAAAAAGCCTTCGAGAACGCCGGTATCGGCCCGAAGGACGTCAGCTTCACCGAACTGCAAGACAACACCTGCTATTACGAACTGGCCTTCCCCGAAGAGTGGGGCCTGTGCCAGCCGGGTGAATCGGAAAAGCTGCTCGAATCCGACCAAACCTTGCCGACCGGCAGCATGCCGATCAATCCGTCCGGCGGTTTCGTCTCCTTCGGTGAAGCCACCACGGCCATGGGCGTGTTCCAGATTGCTGAACTGACCTGGCAGCTGCGTGGCCAGTCGGGCGGTCGCCAAGTGCCGAATGCCAAGGTTGGTCTGGCACAAACGCTGGGCCTCGGCGGCAACGCTACGGCGGCAATCCTCAAGCGCTGATTCATCGCTGCTGCATTGTTGCATCCGAATACGCCCCTTTTTGGGGCGTATTCGTTTGACGGTACGGGAGTGAAACGTCGGTTTCTCCGGGTTTCGCAACGGGCTCTGGCCACCGATACAGCGGCCCCTGTGTGTCACAGGTTTTTAGAATTGTCTGGTTCTGTAGCACATGAATTGTCCGCTTTTCTGTCGAGCACGGAGCCGATTTCCGCCCTCGGCGGCGCGTCTGGTGTCTCTCGGTCACCAAGTCCTAGCACTGCGGGAAGGTCGCGTGCACCATGCAGCACCCGTTCGATACGCACGGTATCGTCGATCACGCGGAAGAAAACCACATAACGCCCCATGGGCGCCATACGCAAACCCGGAGCCAAGTCCTCGCGGCCGGTATAGGCCAGCGGCGTATTGCCGATGCGTTGGCATTGCTCCATCAATCGGCCAACGAAACGCCGTGCATTGGCCAGACTGTCCTTGGCGATGTAATCGCCGATGTCGAGCAGGTCCTGGCGAGATTTTGGCGAGAAGGTGACCGGAACCATCAAGCCGTGCGTTTACCGCGGGGCTTGGTGGTGGTTTTGCCTTTCGCCTTGGGTTCGGCGTAGCGGGCATTCAACTCGGCGAATACCTGATCGGCCGGAATGGCCGGGCCGCTGTCGATGCCTTCTTGCACTGCTTGCCGCAAGTCGGCAGACAGGCGCTCCAGCATAGCCGCATAGACATGGGGCGGCAGCAGGTAGGCGGCCGGCCGGTTATGATTGAGCACCGCAACAGGCTCGGAGCCGGCCTGTTCAAGAACGGCGGAGGGACTGCGTTTGAGTTCGGTGATACTCACCGAGCGGGTAGCAAGAACCTGTTCCATGGCGTGCCTCGTAATCAAACCAAAATAGGTGCCTTATTGTGGTCGCTTTTAAGCATGGAGGCAAACAGAAACCGGAAAGCAGAAACAAGAATGCCGGCCTCAATGGCCCCGTGGGAGCGAAGCTACCCGGAAGCGTTCAAGACTGAGGTTAGTCTTGCTATGGAATCTTTCCTCTCTCACTGTGGTCAGAGCAGGTCGTTCTGGTTGCCGGCTGAAATCCACCTGATTCCAAGTAATTTCTAAGCCGCTATCCTCATACGGCGGCCCCGTGTGGCGGCCCCCATGTTGCAAACTTCGCCAAAAGTCGCCAAAATCCACAGGCTATGGAAATGCTGGAGTGCTGAAGCGCTGAAGCGCTGAAGTACTTATCGCTGCATTTGGCAAGGGATCAATGAATTCGCAACGCATCATTCACGGCTTGGTATTCAATCGGGTCGTCGCAGCAATGATTTACCAAAGGAGAATTGAATATGGCAACCGATAATCGAGACAAACTCCAGAAGCCGGAATTTTTTACGGATGAGCAGTTTCAAGGACTGCTGGATGCAACTTCCTCAGTCGAGCGCATCCGTGGCGATGCCAAGGCAGACGTCGAGCGTTACAAGGCCAATCCGGATGGCTGGTCGACCGGCAAGGGCTCGCCCTCCGGCCTGCCGACGCTGCTGCTGACCACTACAGGCCGCAAGTCGGGCGAGAAGCGCACCACCCCGCTGGTCTTCCTGCAAGACGGCGAGCAAATGGTCGTCGTTGGTTCGCTGGCTGGTTACGATCAGCACCCGACCTGGTACATCAATATCTGCGCTAACAAGACCTGCTGGGTGCAGAAAGATCGTGACCAGTTTGTTTGCATGGCGCGCGACGTGACCGATGCCGAGCGCACCGCACTGTGGCCCAAGCTTGATCAGGTGTTCCCGGCCTGGGGTTACTTCCAGAAGCAGACCGAGCGTCCCTTCCCGATGGTCATCCTCGAAGTTTCCAAGAAGGTCTGAATTAAACCTTAGTACAAGCAGCAGGCCCAGGCATCGACCTGGGCTTGCTGTTTTCGCGTCCGGCTTCTGTTTCTGACGTCTGCGTCCACCAGCTACCCCGCCGTCCCCCTCCCTGGAGAAGAAAGCAATATGGCTAACGTGAATTTCGAGCACCTGTTCGCACCCTTGCAAGTGGGCCCGATGACGGTGCCCAACCGCATCTGCGAAACCACCAACACCATCAACTCGTCGATGGCACCTGGCCTGATCGACGAGCATTTCATCGCTCACCATGGCGCCAAGGCCAAGGGCGGCACAGGCTGGATCGGCAGCGAAACCTGGCTGCTTAACTCACCGTTCCCGCCCGAGACGCCGCCGGAAATCGGCCTCGCTGTCGGCTTCGGCACCCCCTGGGCCAGCTATCAGAATCCGGCCTTCCTTGAGGGCAAGAAGAAGTTCTGCGAAGAGATTCACAAGTCCGGCGCGGTGGTGGTTGTTCAGCTCACGCACCTCAATGCCGTCTGGGCGCCGTCTGCCGTGCCGACCATTGGTGCGCAGGACTACACGCCGCACGTCCTCGGCGAAGCCGAGATCGAAGCGCACCTCAATATCTACGCCGATGCTGCTGAAGCCGCAATGAACTGCGGTGCCGATGGTGTCGAGATTCACTGCGCCCATGAAACGCTCTGCTACAGCTTTCTCTCGCCGGTCACCAATCGTCGCACCGATCAGTGGGGTGGCGAGCCGGAGAAGCGTGTCCGTTTCGTCATCGAGGCGCTGAAGCGCATTCGCGCCCGCATCGGCAACAAGATGGCACTGGGCATCCGTATGGCTGGCATGGAGTTCCGCGAGGGCGGCTATGACAACCTGCAGATGCGCGAAATGCTCTACCTGATCGCCGAATCCGACTTGCTCGACTTCGTCGACCTCGACGTTGGTCACTGCTGGGGCGCACCGTCTTACGTACCGAATTCCTATTACGCTCACGGCCAGTTCCGCGACGTCGGTAAGGGCGCGCGCGTCGACCTCGATCCGAAGATCAAGGTGCTGTTCACCGGCCGTATCAACGACCCGGTCATCGCCGAAGAACTGCTCAAGGGCGGCTATTGCGATCTCGTCGGCATGGTTCGCGCCGGCATTGCCGATCCCGAATTTGCCATCAAGGCACGCGAAGGCCGCCTCGGCGAGATTCGCCGCTGCATCGGCTGCACGCGCTGCATCGATGAGGCTTCGGAACCCGCGACTTTCCCCTACACGCCGACCTGTTCGATCAACCCCGTGATCGGCAGTGAACTGCGTTGGGAAGATCAGTTCAAGCCGGCTGCACAGAAGAAGAAGGTCGTCGTCGTCGGTGGCGGTCTGGCCGGCTGCGAAGCCGCGCGCATCGCTGCGCTGCGTGGCCACGAAGTGACACTGCTGGAAAAGAACAAGCGCCTCGGTGGTCAGTTGCTGATCGCCTCAAAGGTGGTGGGTCGCGATTCCTTCGAAGACCAGATTTATTTCGAAGAAAACGAAATGATCCGTACCGGTGTCACGGTCAAGCTGGAAGCCTCTGCCGACATCGCTGCGATTAAAGCGCTCAACCCCGATGCCGTGGTCATTGCCACCGGCTCGACGCCGCGCGTGCCGCACGATGTCGAAGGCCTGAACCAGGCGCATGTGGTGCAGGGCTGGGACGTCATGCAGGGCAAGGCACAGACCGGCAAACGTGTCGCGCTGATCTCGCAGGAAGACTATTACGAAACCGCCTGCGTCGCCGAGTTCCTCGCTGCGCAAGGCAAGGAAGTCGTGGTCTTCCACAAGTCGGTGCACCTCGGCTCTGAAATCGCCCGTTACTCGATCGGCATGGTGCTCAAGCGCATGGAAGAGTTCGGCGTGACCATCAAGCCCAACCTGGTGCTCACGAAGATCGAAGGCAAGGCCATCGAACTGACTTCATCGTGGGGTGGCATGACCTATCGTGAAGAAGGTTTCGACAGCGTGGTGCTGGTGTACGCATCGGTGGCGCAGTGTGAGCTGTACGACCAGCTCAAGGCTGAGGGCAGCGTCAAGCAGCTCTACCTGGCGGGTGCCGCCTGGCTGCCGCGTCACATGGCTGAATCGACACGTCATGGAGCGAATATCGGACTGGCAATTTAAGCTCGTCTGAATCCACTGCTGGCCGGTCGTCTCCGCTAAGGTTGGGACGACCGGCCAGTCGTTTTTGGTGCTCGCCCGGAATCATCTGCGTATGGAAATTTTTCTGTGCATCCTCGGCGTTCTCGCTGTTCTCGGTGGCATCGCCGGAACCGTGTTGCCTTTTCTACCCGGTCCGCCGCTGGTGTTTGCCGGTCTGTGGCTGCTTGCCTGGCTCGATGGTTTCGTCCACGTCGGGGCGGGGACGCTGTGGATGCTGGGCATTTTCACCGCGTTGGCTCTGGCGGTCGATCTCCTGGCCGCTGCACTGGGTGTGAAGCGTGTCGGTGCCAGCAGGCTGGCTGTTGCCGGTGCGCTGGTCGGCGGATTGTTGGGATTGTTCGGCGGCGTGATTGGCGTCATCGTCGGCCCGATTGCCGGTGCGATGCTCGGCGAATGGCTGGCCGTGCGCGATCACGGCCAGGCCGTGCGCATCGGCGCGGCGGCCGGTATTTCCTTCATCGTCGCAATGGCCGTCAAGCTCGGCATCGTCTTCGCCATGCTGGCCGTGTTTGCGCTGGCGTGGTGGGTTTGACGAGTCCGCGCAAGCGCAGGTACCGCACGGCTGATTACGTTTAAGGTACTGCCCGGAGATCAAGCATTGGCGCGGTTCTCCAAGGCAATGCCTTGAAGAACCGCATGGATATTGGCTCTCCGGGCATGCCTTGGTGCGGTGGTGGTGCCTTCAGACGAACTTCGCAATCACCTCATCCGCGTAGCGCTTGATCGCATCGGTTTTCATGGTCAGCGTCGGTTGCTGCTGCATGATTTTGCCGACGCCTTCTTCGGCCTGCATGCCGGGCAGGGCCCAGGGTGTGACTTGCAGATCAGTGATGCCGAGGTCTTCGAGACGCTTGATGTCGTCGATGCTCGTTGCATCCGGGCAGTGCAGCATGATGTCGAAGGGCTCTTTGTCACGTCCGTATTCGCGTCGGTAGCGGTTGAGCGCATCGACGATGCCGGGAATTTCGGCCTTGTTGTGGATCACACTGAGCCAGCCGTCGCCGAGGCGCGCGGCGCGCTGCATGGCCGGCTCGGTGGCGCCACCGACATAGATTGGGATCTTCTTCTTCGGCGTCGGCGCCATGATGACACGGTCGAAATCGATGTACTTGCCGTGGAACTCCTGCATGCCGCCTTGCATGAGCAGACGAATCGCCTGAATCGCTTCGTCCTGGCGCTTGCCGCGCGTCTTCATGTCGATGTTGAGCCACTTGAATTCCTCGGGCATCCAGGCGAGGCCGACGCCGAGCGCGACGCGGTCGTTGGACACCTCCGCCACCGAGCACAGGCTCTTGGCTTCCAGCAGGGGCTGGCGGATGGCCAGGCGCAGCACGGAGGGGATGAAGCGGATGCGCTGGGTCACCACGGCCATCGCCGTCATCGCCACCCAGGGGTCGAGCACCGGCATGTCCAGCGGCCAGAAGCGCCCGCCATCCGGCGTGTAAGGGTAGGGCACGGAGACTTTTTCCGGGAAGAAGGGCGCGTCGGCGACCTGGATGCTGTCCCATCCGTGCGCATCGGCAGCGCGGGCGATTTCCTGGTGTTCGCAGGGATCGACCATGAACAGGTGAAATCCGAATCTCATGTTGTTTCTCCTCAGAATTATTCTTGTCGGTTGCGGTGAAGCGTGGGCCAATTTATGGCCCCATTTTAATGGCTAGCCATCGTGTACAGGCAGTTCGAGGGTTGCGGATGAAACCATAAACGGTTATCGTGCTTGGTTTCGCGCTGGGCTTGATCGGGGCGCCCGTCGCCCCTCATTCTCCCCCACTTCCTGCGCATCCAGAACGAATCTTTCGAGCCGCCGATGTATTCCATTTCAGCAATCAACTACGTCGTTCTCACGCTGCTGCTCAGTGCAGCGCTGGTCAGCCTTGGCTTTGGTCTGCGCAAGTACTGGCGGCGGATCAGCAATGGCCAGGCGTATTTCACCTCCGGCGAGCCGATCACCCGCGAGGCTGTGCTTGCCAAGGTCAACTGGAAGACTTTCATTCGGCGTGGCCTGTTGCTGGAGCGGCTCAAGAAACGACCGATTTCGGGCATCGCCCATAATCTGCTGTTCTTTGGTGCCCTCATCGAAATTCTGGGCCATGGCCTGTTTCCGCTGACCTTCATCGGTGTCGATGTCTATCACGGCTGGTTTGGCCGCTATTTCATGGAGCTTGGCCGCGAAATTGGCGGCCTGATGATTTTTACCGGGCTGCTGTTTTTTGCGATACGGCGTCTGGCGCCTCCTGATCGTCTCACCGCGGGTGGCAAGACGCGCAAGGGCTTCTCACCCATGGAAGCGCTGTTGCTTGTCGTCGTGCTGCTCGGCTTCACGGCCGAGGCCTTCCGTCTCACCAATCCCGAAGCCAGTTCGCAGTTTGAATTCGTCGGCAAGGCTATGGCGGCGGCGCTGGCCGGCCTCGACATGCACGCGCTGGCCACCGGCAATCTGCTGTTCTGGTGGCTGCACATGCTGTTCGGCGTCACTTTCATCGCGCTGATTGGCCACACGCCGATGTCGCACATGGTGCTCGGTCTGGCTAACAGCGGGCTGGCGAAGAAGCGTTCGGGAATTAACCTCTTGCCGATCGACTTCGACGCCGAGGAAAAAGAGGGCAAGGAACTGGTGCTTGGCGCCAGCAAACTCTCGCACCTCAGCCAGAAATACCTGATGGATGCCACCACCTGCCTGTGGTGCGGCCGCTGTCATGAAGTCTGCCCTGCGGCGCAGACCGGCAAGGCGCTGTCACCCAAGAGCATCATGGCCGTCTGTGCCGAATACATGGCACAGGACAAGTTCGATGATGACTCGCTGATCGAAACCATCGGCCAGGAAGCGGTATTCAATTGCACGACCTGCGGTGCCTGCGTCGAGGAATGCCCGGTCAGCAACAGCCCGGCCGAGATCGTGCTGGAGTTGCGCCGCAACTTCGTCATGGAACGTTCGGAAATGCCCGACACCATGGCGGCAGCCAACGCCAATATGGAAAAGCGCGGTCACCCCTTCGTCGGCACCTCGGCGAATGTCGATGACTGGAAGAAGGGCCTGGAATTCGAAGTGCCGCTATTCGTGCCGGGCGAAACCGAATACCTGCTCTGGCTCGGCTGCGCCGTGACCTACGAGGAGCGCGCCCAGAACATCGCCCGTGCCATGGTGCATCTGCTCGAAGCTGCCGGGATTTCCTACGGCACGCTCGAAGGCCCGCATTGCACGGGGGATCCTGCCAAGATGATGGGCAATGAAATGCAGTTCGTCGAAATCGCCCAGGGCAATATCGAGGAATTCCAGGAGATGAAGATCAACAAGGTCATCACCATGTGCGCCCACTGCTACAACAGCTTCGACCGCTACTATCCCGAACTCGGTGGCGAGTGGCAGACGATTCCGCATGCGGTACTGCTCGATCAGCTCATCAAGGACGGCAGGCTCAAGGTGAAGCAGAACAACCAGGAAAAAATCACCTTCCATGATCCCTGTTATCTGGCGCGCCACAATGACATCGTCGACGAGACGCGCAGCGTGGTTTCTGCCGTCGGCCAGCTCATTGAAATGCCACGCAACCGCAAGGAAAGCTTCTGCTGTGGCGCGGGTGGTGGCAACTATTGGGGCGGCCAGGGTGGCACGGCGCGCATCAACGACGTGCGCACCCAGGAAGCCTTCGATACCGGCGCCGATAAGATTGCGACCTCTTGCCCGTTCTGCAACCTGATGCTGACTTCCAGTGCGGCCAAGCATAGCGAGCAGCGTAAGGTGTACGACCTTGCTGAGCTGGTGCTCGACCGCCTCGAGAATAAGGCGAGTGTCACCGTCACTGCCACCAACAACTGATTGCGGTGCTGATGCACCTTCAAAAATGCACCTGCAAACCCTTTTTCAATTTACTCATGAGGACAACCGATGAGCCGCGCACTTGACGACGTCATCGTCCTGGATCTGACCCGGCAATTCTGTTCTTCACTGTCCGGCGCTTTTCTCGCCGACTTCGGGGCACGCGTCATCCGCCTCGATCTGCTGCCTGCTGCCAAGACAACCGCAGCAACCGCCGCTGCGGGTGGTACTGGTGGCCAGTGGAACCATGAAGCCGATCTGATCCATCGTAACAAGGAAAGTCTGGCACTCGATCCGCACACGGAACGTGGTGCCGAACTGCTTAAGGAAGTCATTGCCAAGGCGGATGTCATCATCACCGACTGGCAACGCGATGAACTCGCCGCACTGGGTCTCGACTACGCCAACGTCGTCAAGCTGCGTGCCGATATTGTTTTTGGCCGCATCTCCGGCTTTGGCCCGCTCGGCCCCGACGCCGACCTGCCGGCGATTGACGAGCTCGCGGCCGCACGCACTGGCATGATGCCCATCCTTCAGCAGCCCGGCCAACCGCCTGTGTATACCGGTTCCGGTGCGATGCACGCATCGGTCATGCTGGCATTTGGTGTCGTCACCGCCCTGGTGCATCGCGTTGATTCCGGCGAAGGCCAGGAGGTCGATGTCTCATTGTTCGCCGCCAACATGTACGGCGCAGCGCTGGACGTCCAGGCCTTCCTCGCCATCGGCAAGGGTGATCGTTTCATCAACCCGATCTCGCGTCTTGACGTTTCCAACCCGATGTCCGGCTCGCTCTATCCGAGTGCCGATGGTCGCTGGGTGACGCTGACCATGCCCGACACCGACCG
>CAZAOQ010000047.1:0-18215 GCA_964486795.1 uncultured Rhodocyclaceae bacterium
CGGTCATTGCTGAGTTGAAAGAAAAATTCAGCTATGGTTCGGTCATGGAGGTTCCGCGCATCACTAAGATCACCCTGAATATGGGTGTTGGTGAGGCGGTGGCTGACAAAAAAATTCTCGATCACGCAGTCGGCGATCTGATCAAGATTGCAGGTCAAAAGCCGGTGGTTACAAAGGCCCGTAAGGCAATTGCCGGCTTCAAGATTCGTGAGAACTACCCGATTGGCTGCATGGTGACGTTGCGCGGTGAGCGGATGTATGAGTTCCTTGACCGCCTGGTGTCTGTCGCAATGCCTCGAATCCGGGATTTTCGCGGTGTTTCGGGTAAAGGTTTTGACGGGCGCGGTAACTATAACGTCGGCGTCAAGGAGCAGATTATTTTTCCTGAGATCGAGTACGACAAGATCGACGCACTTCGCGGGATGAATATCAGCATTACCACGACTGCCAAGACCGACGCAGAAGGCAAGGCTCTTCTTGCGGCATTCAAATTCCCTTTCAAGAACTGAGGGACATATGGCCAAACAATCTATGATTAATCGCGAAGTCAAGCGCGCTAAGACCGTTGCGAAGTATGCGGCGAAGCGCGCTGGGTTGGCTGCGATCTATAACAACATTAACCTGCCGGCTGAAGAGCGAATGGCTGCGCGGCTGAAGTTTCAGCTTCTGCCGCGTGACGCGTCTCCTTCACGTCAGCGTAATCGTTGCCAGGTCACGGGTCGTCCCCGTGGTGTCTTCCGTAAATTCGGTCTGTGCCGTAACAAGTTGCGCGAAGTTGTTATGCGTGGCGAAGTTCCTGGCATGACCAAGGCCAGCTGGTAAGGGGAGATCACGATGAGTATGACTGATCCTATCGCCGATATGCTGACCCGCATCCGTAATGCGCAGTCTGCGCAGAAAGTTGCTGTTGTCATGCCGTCGTCCAAGCTGAAGGTCGCTATTGCCGGCGTTCTTAAGGATGAAGGTTATATCGATGAATTCGCGGTTCGCGAGAATGGTGGTAAGCCACTGCTTGACATTGCGCTGAAGTATTACGCTGGGCGTGCGGTTATCGAGCGCATTGACCGCGTGTCTAAGCCTGGGCTGCGAGTTTATCGTGGCAAAGATAACCTGCCGCAAGTTATGAACGGACTAGGGGTTGCGATTGTGTCTACGCCGAAGGGTGTGATGACGGATCGCAAGGCGCGTGCCGCGAATGTCGGCGGCGAAGTCCTCTTTGTTGTTGCTTAAGGGGACGACGATGTCACGTATTGCTAAGTATCCTGTTGAAGTGCCGAACGGCGTCGAGGTGTTGCTCGGAGACGCAGAGATCAGCGTAAAAGGTCCGCTCGGTACATTAAAGCAGTTCATGTTGCCGGCTGTAAAAATTGAGCGGGACGGCAATAGTTTGCAGTGTAAGGCTGTTGCTGGTCTGCCGAATGGTGGCGCAATGTCGGGCACTATGCGTGCGCTCGTTAATAACATGATGACCGGTGTCACCAAGGGGTTTGAGAAGAAGTTGACGCTCGTTGGCGTGGGCTATCGTGCGCAAGCCCAAGGAGACAAGCTTAACCTCACGCTGGGTTTCTCTCATCCGGTAGTGCATCAGATGCCTAGTGGTGTTAAATGCGAAACCCCTACACAGACGGAAATCGTCATCAAGGGTGTCGATCGCCAGCAGGTCGGGCAGGTGGCCGCAGAGATTCGTGCCTATCGTTCGCCAGAGCCTTATAAGGGCAAGGGTGTTCGCTATGCAGACGAGCGTGTGATCATCAAGGAAACGAAAAAGAAATAAGGGCGGACAATCATGGACAAGAAATCGACGCGTTTGCGCAGAGCCCGCAGGACTCGCGCCAAGATTGCCGAACTGAAGGCTGTGCGCCTGAGCGTGCATCGTACCAACCTGCACATTTATGCGCAGATTTTCTCCGGCTGCGGTACCAAGGTGCTTGCCGCTGCTTCGACCAACGAAGCAGAGGTTCGTGGCAAGATTCCCAATGGCGGAAACGTCAAGGCAGCCGAGTTGGTTGGAAAACTGATCGCCGAGCGGGCCAAGGCTCAGGGTATCGAAAGTGTTTCTTTTGATCGCTCTGGTTTCCACTACCACGGACGCATCAAGGCGCTGGCAGAAGCCGCGCGTGAAGTCGGCCTTAAGTTCTAACGTGGCAACCAGCTAGTATACAGAGGCAAATCATGGCTAAACCGCAAACTAGAAAGCAGCACCAGACTCCGGAGAAGATCGACGACGGCATGCGCGAGAAGATGGTCGCCATCAATCGTGTGACCAAGGTCGTTAAGGGTGGTCGTATCCTCGGCTTCGCCGCACTGACAGTCGTCGGCGACGGTGACGGGGGTGTCGGTATGGGTAAAGGTAAATCGCGCGAAGTGCCGGTTGCCGTCCAGAAAGCGATGGAAGAAGCGCGCCGCAAGCTGGCACGTGTGTCGCTTAAGGAAGGCACTCTGCAACACACCGTTATCGGACACCATGGTGCTTGCAAGGTGTTGATGCAGCCGGCCAGCGCCGGAACCGGAATCATCGCTGGTGGCCCGATGCGCGCAGTCTTTGAGGTCGCCGGTGTCACCGATGTCGTCGCAAAGATCTACGGGTCAACCAATCCTTACAACGTCGTGCGCGCCACTATCAATGGCTTGCAAGCGATGAATACGCCTGCCGAAATTGCCGCCAAGCGAGGCAAAAGCGTGCAGGACATAATGGGGTAAGCAACATGCCTGAAAAGAAAATCAAGGTGACGCTCGTTAAGAGTCTCATTGGTACCAAAGCTGACCATCGAGCCACCGTGCGTGGGCTTGGCTTACGCCGACTCAACAGCAGTGCGTTTCTCGAAGATACGCCGTGCGTGCGCGGAATGATCAATAAGGTCGGCTATCTGCTGAAGTTCGAGGGTTAAGACCATGCGACTGAATACCATCAAACCCGGCGAGGGCTCGACCCACGCCAAGCGCCGCGTCGGTCGTGGCATCGGCAGCGGCTTAGGTAAAACGGCCGGTCGCGGTCACAAGGGACAGAAGTCCCGTGCTGGCGGCTTCCATAAGGTTGGCTTCGAGGGTGGTCAGATGCCCTTGCAACGTCGGCTGCCAAAGCGCGGTTTCGTTTCGCTGACCCGTGACCGTAACGTCGAAGTTCGTCTGTCAGAGATCGAAAAGTTGCCGCTTACGGAAATCGACCTCCTTGCTTTGAAGCAGGCCGGGGTTGTGGCTTCTGATGCCCTGTCGGCGAAGGTTATCCTTTCCGGCAAGCTGACCCGTAAAGTGACGCTGACTGGTGTTGGCGCAACCAAGGGCGCGAAAGCCGCCATTGAAGCCGTCGGTGGCAGCGTTTCTGTCTGAACCTGAATCAGTAATTGACCTCGAGTAGATTCCTTGGCTAATCCCTCTCCCATCGCGCCTGGCAAGGCCATCGGTAGCACCGGCAAGTTCGGTGACCTTTGGCGACGTTTAGGGTTCTTGCTCGGCGCTATCATCGTTTACCGCATCGGTGCTCACATACCGGTGCCTGGTATTGACCCGGTAGCGCTGTCCCAGTTGTTTGAAGGGCAGAAGGGGGGGATTCTTGGCGTTTTCAACCTGTTTTCGGGTGGTGCGCTATCCCGCTTCACGATTTTCGCACTGGGTATCATGCCGTACATTTCTGCATCGATTATCATGCAGCTACTGACGATTGCCTCGCCGCATCTCGAAGCCCTCAAAAAAGAGGGTGAAGCGGGACGCCGCAAAATTACGCAGTACACGCGCTACGGGACGGTTGGATTGGCCCTTTTCCAAGGCTTGGGTATCGCAATCGCGCTCGAGTCACAGCAGGGGTTGGTGCTTGATCCTGGCATGATTTTTCGTGTTACAGCTGTCACAACGCTGCTGACCGGCACGATGTTCTTGATGTGGCTAGGTGAGCAGATTACCGAGCGAGGCTTGGGTAACGGAATCTCGATCATTATTTTTGCGGGTATCGCTGCCGGATTGCCAAATGCACTCGGGGGATTATTCTCACTTGTTAGCACAGGCAGCATGCATCCAGTGATTGCTCTGTTTATTCTAGTGCTAGTCGTCGCCGTTACCGGGTTCGTGGTCTTCGTTGAACGCGGGCAGCGTAAGATATTGGTCAATTATGCAAAGCGTCAGGTGGGTAACAAAGTTTATGGTGGGCAAAGCTCGCATCTGCCGTTGAAGCTCAATATGTCTGGCGTGATCCCGCCGATATTCGCATCAAGCATCATCCTGTTCCCGGCGACGGTCGCTGGGTGGTTCGGCAGCGGTGAAGGCATGGGTTGGCTTAAGGATATCGCGGCGACGTTGTCGCCAGGGCAACCACCTTATGTAATTCTGTACGCAACCGCAATCATTTTCTTTTGTTTCTTCTATACGGCTTTGGTGTTCAACTCTAGGGAAACCGCAGACAACCTGAAGAAGAGTGGCGCATTTGTCCCCGGTATTCGTCCAGGTGACCAGACAGCCCGTTACATCGAGAAAATTCTCATGCGTCTGACTTTGGTCGGAGCAGTCTATGTTACGGTGGTTTGTCTGATTCCAGAGTTCCTCATTCTTAAGTGGAACGTACCATTTTACTTCGGCGGAACTTCGCTACTGATCATCGTCGTAGTGACGATGGATTTCATGTCGCAGGTTCAGGCCTACATCATGTCTCATCAATACGAAAGCCTTCTGAAGAAAGCAAATTTCAAGGGGGCCGGTTTTTCGGCAAGGTAAGGACGATGTCGAAAGAAGACATGATTGAAATGCAGGGTGAGGTTCAAGAGAATCTTCCCAACGCGACCTTCAGGGTCAAACTCGAGAACGGTCACGTCGTTCTTGGACATATCTCCGGAAAAATGCGTATGCACTATATTCGCATTCTTCCTGGTGACAAGGTAACGGTGCAACTGACGCCATACGACCTTAGTAGGGGCCGTATCGTTTTCCGTGCCAAGTAATTTATTCGTAACTGGTCTATCCGGAGAATCATCATGAAAGTAATGGCTTCGGTCAAATGTATCTGCCGTAATTGCAAGATCATTCGCCGCAATCGTGTTGTTCGTGTTATTTGCACAGATCCGCGACACAAGCAGCGTCAAGGTTAATTGCTTGAATAAAGCAAGTTTATTGTATATAATTCTCGGTTTCCCCTTCGCGGGATACAAAAAATTTAGGGTGAGCCTATGGCCCGTATAGCTGGGGTAAATATTCCGAATCATCAACATGCCGTGATTGCATTGACAGCAATTTACGGCATCGGCAACACGCGCGCCAAGAAAATCTGCAACGCAGCGAAAATTACGCCGTCGACGAAGGTCAAGGATCTGACCGACAGCGAGATGGAGCGTCTGCGCGATGAGGTTGGTAAGTTCGCGGTCGAAGGTGATCTGCGTCGTGAAGTGACGATGAGTATCAAGCGGCTGATGGACTTGGGCTGCTACCGCGGCTTGCGTCACCGTCGTGGTTTGCCGTGCCGCGGACAGCGCACGCGCACCAATGCCCGCACTCGCAAGGGTCCGCGCAAGTCGATTGCCGGCGCCAAGAAGTAATTTAGGGAACTGATATGGCTAAGACTGCAACCAAGGTTCGCAAGAAGATCAAGAAGAACGTTGCTGAGGGCATTGCTCACGTGCACGCCTCCTTCAATAACACGATCATTACCATCACCGATCGTCAGGGGAATGCGCTTTCGTGGGCTACCTCTGGTGGCGCTGGCTTCAAGGGCTCCCGCAAGAGCACGCCCTTTGCTGCACAGGTGGCTGCTGAAGCGGCTGGTCGCGTGGCGGTGGAATGTGGCATCAAGAACCTCGAGGTTCGTATCAAGGGCCCAGGCCCGGGTCGTGAGTCGGCGGTCCGTGCGCTTAATGCGCTCGGTATAAAGATCGCCAGCATTACCGACATTACCCCGATTCCCCATAACGGTTGCCGGCCGCCTAAGCGTCGCCGCATCTAAGCTGTCGGCTCCGCCGATAGTGATTCGATAGAAATCAAGGAGTAAATAGTGGCTCGCAATCTTGATCCCAAGTGCCGCAAATGCCGTCGCGAAGGCGAGAAGCTGTTCCTGAAGGCAGAGAAGTGCTTTACCGACAAATGCGCGGTTGAGCGTCGTACCTACGCGCCTGGTCAGCATGGCCAGAAGTCGGGGCAGCGTCTTTCAGGTTATGGCACCCAGTTGCGCGAAAAGCAAAAGGTTCGCCGTATCTACGGTGTTCTTGAGAGGCAGTTCCGTAGAACGTTCGCTGAGGCAGATCGCCGTAAAGGTCAGACCGGTGAGAATCTTCTCCAGCTTCTCGAAGGTCGTCTTGACGCTGTGGCCTATCGCATGGGCTTTGGTGGCTCGCGTGCGGAATCGCGCCAAGTTGTCCGGCACAACGGCATATTGGTTAATGGCCGCCGTGTGAATATCCCGTCTTATATCGTACGTCCGGGCGACGTCGTCCAGCTGACTGATTCTGCTCGTGTTCAGTTGCGTACTAAGGCCGCGATGGTGGCTGCGGAGTCCCGTGGTTTCCCCGAGTGGATCGAGGTTGATATCAAGGCCGGCAAGGGCGTCTTCAAGGCGTATCCGCAGCGTGCCGAACTACCAGCGACGATCAACGAAGGTCTTATCGTCGAACTTTACTCGCGCTAAACTGCGCTTCTCGATGAATTCTTGAGGTGCGTCATTTCATGGCGCACCTCCAGTCATTTGAGACGCTTACAAAAGAAGGAATGCAGATGCAAACCAGCGCACTTCTCAAACCGCGCCACATTGATGTTCAGACGCTCTCGCCGGTGCATGCCCGCGTGGTTATGGAACCGTTCGAACGTGGCTATGGCCACACGCTCGGCAACGCCCTTCGCCGCATTCTGCTCTCGTCGATGCCTGGTTTTGCTCCCACTGCGGCAATGATCGAAGGCGTCTTGCACGAGTACTCGACGCTGGATGGCGTTCGCGAAGACGTGGTCGACATTCTGCTTAACATCAAGGGCGTTGTTCTCAAGCTGCACAATCGTAGTGAAGCCCTGTTGACCCTGTCAAAAAAGGGTGAGGGTGTGGTGACGGCGGGTGATATTGAGACGACACATGATGTCGAAATTATCAATCCCGATCACGTGATTGCCCATGTTGCTCCTGGCGGCAAGCTTGACATCCAGATCAGGATCGAGGCGGGACGTGGCTATGTGCCGGCTTCAATGCGTCCGAACGACAAGGAAACGCGCGCAGTCGGGCACATTGCTCTTGATGCATCGTTCAGCCCAATCAGCCGTGTCAGTTACGCAGTTGAGGCGGCCCGTGTTGAACAGCGTACCGATCTGGATAAGCTGGTCATGGACATTGAGACCAACGGTGCCATTGATGCGGAAGAGGCAATCCGTTATGCGGCTCGCGTATTGATGGATCAGTTGTCGATCTTTGCTGATTTGGAAGGTACCCCTGTATCGGCAGAAACGCCGAAGCAGACTGCTGTTGATCCGCTGCTATTGCGTTCGGTTGATGACCTTGAGTTGACAGTGCGTTCCGCCAACTGCCTTAAGGCAGAGAACATTTATTATATCGGCGACCTGATTCAGCGTACCGAACCTGAACTTCTCAAGACGCCAAATCTTGGGCGCAAGTCGCTCAATGAGATTAAGGAAGTTCTTGCTTCTCGCGGCCTAGCACTCGGCATGAAACTCGAAAACTGGCCACCACAAGGACTCGAAAGAGCTTCCTGACTGATTCACCACCTATCTCGATAACGATCAACCGGCCGCCAGCATTGCGCAGCGGCCGAATAAATACGAGGAAAGTATCATGCGTCACGGTAATGGCTTGCGAAAGCTAAATCGCACTTCGTCGCATCGCCTGGCGATGCTCCGCAACATGACCAACTCACTGTTGCGCCATGAGACTATCAAGACCACCTTGCCGAAGGCTAAGGAGTTGCGCCGCGTTTTTGAACCGATGATTACCCTGGGCAAGAAGCCCAGCTTGGCTAATCGTCGTCTTGCATTTGATCGGTTGCGCGATCGGGAAATGGTCGTCAAGCTTTTTGACGTACTTGGCCCCCGTTATGCCAATCGAAACGGTGGTTATTTGCGTATTCTTAAGATGGGCTTTCGTCTTGGTGACAACGCGCCGATGGCGCTCGTCCAACTGCTTGATCAGCCTGAGCAAGCAGAGGCTGCACCGTCAGTTGAATGAGTTATGCAGTATGTAAAAAAGCCGGGCTTGCCCGGCTTTTTTATTGGTGCGGTTTCGTATCTTGTGCTTGAGGTAATGCCATTTGGAGTCACCAAGGGTAATCAGCAATACCAGAGCGGACGCGCCATTGAAGTGCCAATCACCCAGAGAAACAGCGACTAGCAAAAAAATTTGGAGTGCGAGTAATACGCGCAGCTGCTGATGGCAATTGCAACGAATAATTTCAACTGCAATATTCCCCCTCACTACAAAGCAAGCTGAGGCTGACTGTTACAGTAACAGAAATGCCATCGCTGCCACCAGCGTGGGTGGTAATGCAGCTAGTAGTAAACCCAGCGGATGCACCGCACCTTCCTCAAAATGTTCGCGCAGAATCGCAATCCCAGCCGGGTTGGGCGCATTGGCAATTACAGTCAGCCCTCCGCCAGTCACCGCACCCGCCACCAGCGCATATTTGAAGTCGTCCGACAGACCGTTAACCAGTGAGCCAAGGTACGTCAGCGCAGCATTGTCGGTGAAAGCAGTCAGAGTCATCGCCCCGGCGAAAACCTGGTCGCTACTCATGCTCATCAAAACCGGTTGCAGCCACCACTGTTGCTGACCACCCAGGACCACCAGTCCTGCAAGAAAGAACGCCACCAGCAAGGCTTCGCGTAAGATCAGCCGATCTTGATGTCGCTCATAAGCTTGCGTTAAGCCTAGGAAAAACAGAAGCAAGGCGAAAATGAACTTCGGATGGTGTGCAAAAAGGACGACACCACCAAGAAAGGCAAAGTGTAGAAAAACAAGCGCTAAGGGCACTTTGGCACTCTGATCTCCTGTATCGCTTGCATCAATATTGGTTAGCTGACGCCGGAATAGAAGTGTAACGCCGAGGGCATTGACGAATACCGCAATCGCCGCTTTCCATCCGAAGGTGGTCAGCATGAAAGCGGTGTCCCACTGCCATTGTTCGGCCACCATCAATACCGGCGGAGCAGCAAACGGTGTCAGTGTGCCGCCGATCGACACATTCACGAACAGGACGCCGAGGGTAGCGTATTTCAAACGTGCCGATACTTCTCGCGAGAATAGCTGACGGGACAAAATCAGTGCCCCAAGTGTCATTGCTGCTGGCTCAGTGATGAAAGAGCCGAACAGGGGCACCACCGATAAAACGACGAGGTAAAACCCCATGATTCCGGGTAGCCGAACAGCTTTGCCAAGCATGCGCACCACATGGACGGCAGATTGCAGGATTGGGCGGGTTCCGGCAATGACCATGATGGCGAATACGAACACCGGTTCGGTAAAATCACGTGATTTTAAATATGCAACAGCGGGTTCAGGTCCGCTGGTGATGGACATGGCCAGTATGAGGATCATGGCCCAAAAGCCAAACACCACCTCAACCTCGCCGAGCAGATGCCACAGCCCCGCATGCGCTGGTTGAATGTGAGCCAAATGTTCAAAGAACTTGGTCGCGAAAGTGTGCACGATTGCCAGCGCAAAAAGGCTGGCTGCGATCCACTGTATGGTTGTTGCCGCCAAAGGAGCTCCTTAAATTGTTTGACCGAAGGTAACCTTAGGGAATGCTCAAGAAGGTCTGGATGATGTCGTCCGGAAAGTGTCAATTATAGGTTACGCAAACTCAACCAGCGTCGCTGTTGCTGCTTCTTATCCATCAATAGGGAAAGCTGGAATTCGATGAGTGTATGCAGCTCAGAGGAGTCCGCCTCAGATTTATACGCACCGCGGACAAAGTTGCCGGGCGTTCGCGTTCCCAAGCCAAAGCAAAGCCGAGGCAAGCCAGGAGCAATCAAGGTAAAATTCCACCCTTTTGATGGCCAACTCGGCAATCAATTATCGTTTCTACCCACGACACTATGACTACCGCAAATCTAATCGACGGCAATGCCCTGTCCACTTCCGTGCGCGAGAAGCTCGCCGAACGCGCCGCTGCGCTTAGTGCAAAGGGTGTGACGCCTTGCCTGGCAGTCATTTTGGTCGGTGAAGATCCGGCATCGGCAGTGTATGTCCGCAATAAGGTCAATGCCTGCGAGAAGGCCGGCATCCGCTCGTTGAAGGATGTCTATCCGATGGACGTCGATCCATCTGAGGTGTTGACGCGCATCGCTGCGCTGAATGGCGATCCTGGGGTGCATGGAATTCTGGTGCAATTGCCGTTACCGAAACAGTTCGACAGCGCCGCTGTGCTCGAGGCGATTGCATCCGACAAGGATGTCGATGGCTTCCACGCGGAGAACGTCGGTGCTCTGGTGCAAGGCGCGCCACGCTTCATTCCTTGCACGCCTTATGGCGTGATGAAAATGCTTGAGTCGGCCAATGTGCCGCTGAAGGGCGCCGAGGCGGTGATCGTCGGACGCAGCAACATTGTTGGCAAGCCGATGGCGATGCTTCTGCTCGGTGCGGGCTGCACTGTCACTGTCTGCCACTCGCAGACGCGCGACCTCGCCTTCCATACGAAGCGTGCCGATATCCTCGTGGCAGCCGTGGGCAAGGCAAAAATGATTACCGGTGACATGATTAAGCCGGGTGCGACAGTGATCGATGTCGGCATCAATCGATTGCCAGCAGAGCAGGGTGGCAAGCTGTGTGGCGACGTGGATTTTGAGTCAGCGAAGGATGTTGCCGGTCTGATCACTCCCGTGCCCGGCGGCGTCGGCCCGATGACCATCACCATGTTGCTGGCCAATACCATTGAGTCAGCAGAGCGCACGGCTGGCGAATAAGACATTCACATCTCTAAACCGATCAAGGACTCAGATATGGCAAATACTCCTCTTGTCGGCATCGTCATGGGTTCCGACAGTGACTGGCCAGTGCTACGTGCCGCCGGTGTAACACTCAAGGAATTCGGCATTCACTATGAAGCCAAGGTGCTTTCCGCACATCGCACACCGGACGAGGCCCTCGACTACGCCGCCACTGCGGCGGAGCGAGGCATCCAGGTGCTGATCGGCGCAGCCGGTGGTGCGGCGCACCTCGCCGGTGTGCTGGCGGCGAAGACCACGCTGCCGGTGCTGGCGGTGCCGATGCCGTCGAAACACTTGCAAGGCCTCGATTCCCTGCTTTCGATGGTGCAGATGCCGGGTGGTATTCCGGTCGCCACATTCGCCATTGGCGAGGCTGGTGCCACCAATGCGGCACTGTTCGCCATTTCGATTCTGGCGCTGAACAATGCCGATACAGCTGCCAAGCTGGTTGATTTCCGCCAACGTCAGAAGACGAAGGTTCTGGCCAAGACCTTGGATTTGCCTTGATCGCGAAAAGTCGTAACCTCGGGCTCGATCTCGACCGCGCAGTCGCGCTGCTGCAAGCCGGTGAGCTGGTCGCTTTTCCGACCGAGACGGTTTATGGCCTCGGTGCCGATGCATCGAACCCCGATGCAGTAGCCAGAATTTTCGCTGCCAAAGGGCGCCCCGCCGATCATCCGTTGATCGTTCATCTCCCTGGTGCGGATGCACTCGATCGCTGGGCGCGCGAGATTCCCGAAGCGGCCCACCGTCTTGCCGCTGCCTTCTGGCCGGGGCCGCTGACGCTGATTCTCAAGCGTCAGCGCGACGTTATCGACGCCGTGACCGGCGGGCAGGACACCGTTGGCCTGCGTGTGCCCGATCATCGCCTCGCTTTAGCGTTGCTGCGTGCCTTCGGTGGCGACGACGGCGGCGGGATCGCCGCCCCTTCGGCAAATCGCTACGGCCGCATCAGCCCGACCACCGCCGCCCATGTGCGTGAAGAACTTGGTGAGCGCATGGCGATGATTCTCGATGGCGGTCCCTGTGTGGTTGGTATCGAGTCAACCATCGTCGACCTGTCGGGTGACATGCCCCGCATCCTGCGCCCCGGTGCGATCAGTCGTGCAGCGCTGACCCGGGTGCTCGGCATGGAACTGCCGGATCCGCTTGACACCATGTCAGCGATGTCTGGCATGGCGGATGCACCACGCGTCCCTGGAGCGATGGCTGCACATTACGCGCCACGCACGCCGTTGCGCTTGGTGCCGGCCGCGCATTTAACCTCGAAGCTTGAGGAGGAACTCTGTGCCGGGCGGCGTTGTGCCGTTCTGGCGCGTAGTGCGACAGCACCGTCAGTGCTGCCGAATGGGGCACTCTGGCTTGTGGCACCCACCGATGCGCCGGGCTATGCGCACGATCTTTATGCAACGCTGCGCCGCCTCGACGCAGAAGACGGTGATGTGATCCTTGTCGAAGCGCCGCCAGAAGCGGAGGCTTGGCGCGCCGTGGCAGACCGCCTGCAAAGAGCGGCCTGCGGCTCGGGTGATCGCGACGCTACCTGAACACGGTAGCGGCTAAGGAATCGCTATCATGACATCATCGACATGATCGACTTGGCCAGTGCAGTTCAGACCTACGGCTACCCGTTGGTATTTCTCGGCACCTTTCTTGAGGGCGAAACGGTCCTGCTGCTCGCTGGCTTCGCTGCGTTCAAGGGTCATCTGGATTTCACGATGGTGGTGCTGATCGCGCTGCTGGCGAGTTTTCTTGGCGATCAGCTGTATTTCTTTCTTGGGCGGCGCTATGGCGAAGTCATCATGCTGCGCTGGCCCCCGTTGCGTCCACGTGTCGAACGTTTCACGCTGCTGCTGCATCGTCATCACACACCGTTAATACTTTCGCTCCGCTTCCTTTACGGGCTGCGCATCGCCGGGCCAATTGCCCTGGGTTTGACTGATATCGCATGGTGGCGTTACGCGCAGCTCAACTTCCTCGGCGCCGTGGTCTGGGCGTTTCTGATCACGGCGCTGGGTTATCTGTTCGGCAGCGTGCTGGAGAAGCTACTGGAAGACCTTCATCACGTTGAACTGATTGGGGCACTGATCCTGGGCGGCATTGGCCTGGTTATCTGGCTGGCGGGGATGCGCCGCCCTTAGTGCTCAGCCGTTCAGCGCATATTCCTCGAAACCTTCCAGTGTCAGCGGCTGACTGAAGTAATAGCCCTGATAGGCGTGGCATTGCAGTTCGGCGAGGAAGTCGAGTTGTGCCTCCGTTTCGACACCTTCGGCGATTACACCGAGGCCCAAGCCCTGTGCGAGGGCAACGATGGTGCGGGCGATGGCAGCGTCGTTCGGGTCGTCGAGGATGTCGCGCACGAAGGATTGGTCGATTTTCATCTGGTCGAGTGGCAGGCGTTTCAGGTAGTAGAGCGATGAGTAGCCGGTACCGAAATCGTCAAGAGAGAATCCGACGCCGAGCGCTTTCAGCGCATTCATTTTCTCGATGACACTCTCGACGTCCTCGACGAGCAGGCTTTCAGTCAGCTCCAGCTTGAGACGGCGTGGGTTCGCGCCGCTGCTGTTCAGGATATCGGTGACTGTTTCGACGAAGTCATCCTTGTGGAACTGGCGTGCGCTGACATTGACGGCGACAGTTAGATGGGCCAGTTCGGGGTGCTCAGACCAATTGGCGAGTTGTCTGCAGGCAGCGTTGAGGATCCATTTGCCAAGTGGCAGGATCATGCCGGTTTCCTCGGCAAGTGGAATGAACTCGGTCGGCATGACCATGCCGCGGCGTGGATGCACCCAGCGCACCAGTGCCTCCGAGCCGGAAAGGAGGCCGCCGCTCATCTGTGCCTGATAGTGCAATTCGAACTGGTGTTGTTCGATGGCTTCGTGCAGGTCATTTTCCAGTGCGGCACGGTTGATGACATCGGTTTCCATATGCGGATCGAAGAAGCGCAGAGCGTTGCGACCGGCCGCCTTTGCTTTGTACATGGCAAGGTCCGCCTGTTTGAGCAGGGTCTCGATCTCTGCCTTGCCGGCGCAGAATAGTGTGGCACCGATGCTTGCGGTGCTGTGGTGGACGATGCCGCCGAGACGATAGGGAAGATTGAGTTCGGCGAGTATTTTTTCGCCGATCGTTTCGGTCTGGGCTGCCGCATCGCGTGGCTGTTTGTTCAGATTCACCAGCATCACGACGAACTCGTCCCCCCCCAGGCGTGCCACGGTGTCACCGCTGCGCACGCAGCCAGTCAGGCGGCGCGCCACCTGCTTCAGCAGCATGTCACCCTTGTCGTGGCCGAGTGTATCGTTGAGTGTTTTGAACTTGTCGAGGTCGATGAACAGCAGGGCGTCACAGTTCCCGCTACGCGCAGACCCGGCGATTGCCTGCTTGAGCCGGTCGAGCAGCAGTGTGCGATTCGGCAGCGCAGTGAGCTGGTCGTAGAAGGCCAGCTGATTGATGCGTTCCTCGGACTGCTTGCGGTCGGTAATGTCATATTGAGCGCCGATGTAGTGCGTGACTTTGTCATTGTCATCCTTCACGGCGGAGATTGTCAGCCAGCTCGGGTACACATGGCCGCTCTTGTGGCGATCCCAGATTTCACCTTGCCAGCCGCCCGTTTCCAGGACGGTTTGCCACATGGTGCGGTAGAAGGCGATGCCGTGGCGACCAGAGCGAAGCATCCGTGGTGTCATGCCGATAACTTCTTCGGCTGCATAGCCGGTGATTTCGCTGAAGGCGTGATTGACGCGCTGGATCACACCGTTGGCATCGGTGATGATCATGCCCTCAAGCGATTCAAAGGCGGCTGCCGCGATACGCAGCTCGGCTTCGTCATGTTTGCGTGCGGTAATGTCGAGTGATATCCCCAGCAAGTGCGTGGCGTGGCCGCTGGCGTCGCGCAATGCCGCCTTACGGGTATAGAGGTAGCGCGTCTGGCCATCTGCCGTGGAGATTCTTTCCTCCGGAATGTCGACGACATCGTTTGCGGCCAGTACTTCCCGATCGCGGGCGGTGAAGGCGTCGGCTTGCTCCTTGGGGAAAAAATCGTAGTCGTTTTTGCCGAGCAGCTCGGTTGCCTTGTAGCCAAGCAGTTCCTCTCCGGCGCGGTTCAAGAGTTCGAAGCGCAGATCGTCGGCGCGTTTGAGAAACACCATTGCCGGGATGTTGCCGACGATGGATTCGAGCTGGCTCTTGGCTTCGCGTAGCGCATCGGCGGTGTTCTTTGGGTCGGTGATATCTTGTATCGTACCGATCGAACGCAGCGGTTCGCCGGCGGCATCGAATTCCGAAGTGCAGCGTTCGCGCACCCACTTGATGCGGCCATCGGCGAACAGCAGGCGATGCACGATTTCGTAGGGTGTACGGCTCGTCAGTGAGTCGCTGTAGGCTTTGTCGACCTTTTCGCGATCATCCGGGTGGATGATTTTCAGAAACTCCGCATAGCTTACATTGAAGTGTTGCGGGTCGATTTCGAAGAGCCGATAGATTTGGTCACTCCAGGTTAGTCGGCCGCTCGGAATGTCGAGTGTCCAGCTGCCGATGCGCGAGATACGCTGTGCCTCGTTGAGTTGCTCGGTGGTGTCCAGCAGTGCCTCTTCACGTTGAGTCAGCGTTTCGAGCAGATGGTTGAAGCTCTCGATGAGCTGGCCGATCTCGTCATCGCGCTTGATCGGCAGGCTCTGTGGCGGCACGTTAGCGGGCTGTTCGGCGAGGCGCGTCAGGCTGACTACCGTGTCGAGCATGGGCGAGAGCTGGCGGCGCAGCAACCACCAGGTCAGCGCGCTCGCAAGCAGGCTCAGCAGCAGCGCGGCGCTCAACATGCGGTTTTGCAGGTTGTGGATTGGTGCGAAGGCTTCGCCGGTCGGCAATGCCACCGCGACGTACCAACCGGCAGAGGGGATGCGTTTGACGGCTTGTAGCACCTCGATGCCCAGCGGGTTTGTGAAGATGGCGGTGCCCTCCTCGTTGGCGAGGAAGCGGTCGACCATCGGATATGCGCCGGTGGGTGGGCTTGCCTCCATCATGCGGTGTTTGTCGGTTGCAGTGATCACGCGGCGGCTCTTGGTGTCGACAAGCAGATAGCCACCCGTCTTGCCGAAGCTGCTGGCAGTGATACGGTCGAGAAAGTTTTGTTCGCTGAGGTGCGTAACGCCCGCCAGTACTCCGATCATCCGACCCTGTACATCGTGGATCGGTACGGCCATGTGGAAAACGGGCGCCTTCAGCCGCTTGCCCATGATGGGTTGCCCAATCACCGGATGATCGCTCTTGAGTGCAGCGACGATGGCATCGCTGTCCATCATATTGACGCCTTTGCGTCCGCTGGTTGGTGGTGTATCAGCGATTGCGATGCCATCAAGTGTGGCGACGAAGATGCCGCCGTTGAATTGGCGCTGAAAGATGGGCAGGGATTAGAGGCGCTTCTGCACGGCGGCAGGGTCGTTGGCAAGAGTTGTGCTGATTGTCGCTGCAACGGTCTCCAGATCCCGGGTGCGGGTAGCGAGCTCACCCTCGATATCCTTGGCGAGAATCGTGGCGATCGAGAATTGCTGTTCACTGAGCAGATGTTCGATGTCTTCGCGCAGGACCCTGCTGGCGTACAGAGCCAGTGACCAAAGGCTGATCAGGAAGATGGCGAGCGTGAACAGCGTCACTCGCGTCTTGATCGAACGCCAGGGAGAAACGCCGCGACTCATGTCGGGTTCCCTAGGCGAAGTGAGGGGGTTGAGCGCGTGTTGCTCGCGAGGGGTGTGTTTCGGTCGAGGAAACAGAACATTGGCTGGAAGAGTGTCATCGCGCGACTGTATCACTAAATCCATAGAGATTCCCTGCCGGGAATTCGGTCATGATTCCAGCGCCGCTTCTCTGCTATCGTTAACTCTTTTGCGCTGCATGAGTAGCGGGCCCAGCGCGCAATCCAGGACGAGGGAGCATGATGCAGAAACGCAGCGATTCCGCGGAATTTCTTCTCGATCGGCTCGGCGAGCTGAGCTCCCGACTGACGGACATGGCGCTCGACGAGACGCAGTATTTTGAAGAGCCATTGCGCATCATTCATGAGGCGCTGGGCTTCCATATCAGCGTTCTCTACAAAGTGGCCAACGTCATTGAGAATGAGCTGATTCTCGATGTCGTCACCGTATATAACCCGCACCATATACGCCCGGATCTGCGCCAGGGCGCGAAAATTTGCCTGCGCCTCGATGAGCCTCGCGCCGAGTTCACCAACGAAGTGGCCGCCTTCCTTGCTCGTGGCGTTTCGGCGATCAATGTGCCGGGCTGGGGCTGCGACCTTGTCGGTGCCGTGTATCTGCCGGAGAGCTTTGGCCATGGTTATCTGCTGGCCGGCGACTATTTCGGCGAGGAGTCCGGTACTCAGGATTACGAAGTGCGCGCCTTCGAGATCATGTGCAATCTGCTCGGCGCGATTTTGATGAAGAGTCAGTTCGAGAAGCTGGCGATCTACGACAGTCTCACCGGATTGCTGAACAGCCGTGCGATCCGCGCTGAGCTGGAAAGCGCTTTTCACCGCCAGCGTCGTCAGAACAATGGCATCGGCGCGATTGCGCTGGCTGACATCGATCACTTCAAGAAGATCAACGACCAGTACGGACACATTCAGGGCGACGTCGTTCTGCAGGAAGTCGGGCGCATCATCGACGCGACAATCCGCAAACACATCGACGTTGGTGGCCGTTATGGAGGCGAGGAGTTTCTGCTGATTTACGCGGATTCGGAGCCCGACCAAGTGCTGCTCATCGTCGAGCGCCTGCGTCAGGCGATCGCATCTCACGACTTCCCGCGCATCGGCACTGACGGCACGCCGCTGCCCGATGAAACGCTGCATGTCACGATCTCCATCGGCATCGCCCTGCTCGGTGACCTGGGTGCCGAACAAAGCAGGGAGATCCTTGCCAAGGCCGACCGTGCGCTCTATCGCTCCAAGGAAAACGGCCGCAACCGGGTGACGCTCGACGAGCCTGCTGCGTGACGTTTGGTTATTGAAAGCCGCCCATGAAAATAAAGGCGGCATAGATGCCGATCAAAATGCCCCCCATGAATCGGGGCACCCGGCCCAGCACCGCGATGCAGAGGAAGTTGAGCGCGGCAGCGCCGAGGATGATCTGCATACCCAGCTGAAATTGCGCGGATGGGACGATGGGGATGAACAGCGCGAACAGACCGATGCCCATCGGAATGCAGATGTGACCGTCGCCGACCTGTGAGCTGACGACGATATCCTGCCGGCCGATGCGCGCGTAATACACGGCGAGCAGCGCATTGGGCAACACCATCAGCAGACCACTCAGCCAGCCAAGCCGCGCGGGAGTGAAATA
>CAZAOQ010000048.1:0-17933 GCA_964486795.1 uncultured Rhodocyclaceae bacterium
AAAGATCTCGCTCTTCAACTTCGCCTATCCGGCTCAGCCCTCTGTTGCGTCAGCAGCAGAGAGAAAGAATTATAGACACACATATTGGCCTTGTAAAGGGTTATGGAAAGTTTTTTTCATCGAAGGGAATAGCCCTAGGTTTTTCAAGTATCTAAGTCGCCATTGACACCTTACCTACTGCCATAATCGGAGAGCGTATCAATAAACTTGAACTATAAACATGATCGAACAACCACTTTCCGATGCCGATGCTTGGGTGTTGTCACTCTCCACCAGCAAATTGCCTGTGCTGCGACGCACCGCGCAAGCACTTTACAAACTGGGAGAGCAAACTGAGGTGGTTAACAGCCGGACACTCTCTGCTGTCATTCTGCAAGACCCGTTGATGACACTTCGCGTTTTCTCCTATTTGGCAGAGCATCGACGCAACACGCAACTCACTGATGTTACTACAATTGATCGCGCATTGATGATGATAGGCATCGGGCCGTTTTTCCGCGATTTTGATAAGCTTCTGTTGATTGAAGATCATCTTATGGATTATCCAAAAGCTCTTCTTGGCTTATTGAAGGTCATCACACGTTCGCGCCGTGCATCCCACTGGGCGCACGACTGGGCTGTGCATAGGCACGATCTCGACGTTGACGAAATTACGCTTGCTGCTTTACTGCACGACGTGGCTGAAATTTTGATGTGGTGTTTTGCCCCGACTCTCGCACTGCAGGTCGAAACATTGAAGATCCGCGATCCACATTTACGCAGCGTCTCGGCCCAAGTAGACGTCTATGGAATCACATTGGTCGAACTACAGCGGGCGCTCGTGCACTTCTGGGGCTTGCCCGAACTGCTGACGATGTTGATGGATCACAGTGGTGCTGAAAACCAGCGGGTCAAAAATGTCTTATTGGCTGTCGACCTTGCCCGCCACTCAGCAAACGGCTGGAGTGATGCTGCGATTCCTGACGACCTGCAAGCAATCCAGACGTTGTTGCACATCAATAAAGACATGCTACCAATGAAGCTTGGTGTCGATGTTGAATGCCTTGCCTCATTGATAAATCCGCTCAGCCAGCCCTCGTCATAACGACCGGAAGCCAATTGGAAATTCGTCTCGTGCAATGTTAAGCGCTATGTACAGCACTGCTACAATCCACCATGGAGAGTGACCCAATGCTCCGCTCATTTTTTCTAGTCTTGAGGTAATCAAGATAGAACGCCCCGCCATTAGACCCAATGGGATCCTGCTAATGACCGTATCAAACAGCAAGCTAAAAAAATATGTCCGTCGTATGTCAGCAACGGAGCGATTTTCTATGGCGATAAATGAGCTATATCGCTACAACATCGTCGCGCTGGCAGAGGGGCAAGGAAATATTACTCGTCAACAACTCCAGAAAGCGGTTGACGTCGCTGCTGCATGCAACCCAGGGGCACGAGTATCCCTGAAGTCGTTCCTAGGGTTCACCAAGTGGGTGGATAGTGGTGTAGCACCAACGGTTTACGAAATACAAACCCCAGAATGGGACTGCTTCAGCGAGCGGGGTGCCGACTTCATGGAGGGGCCTTTTGCCCCCCGTGACGGAGGGGCGATTTGTGACCTCTATCTGATCCCCGGCGATACAACACGCATTGTTGTACGTGTTCTGCACGCTGCCATGGATGCCCGCGGCTTACAGCATTTCATGAAGGACATTTTCCGTGTGCTGCGTGCTGAGGAGCCGATTGGTTCAAACTCGACCCTGACTGACTACGATGTACGTATCAAGTTCAAGGATAAGATTCAGGGCAAGCCAGCGGAGATGGAGTGCGTTCCCGTTCTCAAACCCAGTCCTCTATCCAGCGAGACACTTACGTATATCTGGCGACGCGCCATCGTCAATCGCAATATAAGCAACATGCTGCCAAAGATGGCAATATTCTTAGCCCAACATGCCCGCAAACATGGTTCTGGCGACGTCGGATTCACAATTCCAGTTGATCTTCGTGGCCTGCGCGAAGACGTCAACACCACTGCCAACATGACCGGCTATTTGCGCGTAAAGGTTAATCAGGAGGCAACCGCAAAGGTGGTCATGCAACAGATCAACCAAGGCATCAAGAGCTACCTGGACTGCATCATCCCGCCGATATTCAAGTGGGTTCCATGGATTCCTCTGTCGATGTTGACCAAGGATATGCGCACCAACATCGACAAGCTTCTGTATGCGAAGAACAAATTGTTACCCAGCGGCGGCATTGTGTCGATGGGAATGTTCAAACCGGAGGACTATTCGTGTCCGCAGTTTCACGCGACGACCTGCATCGGAATTCCTGGCTCGGTTGGAAAACTGAACGTGGTGATCATGAATCACACTGATCACACCGAAGTGGTCTTCTCGACACCCGCTGCTTACAACAAGGAAGGACAACTCGATCGACTCATCGAGGAGTTCGGGCAAGCGATGACCGCTTGATGATGGTTCACGGTACCCACACCATCAAGGCAAAGAGAATCAGCCTACGCGACAACGGTAGATGATGGTTCGTGTGCGGACTTCGGCATGAGGCAGGGACCAATCGCGAGCCACGGTATGTGTGTCGATCGCCTCGACAAAAGAGAACCCCGCCTTGATCAGATCGGCACGAACATCATCCCGTGTCCGCTCGTCATATGCGAAAGGGGGCGGAGGGTGGGTCAGACGCTGCCTCAGATCACTCAGGAATTGCCCCAACGAACTACGCGGCGGCTCGTCATCGATCGGAATGTAGTCGAAAACATATTCGCCACCATTTGCACGAATGAAGCGCGCAATATTTTGCCAGATGGACATCTGAGTGTCGCGCTTGAAATACATCATGATGCCCTCGCTGACGACCATGGTTGGCTCGGCGGCGAATGGATGAGTGAAATCAAGCTGAGTGATATCTCCTGCAAGCAGCGTGTAGTTCGGGCGGGCGAGAACCGCCCGCCCAGTTGTGCTGTTTTCGAGTTGGACACGCTTTAACGCAACCACCTCCGGCAAGTCGACCTCGAAATAGCGGTAATCCGGATTACCGCTGACCATGCAACCACGAGGTGAAAAGCCCGCGGCAACCTCAACCACCTGCCGGCATGAGGAGCGACGAATCAAAGTATCGATCACCACATGTCGATGCAACAGATTGTGCTTCAAGGATATTTTCTGAGGATTCAGCCAGCGATAAGGCAGCATAAATCCGTTGACGATGTTGAAGACGCGATCTGCTCCGGTTGGCGTCACGATATCGGCATAAGGAATCCCCCCCCACTTCCAGGTCGCCGCCGTATACAGCGCGGAATGAGGAATCTTGTGTCGGTTCTTCCCCATGATTTGGGGGTTATTGTCGCGAGTCACAGAAATTTATCCAGACAATCGGTCATCGCATCAGGCGCTTCAACCGGAATGAAGTGTCCACACTCCAGCACTTCCAGTCTGGCATCGGGTAACACACGAACCAGGCGTTCACCGGCATCAAGACAATCCGAGTCACGACCATACAGACAAAGCACCGGCATAGTCAGGCGTTGCAAGAAAACGTCTTCAATGTCATGTGCGGCTGAGACATCGCTGCGTAGCGAGCTTTTCAAGAACAGAAAGTTCATGCGCTCCTGCAAACGGCGTGCGGAGCGGCTACCTTGCATCATTTTTTGTTTGATCTCTGCGGGAAAGCAGCGCTCCAGCGCCTCGCCACTGTCAACACCCGCCATACTCGGATAAACGTAGCGACTCGCCGGAAGAGGTGCGTCTATCAATACCAGCCGAGACACTCTCGCAGGAAAACGCAATGCATAAGTCAACGCAACCAGCGCTCCATAACTGTGCCCAACGAGCGCAAACCCACTGACATCGCTGGATTGCCGATAGTGATCGACCACGCCTTCCAGATCAGAAGCCAAGGTATTCAAGTCGTAGCCACTCGCCGTCAAATCGCTCTTGCCGTGACCGCGCTGATCATACATCACCACATTAAAGCGCGTTGCCAGCTTGGCTGCGGCAGTAAAATACCAAGTTGCGATGCTGCCGAAGACTAGGCCGTGACACATCACCAGCAAAGGCCCTTCGCCGAGTTGCTGACAATTCAAATGAACGCCGTTCGAACTAAGCAGGCCCATGTCCAAACTTTCAGTTCAGAACCGAGGAAGCCGCAAGATATTCTTGGACAACGTCGGCCGCCTGCCTGCCCCCCCCCAAACGCTTGAACGACTCGGCCAGCCGTTGCGCATTGGCACGGAATTTCGGCTCGGTCAGCAGACTCTGCATAGTCTCGCGCGCCGTAGCGACTGAAACCTTGCCGTAACGCATGTAAAGGCCGGCACCGGCATCGACGACCTGCTGTGCGATCACAGGCTGATCGTCACGGATTGGCGCTACGATAAGAGGCAAACCGTACGATAGACTTTCGCAAACCGTGTTGTGCCCCGCATGGCACACCACGGCTGTCATCTGCGGCAACAGTGCCACTTGAGGCACGCGCGGCTGGATGATGAAATTCTCCGGTGCCTTTTCACGCAACACCTCTGGGCCGACCATTATGATCTGCAGGGGTAGCTCGGCCAATGCCTCAATTAATACGTCGTAAAACCGCAAGCCACGATCACGGCTGACGGTTCCAAGGGAAACAAGCACCTTCTCCCTGGTCGGGTCTAGACGCGACCAAGGAAAATCGATCACCTGCGGCCGATGCGAGAACGCAGGGCCAACGAAATGATAGGTGGCTGGATAGCGCTCATGCTGAGTGCCAACCAGTTCTGGCGATGAAAAAACGATGACACCATAAGGTGAAAAATCAGGCCGTTCGGTGAACTCGCGCATCCCATAGAATGATTGCAGTTCATGCAACTGCTTGATCACCCATTTCTCGACAGTATCGACATGCGACATCTTGAGGATTGATGCCGTTGTCGTCACCAGACTAAGCCACGGCACACCCATCCGCCGGGCGACCAGAGCACCTGCAAGCATCTGGTGGTCACACATGATCAGGTCAGGTTGAAACTCGCGCACGATACGCTCGAGTGCAGTCAGCGACTGCTTTGCCAGCGGCAGACAGAAGTCCTCGTACAAGAACTGGACACTCGCCAAACCGCGAACCTTTTGCGACTTTTCCTGTAACCCATCCATGAAGCCGTCATCAATCGGCAATGAAATGATCTTCGACTTGTCTGGGATCATTTCCCCCGTCAGCGCAGTATGCGCGGCCCAACGAACCTCATGGCCACGCCGCTCTAGTTCAGCTGCCACCGACAGCGTCGGGTTGACGTGCCCAGTAAGTGGCGGCACAACAAAAAGAATGCGTGCCATGGCTGATCAGGCCTTAAGATGGCCGCGCACGAAATCCGCGAGCTCGCCCACCGTCAGCGCAACAATCTGGTCGATCTTCTTGCCAGAAAGCCATTCAATAAAGCCGATGTGCTTACCGTAATGCGCCTGTATCTTTTCAGCGATGCCGACAAACTCAATGCTCTCAAGCTCCAGGTCGTCATTGAAACTAGTATCTGCATCAATGTCGAAGTCCATGATCCAGTCCTCGTTTACCGCCTTGCGGATAATGTCGATGACTTGCTCGAGTACCGGATCCTTGCTTTCTGCCATGTTCAAACCGTCCATCCAATAATGTAATTGCCTTTTTTGCGCGTGGCGACCCATTGTTCATTGACGCGAAGATTTTGTCCATCAATTTCCTTGATAGGAAACTTCTTGGGCATTCCTTCCAAGCCCGTCCCTAGACACTTTGCTAGTGCCTCCTTAGCCACCCAGAAGCGTGTAATCCACTCGTCGCGGCGTTCCTGCGGTAACAAGCTGATCTCAGCTTCACCCATTGTCAGCGCGATAAAGTCATCGGAGCGGGCCTCAATCTTTTCGATATCGACCCCGACCGGTCGCTCCGCAGCCATCGCAAACGCCAGCAAATCCTTGTGTGCAATCGAAACGTGCAACGCTCCGAAGAAGCATTGACTGATGTGCGGTGCGACCCGTGGCTGCCCGTTGGCATCATTGCTGATGAGCAGTTCCTTGGGAAACAGATCGAACCGGCCATGCTTGTTCCACAGATAGTTGCGGATGGCGTCTTTGACCGCCACGCGCCCGTTGAGCCATTGTCGTCGTCTACGTGGTGAGGAAGCCTCGTACTCGGCCATCTCAGGCCGATTGAGAAAGCGCTTCGCCAGATAGTCACGGACGATTGCGGTGTCATAGTGGTCATGGAACAGTACCACGCCATCATCAAGCGCCTCGCTAACCAGCTTCTGCTGGATCTGCTTGGTTTGTATGAAGAAGTCGCGATCCATTTGATAGCGCCGTGTCTGCCAGCCCTCCATGACGATGACCACCTGACCATGATCGTTAACCAACTGTTGGTCGGTGACACAGCTAATCCCGTCAAGATGGCGCACCCATATCTGGCAATCAAATTCGCTGTCGACCTCAGGGTCCGTACCATAGAAACTAATTCTGTCGACACTGATTGGCATTGCAAGGCAGTCGTTGTCCTGCTCCATCACCCAGTAGCCGGCAAGCTGCCCCATATTGTCGAGCAAGGCCCCCTTTCCTGTCGGGACCTTGATATGACCACTGATGCCATTGTCAGCGATCGGACCCAACTGTGTGATGCCCTGGTATGCCGGTCCATGAAACATCCAGCGATCCTCGTAGAGACTCTTGGCATCAATTGCAGTAGCACGCGAGTTTTCAAACTGCACCGTACGATGCTGCGTGCGTCGCTCGAATACACCGCTGCGCTGCGCCTCAAAGCGACTGGTCGGGGCCGGATAGTGCGTGTCAATGACGGCTTTTGCCTTCATGTAGCCTTCGATGCTAACCTCGATTTCGGGGTACTGCTTCAATTGCAAGCGGATATCAATATCCGTCGGCTTATCCACCACGAGCCAGTTGAATGCGTGCACTTCCTTGAAACAAATCACCACGAAACCCGGCAAGTAGGCCTCAATGGCCTCCCGGATCAGCATGATTTCCATGGTCAGTGGCACGACGGGATGACGATCCGCGACCAATGGCCAACCGGGTCGTTGTGGATACAGTTCATGATCCATCACATACGGGATGTTCGAATTCACATCCAGCATCTGACGCACAATATGCTTAAAAGGTGCAACGGACTGCAGCGTACCGGCAGGCATAAGGGCAACCGACGGCACATAGGTCTGACCGATCGCACGTTCTCGCGTCTTCTGGCGTTCACGCCAAAGGGTTTGAACCTCGAGTGTAGCCTGCTGAATGCTCGTCACCGTCTGGTTGAACAGCATCTGCAAGGGATCGTCACTGATACCCGTCTGCTGCAACCCCGCCATCTGTGCCGCCAGCGAGTTCTGAATCTGTAGTGCATGCTCAAGCTTGACGAACGGAACACCGAGCCTCAATTTGATCGAACTTGCCGAAGCATCGGGCGTATATCGCACCTCACCATCGAAACCGAGCAGACTCAAATCCAAGTCGGCCCCCTCGACCCAAAGGGCTGCGACGAGGTGGCACAACTGAGCCATGCCTCCGCGTTTTGGTGCGTTAGCGCTGATGCAAAGGTGATCGCGATTCTTCAATGTATCGTCGATGAAACCAACGAGACTCCCGGTACCAACCTGAATGAAGGCACGGAAGCCATCGGCATACATATTCTCAACCAACTGCCGGAATCGCACGGGCTGCAACAGGTGCTCGAGGGCCAACCGCTTCTTCTCCTGCATCGACTCCGGAAAAAGTTTACCGGACGTTGCAGACCAGACTGGAATATTCGGTTCGTAAAGATCAGTATCCGCGTAGAAATCACGATACTGCTGCATGTGTCCAGCGAACATGGGTGAATGAAAGCCCGAAACAAAAGACAGTTTCTGGCTCAGCACGTTCGCGTCCAGCAAGCGCTGTGCGGCAATCTCGATCGACCCTATCTTGCCGCACAGAATGATTTGATGCGGGCAGTTATCATGCGAGACGACAATATCTGGCAAGCCTTCGATCGCAAGCTGCGCCGTTTCGATACCACAGGCCGCCGCGAGAAAGATCACATCAGGCACTTTCAGTGATGCCGGGTCCTGCTCAAGTACGCTCATCACCGCGTAGACGCGTGCCTGCGACAACATACCGCCGGCAGACATTGCAGAAAACTCGCCGATGCTATGGCCCGCCATGCCATCAGCATTAATACGCATGCGGCTCAACACATTGAACATCAAATGGTTGAACTTGTTGAGACCGAGAACCACACGAAATAGAGCTTCGGCAGGATCAGCCTTGGCGCAGAACTCAGAGAGTGGCAAGTGAAAGTATGCGGCGACATCCTCGGCCTGTGGCTCAAAGCTGCTGTCAACACCGGGAAACATGAATGCGACCTTGCCACCCGAGGCGATCATCCCATCACGGGAAAAATAGACCTGGTTACGCCCGTGCCAGGCAACACCCTTGCCAACCACCTTCAGCGCGAGCTCAATGCGTTTCTCATTCGGCTCGACAATGGCCAAGCGCCAGATGCCGGAACCCACCTGCTGATCCCAGTGCTGGCGCCGCAGACAATCGAGCAATTCCTCTTGACTGTCGGCGGCAATCGTTACCACCTTCGGTAATGCGACGGCTTTGTTAACGGACTCGCCGTGCCGCCCTTGATGGCGACTCAGGACAACGTGCGCGTTGATGCCGCCAAAGCCAAAGGCATTAACAGCAGCAACGCGCTGAGAGTCTCCCTGAGGCCAGGCTTCCTTCTTTTGCACCACACGAAAGCGCGTTTCACCAAGCAATCGGTGTGGTGTCTCACAGTGCAAGGTTGGCGGCAAAATACCGTGATACACAGAGAGTGCGGCCTTGATGACACCCGCAACACCTGCTGCCGGCATCGTATGACCAATCATCGATTTCACCGAGCCAAGAACGGGTCGCGCACCGGAGCCTTGCCATTCGCCAAAGAAACTCTTCAGTGTCCGTAACTCCGCCTGATCGCCGGCAGGGGTTCCCGTTCCGTGCGCCTCCAGCAAGCCGATTTGATTGCGATCCAGATCAGTTTGTTGCCAGGCACGACGCAACGACAGCAATTGCCCTTCCACAGACGGCGCAAGCAGGCTGCTGCTGCGACCATCGCTGGCGGAGGCGACGCCATTGATCACCGCGTAAATCCGGTCCTCATCACGCTCTGCATCATGCAATCGCTTGAGGACCAACATGCCGATGCCCTCACCGGCCAGAATCCCATCAGCATTCATTGCGAATGGCCGACTCTCTTGGGATCGTGAGAGCGCACCAAGCTGGCAGAACGTTGCCCAGAAGGTGAGATCGTGCGTGAAATGCAGGCCACCGGCGAGCATCATGTCGCTTTGATGAGCGCGCAGCGATTCACATGCCTGCTCAATGGCAATCAGAGAACTGGCACACGCGGCATCCACCGTATAGGCAGGGCCATGGAGATCAAGCCTGTTCGCCAGTCGCGAGGCTACGAGGTTCGGGATCATGCCCACGGCAACATCCGGACCGTAATAGTCGAGCTTGCTTTTGATCTGCTCGCGGATCTTCTGCAACTGGTCGACAGAAATATCCGGTATCAGATCCTGCAGTGTCTGCAATGTCTGCTGGACCAGGCGTACATGCTGTTCGAGGCGAAGCGTTCCTGCACTCAAATAGTTGCCACGTCCGATAATGACACCGGTTCTTTCGTTTGGAAAATCGCGCGATGAATAGCCAGCATCCCCCAGCGCCTCGACACCGATGCGCAAGCTCAGCAGTTGGTCAGGATCGGCAGAGCCTGCCGCCTTGGGCATGACGCCATATTTGAGCGGATCGAAATCGACGTACTCATCGACGAAGCCACCGCGCCGACAATAGAAGCGATCAATCTCAGAGGAATCGGGATCGTAGAACACTGAGGGCCAGCGCTGCTCCGGCACATCACTGATAGCATCGACGCCGTTGACGATATTGTCCCAGTAGCGCTTGAGATTCGGCGCTCCAGGATAGATGCACGCCATGCCAATGATGGCGATCGGCTCGCTGGGTGGCTTGGTTTTCACACAACCACCTTAGTATGCCATATCCATACTCTCGGGTGTGGCGCACATAAACACGACCTGGGTGTCTTCCTTCACACCGAACTGCAGCTCATGAAGCAGTGCATCAACACCCTCATTGACGGGAATCAAGCCGATGCCCTTGCGTGCATATTCACGCTCCAGCTCCGGGGAAACCATGCCTGTTCCGGCCCACGGGCCCCAGTTAACCGAAAGCACACGGCCCTTGACGCGTGCCTGCAAGGCGTGGGCAATCTTGTCGAGCACGTCATTTGCCGATGCGTAGTCGACCTGCCCCTTGTTACCAAAGGCGCCCGCAACACTAGAGAAGAAAACAACAAATTTGACGTCATCGCGAATCAGCTTGAACAGCATCAGTGCGCCGCGCACCTTGGTATCGAAGACGCGCTGGAAGCTCTCCGCAGTTTTGTGCCGTAGCAATTTGTCTTCGACAACCCCTGCGCCATGAATGACGCCATCAATGCGTCCATAACGATGGTAGAGATCCTGAATATAGTTGCCAAAGGCATCAATATCACGCACATCGACGGCCGAATAATTTACGCGGCCACCTGCGGCTTCGATCTCCGCAAAGGTATTGCGAATCTCACGTGCTGCCAGGATCCGCGAGCAGCGTTGCTCGATCTCGATCGGCTTCAACTCCGGGTGGCTGCGAATCAGGATCTGTCGCAGCGACTTCAGGTCGCCTCCAGTTACAGTTTCCTTGGTTTCGTCATTTTGGGGCAACTGCGAACGACCAATGAGTTCGAGCTGACAGCCATAGCGACGCGCAAGCGTCACCGCAAGCTGTGCAGTAATGCCTCGCGCACCACCCGTCAACATGATGACGCTATTCTTGTCGAGATCAAGATGATCGATTTCACTAGTCAGCGGCAAGGACGACTCGACAACCTTGACCAAGTGGCGGCTACCATCCCGATAACCGACTTCCGTCAGTGGATTCTCCGCCAACAACTCGATCTCGAGGTAGGCAGCCAGTTCATCGGCAGACTCGCTCAGATCGAGATCCACGCAATGCACCTTGACCTCGGGCCATTCCTTGACAACCGACTTGATCATACCGGCCATGCCTGCACCATGACCAAAGTCATCCAACCTCTCCTGATCTCGGGTCCCGGTCTCCTGCTCGCGGTTACCAAAGTACCCGAAATTACCGCCGAGACCACTCGCCACCAGAAGATAAGAAGTCTTGTGCAATAAGGTGTCGCGCACCAAATTAAAGAAACGCTTGATATCGCGAACACGCGCAATCGGATTCAGGCCAAAGAGATGAATCAGCCCATCGACCTTCTCGAGGTTGCCTGGCAACGCAGCATGCTCTGAGAAACTGATGACACAAACGGTCGCACCATAGCCCTCCAACTTCGCTGCCAGACGTGTGGCCACACCAAGCTCGTCATCCGTAATCAGAAAGTGCTTGCCCGAAAACTCGTGGAGCCCCTTGATTGCATCGGGCGCCTCTACGCTCTTCATGAGATAGCGGGACAACGCGATCGGCTTGTCGGACACCTCTGCTTCAGTCATCTCAGATGCAGGCACCTCAGTATTTAGACCCGCCTGCGCACAACTCTCGAGCGAGGACGAAGTGTGCATATCCTCACTTTCGTCACCAACATTGACCTTCAACCAATCAACGATGGCACGTAATGTCTTCAAGGCTGCCAGACTCTCCAGCGCAGCATCCTTGTCTCGCAAAAGACTCTGCAGACCCAGCCGCTCAGACAACTCGCCGACGATCTCAAGACGCTTGATGGAATCGATCGACAGATCGGCTTCAAGGTCAAGGTCGAGGTCGAGGACATCCTCTGGATAACCGGTGCGCTGACTGACGATGGACAGCAAAGCCTGACGTGCATCCAAGCGTGCAGAGGGTGGTGACGCTACCGAAGCCACAGACGATGCGGCAGGGACTTCCGATAACGTGACCACCGCGCCAGCGGATGCAGATCCGTTTACCGGCAGCTTGTCGTGCAGCCAAGCGGTGATCGCATGCAAGGTCTTCTGGGTGGCAAGCTGCTCAAGCAACATATCTGCCTTGGCACCGAGTTGCCGACGCAAATCGATGCGTCCGGCCAACTCGCCTATAATTTCGATCCGCTTGATCGAATCAATCGACAAATCTGCCTCGAGATCAAGCTCCGGATCGAGCATGTCGACAGGATAGCCCGTGCGCTCACTGACGATAGCCAGCAGGATATCGCGGACATTCGCTGTGACAGCCAGTGCCGGTGTTGCAGTTGGTGGCAGTTGCATGGCCAAAGCTGGCCCCGCGGGTACCGCATCAACCCTGACGGGTGCGTGGCGCACCGTCACCGATGTGCCAGTGCCCAAAAGACTCAACATTACGTCGCGCTGTGCCTGCACCATGTCACGCATGTTGCTCAAGTAATGGAATACCGCTTGGTCTGCCGGATCCTGCGATGAAAATACCGTTCCACCCGTTCCACCAAGGGGCTGCAACATCAATGGACGGGTGATCGCCCTGCCGGCATGGCGCGGAGGCTCACCGTGACGCGGCCGCGCGCGCGCACCGTTGATCATCCAGCAGGTCGAGGCAAGCTTTTGTGGCTTGTTGAAATCGAGACGAACAGTGTCACGATCCGCCCACAATGGGGCCAGGTTCACATCATCCAGCGCCACCGCAAGCTGCGCGACACCTTCGAGAAGATTAAGGATACCCGATTGCCCCTTCTGATCAGTCGATACCACCAAATGGGGTTTGCCTACCAGAATCTTCTGAATCAAGCCCGTTAGAACGCGCCCTGGACCGGCTTCAACGAATATCCGTGCCCCGTCCGCATACATCTGTTCGATCTGCTCGACAAAACGAACTGGACTGACAATCTGCGTGGCCAACTGTTGTTTGATGCTCTTCACATCGTTTAGATAAGGCCGCGCGCTGACGTTCGAGTACACCGCACAGCGCGGTGCATTCAGTTCGACACTACGGAGGAGGTCTGCAAATGCCTTCTCGGCCTTGGCGACAACCGGAGAATGAAAGGCACAAGCCACCTCGATCGGCCGTGCAGCAATGCCCTTTTCCTTCAGCAGTACCAGCGCTGACTCGATGGCTTTGGCACTACCTGAGATGACCGTCTGGGCCGGACTGTTCTGGTTCGCCAGGACCACGTCGGACCCTTGCCCAAAAAATGCTTCGAGCACCTCTCGTCCCTCGCTGACCGCAGCCATGCGGCCCGGCTCCTCACCCGCGGCATCGAGGATAGAAATGCCTCGCTGAGCACTAAGACGCAACAACTCGGGCAGATCGTAGCAACCTGCGATCGCCAATGCCACGAGTTCACCGTAGCTGTGGCCTGCCAGCATATCTGGCTTAATATTCATCGCTTGGAGCAGCGTAGCCATAGCGTAATTCGTCATACCCAGCGTTGGTTGAGCAACGCGCGTGTCAGTAATGGCGCGCTGCTGCTGCTGCTGCTGCTCCCGGGTATACGCAGTCGGCGGGAACAGCTTGTCACACCAAGCCGCGCCATGTACAAGAATCTCCTGCAAAGCGGGGAAGGTAACGAAGACGTCTTGCAGCATGCCAGGGCTCTGACTTCCCTGACCCGGAAATACGAAGGCCAGCTTGCCGTGCACATCTTTCTGTCGATAATGCACGCCCTCCTGTTTCTCGCGCAAATGCGCACATTCGAGCTTGAAAATCAGATCAGCTACATCGCGTGCGACGATACTGCATTGCACCCGGCCTTCGCCAAGGGAGGCAACAGTCCAAGCAATATCGCGTAACCGAAGCGGAGCATCTGATTCACGCAAGAACTTGCCGAGCTGTTGCATCTGCCGGGCGGTAACTTCGAAAGATTCACCGCGGAAAACAAAAAGCTCCGCCATCCATTTAGTGACGCCGCTCTCAACAGGACGCGACCGCCCTGAATAGGCAGACAATACCGCATGGAAATTGGTCCCACCAAAACCGAAGGCGCTGACCGCGCCATGCGCGTCCACCGCTGGCCAGGGCATTGGCGAGCGATTCAGCATGAACGGGCTATGCACAGGATCGTAACCGGCATTCGGCTTTTCAATGTTAAGAGTTGGCGGTAAAACCTTATGGTAGAGCGCCTTTGCAACCTTGATAAAACCGGCAACCCCGGCCGCACACTTGGTATGGCCAATCTGGCTTTTCACAGAACCAAGGCCCGCCGCCTGGGGCAAGGCACCACCCGCATTGAATATTTCAGTCAGCGTCTGGAGCTCGGTGCGATCCCCAACCACCGTTCCCGTACCATGCGCCTCGACCAAACCCACCGCGCCCGGCAAGACTCCGGCTTGCCAGTAGGCGCGCTCTAGCGCACGTTTCTGACCTTCCTTGCGTGGCGCGGTCAGACCGAGCCCCCTGCCATCACTCGAACCAGCAATACCATTAACCACAGCGTAAATACGATCGCCATCGCGCTCAGCATCGCTGAGTCGCTTCAACACGACGACACCAACGCCTTCCCCAAGGCAGATGCCATCTGCCGAATCATCAAAGGAACGGCAACTGCCACTCGGAGAAAGCGCCTTGACGCTGGCGAACATCAGAAAATCGTTAATGCCGTTGTGAAAATCGGCACCACCTGCGAGCACCATATCGCTGCCGCCACTGCGCAACTCCTTGACCGCCAACTCGATCGCCGTGAGCGAACTTGCACAGGCTGCATCAACCGAATAATTCACACCACCCAGCCCCATGCGGTTGGCAATGCGCCCCGAGATCACATTAACCAGAACACCCGGGAAGGAGTCCTCGGTCAGATCAGGTAGCACGACATCAAGCTCGGCGGGCATCTCACCAAAATACTGCACAAAGCTGTTGCGGAACACATACGCATTCGACAAATCCATGCCGGACTCTGCACCGAAGATCACCGAGGTTTTCTCGCGATCGAACCATCGCCCCGACCGCTCCCCACTCTCGCCCTCACCGTACCCGGCATCGGTCAGCGCCCGGCTAGCGACTTCCAAACTCAGCAATTGCACTGGTTCGATCGCTGCCAGTGATTGAGGCGGAATGCCATAGCGCAAAGGATCGAAGGCAATATCATCGACGAAACCGCCCCACTTGCTCGGTGTCTTGCCCTTGCTTGCCGGACCAGACTGATAGTAGAGATCGATGTTCCAACGCTCGGCCGGCACTTCGGTGACGAGATTGCGGCCTTCAATGATATTTGCCCAATAACTCTCCAGATCAGGGGATCCAGGATAGATGCAGGACATGCCAACCACCGCAATCGGCTCAGCACTTGCCGCCTTGGGCAGAGCCGGCGGACTGCAGCGACGCAGCACGTCCAGTGCACCGATGCTAACTGAATGATGCAAATCAGCCATGCTATTGACGCTGTGACGCAACGACACGACCTGGCCGATCATGTACATGCCTTCGGCCTGCTGTGTCTTCGTGTTCACCTTGACGAGCTTGCCCCCCTCTCGCAGCACACCCTTGGTAGCCACGCGTAGACGACCGACGTTGAGGTTCTCAAGCTCTTTCCAGATACTCTGCTGATCAAGTCCCGAGCCTTGCAAGCGCTGCTTCTCGGCATTGAAATCATCGACAAAATCTGAACGTAAGCAGCGTGTCGCATGTCCCGGCGCCGTCTCGACGAGCACAGTATCCTGACCCGAGACAGCCTTCTTCTGAAAGTTCTCGTTGATTGCACCGCAGATCACGGCTTCGCGTGTGGTGATATAGGCCGACCCCATCAGGATGCCTACTTTTGCACCTCGTGCAGCAAGCGGTGCCGCAATCGCAGCAACCATTGCCGCAGAACGCGCATCATGAATGCCGCCAGCAAAAAGGAGATGTAACTGCTCGGGGCAATCGAACCCCAGCAGGATCTGCAGCTGCTGCTCCCAGAGCACGAAGCTGAAGCGTGGTCCGACATGGCCGCCACATTCACGCCCCTCGAAGACGAAATGTCGCGCATCGTCCTTGAGGAACAGGCTCAACAGGCCTGGAGACGGCACATGAAGATAGGCAGGAATACCTTGCTCCATCAGCGCGCGCGCCTGCGAGGGACGACCGCCGGCAAGCAACACCACCGAGGGCCTGAACTCTTGGATCAAAGCGAGATGCGGATTGAGTATTTCTGGCGGAGCGAAACCGAGCACACCGACACCCCAGCTATGCGACCCAACTGCCAGGCGGGTTTCTTCAAGCAACTTGCGCGAAGCCCCTTCCTGCATGAGGGACAAGGCAAGGAAGGGCAAAGCGCCCGCCTCGGCGACAGCTGCCGCGAACGCAGCCGTGTCGCTGACTCGTGTCATTGGCCCCTGAGCAATTGGGTAGCGCGTACCGTGAACCAATGCAAGTGGACTACTCTCGCCAAGGATATCAAGCTCAGTCGCCTGACGGACATGCCCGGCGATCCCCACACGCAAGGTATTCAGCAGGGTTTCAAGATTTGAACATTGAGTCGCCAACGATTTGGCCAGCGCAGCATCCTGTCCCAGCGGCAGCAAAAACTTTTCATCGCTGACTGCCATTAGACGTCGGGTCTCGATCGCTGACAGATCGCCGAGCTCGGCAGTTGGCAAGCCAGGCCGCGAATACACACTGTAACCGCCGAGAAGACGAGTCTCGCTGCCATCCATGGCGCGAATGTCCGACTTTATTTCATCGGGCAGTTGGCACTCAGCCAACAAAGCCAGCTGACTATCCAGCACGACACCGAAAGCGCCGCCGGCAATTGCACCCGCCGCCGTATGAAAGCCGATGCCACCTTGGCACCAGACTGGCACACCATGTTCTCCAGTGAGCTCTAGGATACGTTGCAACAGGATGTAGCAGCTTTCCTCACCAACCGGACCACCGCTTTCCTGCCCCTTGGCAATTAGGCCATGGGCACCGCTCGACAATGCAAGTCGGGCTTCGGCAAGCGAAGTGACCTGAACCACGACAGGAAAACGCGCCACCCATTCCTTGAGCTTGCGTTCAGCGGTCAGGATGACAAATGCCACATCCACGGGAATGTCGAGTGGATTGACGTCGACATGATCAGGAACCCGCAAACCACAAAAGCTTCGTATATCCGGAATCGAAGCAGCAGTCCCCAAAAAAGCAAAGACATCCGGCCAGCGGGCAAGGTCGCGCCCCAGATCAATGCCCACGGAGGCCTTCTGCTTGCAGAAGGCCTGCACAAGGGCGATATCTGGACGTTCAAAGGGCGTAATACCAAGCAACCGAAGGGACTCAGGTGCCACAGCACTTCTAAGTCGTGTCCAGCCCGAAAAATCAGCAACCGAATGTCGCAAAGTACCGACTTGCATTCAATACTCCTGCGGACAATATCGATTTATCATTTCATTGCAGCCGCTTCTGCTCGGCCATGCCAACTGCCCATAAAAGCAACCGTTTGCCCTCAGAGAAACGGAGGAGCACAACGCAGAAGCCGCCAGCGAAATGATACGATTTCCCATTCAGCGCCATTCCTTAGGTGCATGTGTGAGGCACAGTGTATCCTTTATCCCCGAATCCAAAGACGTGACCAAGGAAAACTTTACCGCTCGCGCGAGCACCATCCCACGATTCACGCAGGAAAGCACCAGCATGAGTAAAGGCGAACAACAAAATCAATGAATGATGGTTGCGTAGATCCAAATTCAGCATTTGGATAACTACATATGACGAGGCATCAGAAATCCCGCTTCGTCCCCACAATATGCAGAGACTCCCCTCACAACCATCCATGCCAACTTCACGATCGCTGCGGCGCTATTTTAATCAGCCTCTCGCCACTCAATGACCACCAAGCCAAATACTTCTCTTTTTGGCAAATCTGCATCGAAATATCATTTTTCTCGGCAAAACAATCACATTGCCAATATCACAAAGAAAAATAATAAAACCATTCAGGCACTGGCGCAAGCCCTGCACCATCGTCCCACACTAGCTGATACATTCGCGCATTTCACCACCACA
>CAZAOQ010000049.1:0-17902 GCA_964486795.1 uncultured Rhodocyclaceae bacterium
CTGTGGTAATCGACTGGATCGCCAATACCATAGATGGCCGAGACGCTGGCAACGATCACGCAGTCGCGCCGCTCCAGCAGCGTTTTGGTCGCCGACAGACGCATCTGCTCAATGTGTTCATTGATGCTCGAATCTTTCTCGATGAACAGGTCACGCGAGGGGACGTAGGCTTCCGGCTGGTAATAGTCGTAGTAGGAGACGAAATACTCCACAGCGTTTTCCGGGAAGAACTCACGGAATTCGGCATACAGTTGCGCTGCCAACGTCTTGTTGGGTGCCAGCACCAGTGCTGGCCGCCCCGTGCGAGCAATGACGTTGGCCATGGTGAAGGTCTTGCCCGAACCGGTGACGCCCAGCAAGGTCTGATACATCAGGCCGTCTTCGATGCCCTCGACCAGCTTCGCGATCGCTGCGGGCTGGTCGCCGGCAGGCTGGAAGGGTAGATTCAGCTGGAATGGGCTGTTCGGGAAACTCTGGGTGCTCGGAGCATTATTCACAATGATGCTTGCAAGGGGGGACATCGTGTAGTTTAGCGATTCATCCAAATCCTCGCCAATACGTCGGGAATCCATCCCCTGAAAAGTGTCGTATCCATCGTTTCGTGGGTAAAATAACGCGTTATTTTTATCGAATTCACTCCTTGCGTCTGCAAGGCATACACCCTGGAGCCAGCATGACCTCAACGACGACTTCCACACTTTTCGCCACCGTGGAAATGGCGCCGCGCGACCCGATCCTCGGTCTGAATGAAGCATTTAATGCCGACACCCGCACCAACAAGGTCAATCTTGGCGTTGGCGTGTTCTTTGACGACAATGGCAAAATCCCGTTGCTGGCTGCGGTCAAAGTGGCCGAGAAGGCTCGCCTTGAAGCCATGCCGGCACGCGGCTATCAGCCGATTGAAGGCCTCGCCGCTTACAACCAAGCCGTGCAGAAGCTGCTCTTCGGCGCCGATTCGCAACTGCTCATTGATGGACGTGTGCTTACGGTCGAGGCGCTCGGTGGTACCGGTGCGCTCAAGGTCGGAGCCGACTACCTCAAGCGTCTGCTGCCGGATACCAAGATCTACATCAGCGACCCGAGCTGGGAGAACCATCGTGCTCTCTTTGAGTCTGCGGGCTTCCCGGTTGAAACTTATCCTTACTACGATGCCAGCACACGCGGCGTTAACTTTGTTGGTCTGAAAAATCGGCTAGGCGCACTTCCGGCTGGTTCCGTCATCGTGCTGCACGCCTGCTGTCACAACCCGACGGGTGCTGATCTCTCCGAAACGCAGTGGCGCGAACTTGTCGACGTCTGCGCCACGCGTCAGCTGGTGCCGTTTATTGATATGGCCTATCAGGGCTTTGCCGACGGCGTTGAGCCGGATGCCATCGCGCCACGCCTTTTCGCAACTTCGGGGCTGTCGTTTTTCGTTTCCAGTTCGTTCTCAAAATCATTCTCGCTTTATGGCGAACGTGTCGGCGCGTTGTCGATCGTTAGCGCCAGCAAGGACGAGGCCGCACGTGTACTGAGTCAAGTCAAACGTGTCATTCGCACCAACTACTCCAATCCGCCCACCCACGGAGGTGCCGTCGTTGCGGCGGTTTTGTCCGACCCGACGCTATGCAAGATGTGGGACGAAGAACTTGCCGGCATGCGCGAGCGTATTCGTGCCATGCGCACCAGCCTCGTTGCTAAGTTGCGTGAACGCGATGTCAAACAGGACTTTTCCTTTGTTGCAGACCAGCGCGGCATGTTCTCCTATACGGGCCTGAGTGCAACACAGGTTGAGCGATTGAAGACCGAGTTCGCCATCTATGCCGTTAGCACTGGTCGCATCTGCCTTGCGGCGCTGAACTCACGCAATATCGATTACGTCGCTGACTCGATCGCCGCTGTTTTGAGGGGCTGAGTAACAAAACTGCAATTTTGCAGTGTTCCAGAGGTTGACGTTGTCGATCTCAGTGACTAAAATGCTTGCTTCGTTGTTCCTCGATAGCTCAGTTGGTAGAGCGCCGGACTGTTAATCCGTAGGTCCCTGGTTCGAGCCCAGGTCGAGGAGCCAAAGAAATCAAGCAAAAGCCCAGCCTTCAAAGCTGGGCTTTTGCTTTCTGGCGTTCATTTTGTCTCGTTAAGTGTCGCTTCGCGCCGAAGCGGCTAGGCTTTGATCCTGCATCGTAGCCATACGTGACCCTCATCACAATCCACGTAGGCTTTTGTTTGCCGGTAGGCGTTCGGTTACATATTCTGAAACTCATAGAGGGCAAAGCTGGTGAAAGCCAGTGACGCAAAGCTACGGGGCTAACTCCTTCAGGATATGCCAGCCGAGCTGCCGATAGCTGGTCGCGCTATCGTAATGGCAATGCACCATCCAGGTGCGGTTGCGGTGTGCCCCCTTTTGTTGAGTTTACTTCGAGGGGCACACATGAAATTCAGAACCAGATCCGTTTCGTTTGCCGTGTCGGCCACGGTGGCTTTCTTCCCATTAATGAGCAATACGGCTGTAGCAGGCGGCTATGCGCCATGGCTCATCCAGATGGGGGTCGATGACAGGATCCAGTCGGTGTCAAACTGGGGGAAGAATCAGCTATTAGGCATTGTTGATTCGGGAATAGTCGAAAATCACCAGGCATTTGCCAGCGGTCAGGTATCGGCTAGCTTGAGTGGCTGCGCGGCAGTCTCGTTTAAGTGCTCGAACGGTTACACTGACGACAATTCACATGGGACTGCTGTCGCAGAGATCGCCGCGGGGAACCGGCGATATGCATCCAACAGCAGCTACGGGGGCTACGTTGTGACGGCGAATAGCGTCATCAGCATGGCGCCGAATGCCAACATCGTCGCTGAAAAGGTGATGAAGTCGAACGGCATCGGATATACCACCGACGTGACAAGCGGCATCAAGAAAGCAGCTGATGCGGGTGCTTCGGTGATCAATGTGTCGCTTGGCTATCTCAACACTGCGGATTTGATCCAGGCGATCAATTACGCGGCGAGCAAGGGTTCGTTCGTTGTCTGGGCGGGTGGTAATAGCGCTCAGGCACTTTTGAGTGGTGCGAGCAGCTATGGATTGACGCCTGGTGCAATTCAACACCTGATTTTCGTCGGATCGGTAAATGCAGCAAATGTGCGGTCGTCGTTTAGCAACACGCCGGGAACTGGGCAGCTAATCAACACGAGTGGCGTTGGAACGTCGTATGCGTCGCGTTGGGTCATGACGCCGGGCGAGGGCATCCTCGCCCCAGTCGCCACATCGGGTTCGACTGCATGGGGTTACTGGAAGGGGACGTCGATGTCGGCACCGTTCGCCAGCGGGGCATTGATCCTGCTTCAATCGGCCTGGCCCATACTGCGGACGAAAGGAACGGCCGCGAATCTTCTGCTTGCCACAGCGAGGGATCTGGGGAGTTCGGGGGTTGATCAAGTCTACGGCAATGGTCTTGTTAATATGACTTCGGCGTTCAAGCCCTACGGCCCGTTGAGTGTGTCCAGGAGCGATGGCTCGACGATTGCGGTGTCCAGTCTGACGGCTTCGATGGTCACGGGTGGGGCGTTGGGAAGCTTGGATGCCGTCAGTTCGAAGCTGTCAAACTATATGGCCTTCGATGGATATGCGCGCAATTTCAGCGTCAACCTTTCAGGTCTGCTCAAGACACCAAACATATCAGTCACGTTGAATTCTCTGCCCGGGAATATGAACACCGGGCCTACCGTAATCAAGCTTGCTGACGGCGGTGAGTTCGCCTACATGAAATCAGCATCAGTCAATCCTGCCGAGAGGCTGGGCGTCTTCGCGCTTAATCCTGATCTGCCTCAGGACAAGCGGATCGGCTATGCAATGCTCACTGATCGGATGGGTATGACTACGGCCATCGGCTATGGTTACCCGGTGCAGTTCGCCTACGCCAAAGCGCTTTATGGGAATAACGACATCGCCACCCTGTCCGGCCAGATGGGTGCCTCGGGGCTTTCCACGCTGGCCCAGGGCGGCGGCTTGTTTGCCTATGGTGTAAATCTGGGCGAGCGGTCGCGCTTGGCGGCGTCCTGGAGTTCCACTGCAGCGGTGGTTGATGGCAGTAACGCGTCCTGGAATCCGGCATGGAGCAATGTCAAGGCATCGAACCTGTCGGTTGGCCTTAGCCATCGTCTCGCCGATCATCTGACGGCAGCTGTCAATCTTGGCATGCTCAACGAAAATCATGGTTTGCTCGGCAGTGTCTACGATACTTCCTCGTTGTTGAGTCTAGGCAGATTCAACAGTAGTACCAGTGTGGGGTTCTCAATGGGAGTGGGGGTCTCGCGCGACAACACGCTGTTGCTCGAAGCCGGTTTTGCGACGACCAGAGATTCGACGGCTGCTGGCTTGCTTACGCAAACCACGGATGTCCACTCACGCTCGCATGGCATGACGTTCATGAGTAAGCGGGTGCTGAGGGACAATGATCGTCTGACAGTTGCCATGGTACAACCGCTGCGTATCGTTTCCGGACGGGTGGCGATGGTGATGCCAAGTATCGATGTCGATGGTATTGCGCACTACAATAAAGAATGGCTGAGTCTTGTGCCTGGTGGCCATGAAGTGGAATACAGACTGTCCTACCAAACCCCTATGAGCAGCGGCCAATCACTTGATTTTCAGATTAACGCCCGTCGGGATGCGCAGAATGTTCCCGGTAATCGCGAAGCAAGCACCGGGGTCAGTTGGAGAATCCGCTTCTGAATGAAGGGGATTACTGGTTATATCGGGTTTTGTTGCCATTTCAATAAATGTTCCCGTCTCGGCCACCCATTCAAGAAGTGTGCAATATTTCACATAAACACACTCATGTCGGTTGCGCGGCCAAATCTGCTGGCTTATAGTTCATTCACAACAAGGGCAAAACTAGTGAAAACCAGTGACGCAAAGCTGCGGGGCTAATTTCTTCGGAAAATGCCAGCCGGGCTGCCGGTAGCGAGAAGTTGATGTCTGAAGCGCGCTATCGTTATTCGCTTGATTGCGGACCTTGTTCGATAAATACGAACTTAACGAAAGGGTCCACAAATGCAACTCAAGCTCAAGTCCGCTGCCATCGCCGTCGCCACTGCCATCGCTCTGGTGTCCGCTAATCCCGCCTTCGCTGCCAATGTTCCGAATTCGTTGACCACTACGGTGCTCGCGGATCAGGCCTCACTCAAGACGGCGGTTGATCGCGTTCAAGCCAATATGGCTCGAGTTGCCCAAGATGTCCTGAACATCCAGGCCAACCAGGCGGGCAGTAACAACGCATTTATGAACATGGTCTATCAAGCTTCGTTGGTGACTAATATAGCCCGGTTGAGCACTGATGGGGCGATGATGAACGCTGCTGTCAAGAAGCTTCAGTCCAGCGCTGCACCACTCCTGTCCGCTAATAATCTTGCCGTCCAAAATGCCAGCAAGAAGCTTGGCTTGGCTGCCCAGAGCAATAACACCGCTGCCAAGGCTGTTGCTGAAGCTGAATTCAAGAACGCTGCAGAGAAGGCTAATGCCGACCTGCAGGCTATTTTCGGCCGCGTTCTGCCTACAGTTAGTGCCAAGATGCAGGCCAGTATCAAAAAGGTCTCAAATAGTGCCCTGAAGCTGGTTGATTCCAACGTTACTGGTAACCAGAGTGCAATAACGAGGGATAAGGCTGCTTTGAAGGCGGGTTTTACAATGCTGTTGAGCGACTTTATTACGATGACCAACACGAAGTCGTAGGTGACTGTCACGCTTCGCGCGCACTTGGCAGATCGGCCGGCCGCAGGGTCTGATGAATAGTGCAGGCATTGATTACGTCTTTGCCGGTGTGGCTTGGAAGATACAGTTCTAAGTATTCCTGGAGAATCCCCCTCCAGGGACAGGGAAGAGCGAAAGCTCTTCCCTTTTTTCATGTATGGCCGGTAGGCTCGCTGTTCGGGTGACTACGGCACAGTTCGATGCTGTTGAGGCTGGGTGAGGTCTCTCTTGCCGTGCTAACATTCATGGCTATATTTCTGTTGTCGCCATGTCCGATTTCCCCGTCGTTTCTACAGTCTTTGCCGATGATGGTACGCTGGCCCGTGCCATCCCCGGCTATCGGGTTCGACCGCAGCAGCTCGAGATGGCTGAGAGGATTACTACGGCGATTCGCGAAAATAAGGTGCTCGTGGCCGAGGCGGGTACCGGTACCGGAAAGACCTTTGCCTATTTGGTGCCAGCGCTTCTATCGGGCGGCAAGGTGATTATCTCGACGGGTACCAAGACGCTTCAGGATCAGCTCTTCGAACGTGATCTGCCGGCAGTGCGCGAAGCGCTGAAGGTGTCGGCCAGCATCGCGTTACTTAAAGGGCGCGCCAACTACGTCTGCCATTACCACCTCGAGCGTGCCGTGGCCGACGGGCGCTTCCAGTCACGTGAAGAGGCAGCTCACATCCGTACCATCGCGCGTTGTGCGAAGACCAGTAAGACGGGCGACAAGGGTCGCCTCGCTGCAGTGCCGGAGGATTCTGGCGCCTGGGCGGCGGCGACGTCGACGCGCGAGAACTGTCTAGGCCAGGAGTGCCCGCATCACACCGAGTGCTTTGTGCTCGCCGCGCGGCGCGAAGCGCTGGCAGCCGATGTGGTGGTCGTCAATCACCACTTATTTTTCGCCGATGTCATGCTGCGCGACGAAGGTGCGGGCGAGTTGCTGCCGGCCTGCAATACGGTGGTTTTCGACGAGGCGCACCAGTTGCCGGAGGTTGCCGGCATGTTTTTCGGCGAGAGCCTTGGTACCGGGCAGATTGTCGATCTGGCGCGGGACGTGCGGCTGGAAGCAGTGGCCGCCGCCAAGGACTTTGCGCCCTTGCAGGATGCCGTACGCACAGTCGAGAAGGCAGCACGCGATCTGCGTCTCGCCGTTGCTGCCGAAAACGCTCGTCTGCCGGCCGCGCAACTCCTCAATGACAAGGAGTTCCAGCAGGCGCTGATGGTACTTGATGACGAGCTGGCCGGTTTTTCCAAACATCTGGCGAGCCAGGCGGAGCGCTCCGAGGGACTTGCCAGCTGTTTGCAACGTGCCGATGAGATCGCGGCACGCCTGAAGCGCTGGCGCAGCATCGAGGATGCGACGCAGGTGCGCTGGATTGAAGTCTTCACACATGCACTCGCACTGAATCTGACGCCGCTTGATGTCGCCGACATCTTCCGCCGCCAGCTTGAAGGGCATCCGCGTGCATGGATCTTCACTTCTGCGACGCTCGCTGTCGGCCGAGATTTCTCACATTATTGTGGCGAGCTCGGTCTTACAGAGGCCGAAACCGGCTATTGGGGCAGTCCGTTCGACTATGCTGCAAACGCGCTGCTCTACGTACCACCGGGCATGCCCGATCCCAATGATGTGGACTACGTCGAGGCGGTTGTCGAGGCGGCCTATCCGGCAATCCGAGCTGCGGGTGGGCGCGCCTTTGTGTTGTGCACCTCATTGCGCGCGATGCGTCGTATCCACAGTGCACTGCAGGACCGATTCACCCGCGATGGCGTCGAATTTCCACTACTGTTGCAAGGGGAGGGCGCTAAGGGTGAGTTGCTGGAGCGCTTCCGGCGACTAGGCAATGCCGTTCTGGTCGCCAGTCAGAGCTTCTGGGAAGGTGTGGATGTGCGCGGTGACGCTTTGTCGCTGGTAGTCATCGACAAGCTGCCATTCGCACCTCCAGATGATCCCGTGCTTGCTGCGCGTATCGAGCAGATGCGCAAGACTGGTAAGAATCCCTTTATGGACTACCAGTTGCCACGCACCGTCATCAGTATGAAACAGGGTGCTGGACGGCTGATTCGCGATGAATCTGACCGGGGTGTGCTGATGATTTGTGATCCGCGTCTCGTCGGCAAACCTTACGGACGACGCATCTGGCAATCGCTGCCGCCGATGCGACGCAGCCGTGATGTGGCTGATGTCGAAGCCTTCTTCGCCGCTCCAGACGAGGGTAAACTCGCGTAATGAAGACGATGGCAGACGTGAGAGAGAAGCCCGACTGCGAAGACCTCGCCAAACGGCTCAATACAGATTGCCAGTGCGTCTCGCTGGATCGTGACGCGTTGCGCCGCGAGCTCGAAAGCACGCCTGACGGTGCCGCACTCGCGGCGATGATTGAGACTGATCGACCGCACCTGTTTTCTGGCTCAGCTGTGTTTGTCTGTGAAATCAATATCCAGCGGATGGCCAGACTGATTGACGCCGTCGAAAGTGTCATTGCGTTGCCGGCCTACGTTGAACACGTACTGGCCTACGCGCCCGAAACGGCACGTTGTGCTACAAAGGCGCGCGGTGTATTCCTTGGCTACGATTTCCATCTGCCTGTTGAGCTTGGCGGTTGGCCACAGCTCATAGAGATCAACACCAACGCCGGGGGTGGCCTGCTCAATGCGCTGCTGGCGCGTGCCCAGCAAGCCTGCTGCGATAGCATCAGCGCGGCACTACCGGGAATGGTCGAAGGCCATACACCGGAGCATTTGTTCATGGAAATGTTCCACGCCGAGTGGCGTGCGGCGCGCCCGGAGCAGATACTGCAAACGATTGCCATCGTTGATGAGACACCAGTACAACAATATCTCTATCCTGAATTTTTGTTGTTTCGTCAGCTCTTCGAGCGCCACGGCCTGACTGCGCTGATTTGCGCACCGCATGAACTTGTCTGGAGCGACGGCGCGCTGTGGCACGAAGGTCGACGTATTGATCTGGTCTACAACCGACTGACGGATTTTTCGCTGTCCGAACCCGGCAATGCCGTGCTGCGGGCTGCCTGGCTGGCTGATGGCGCCGTGATTACTCCGCATCCCCAGGGACACGCGCTTTACGCCGATAAGCGCAACTTGATCACGCTGTGCGACGATGCGTTGCTGGAGAGTTGGGGTGTTCCGTTGGAGACGCGGGCGCTACTGGTTGCCGGCATCCCGCAGACCAGGCTCGTCGATGTCGCACATGCTGACGATCTCTGGGCGCGGCGCCGCCAGCTATTCTTCAAACCGGCGAGTGGCTACGGATCGAAGGCGGCGTATCGTGGCGACAAATTGACGCGCCGTGTTTTCGATGAAATCCTCTCGGGTGGTGCTGGTTATGTGGTGCAGGCGCTGGCACCTCCATCGTCACGGCAATTGAGTATCGCTGGGGCATCAACGATGTTGAAGCTCGACCTGCGCAACTACGTCTATGATGGTCAGGTCCAGCTTGTTGCGGCGCGACTTTGGCAGGGACAGACCACAAATTTCCGCACGCCTGGTGGTGGCTTTGCTCCGGTGCTGACAGTGCCGTGTCGGGACGGAGTGGTGGTAAATCACACATGATGCAGGTGGGTTCATGGGTTTAATGACACCGATCACGGATTAATTCGATCAATCTGTTTGGATACAATTGAAACGATGAAAGTATTTGGTTTCGCCGGCTATTCCAACTCCGGCAAGACGACGCTGATCGAGATGCTGATTCCGCGTTTCGTCTCGCTCGGCTTGCGTATCTCACTGATCAAGCATGCCCATCACGGCTTCGATCTCGACCGTCCGGGCAAGGACTCCTATCGTCACCGCGAAGCCGGTGCGACAGAGGTTTTTCTCGTGTCGAGCAAGCGCTGGGTATTGATGCACGAATCGCGTGATGAGGAAGAGCCGTCGCTGGAGCATCAGATTTCAATGATGGCACCATGCGATCTGGTGCTCGTCGAAGGCTTCAAGTACACGGCTATTCCTAAGATAGAAGTCCATCGGCCGGCCAACGGGAAACCGCTGCTCTACCCTGATAATCCGAACATCATCGCTGTGGCCACTGACGCGCCACTTCAAGTGGCTGATGTCTTGTTGCCCATACTCGATCTCAACGATATCGACATGATCGCTGCGTTTATTCTCAAACAAGTGGACTTGAAATGAGCTTGCTTGCTTTTGATGAAGCCTTGCACCGGCTGCTCGACGATGCAAGCCCTGTGACCGAAATTGAACAGCAACCGACGGTTACTGCGCTGGGTCGCGTACTGGCATACGCACAAATCTCAGCCATCGCCGTTCCGGCGCTTGATAATTCTTCGATGGACGGTTATGCGGTGCGTGTGGCCGACGTTCCTGTGGCGGGTACGCGGCTCACCGTTGCTCAGCGCATCCCCGCTGGCAGCGTCGGTCACACGCTGGCACCCGGCACCGCTGCACGCATCTTTACCGGGGCGCCGGTGCCGCCCGGCGCGGATGCAATTGTCATGCAGGAGATGTGCGAGCATGCGCCTGACAGCGCGCCGGGCGGTGTCATCGTCAACCATGTGCCGAAACCCGGTGAATGGATCCGCCGCGCTGGCGAAGACATCGCATGCGGTACGCAGGTGCTCGCTGCCGGTACACGCCTGACGGCGCCGCAACTTGGTCTTGCTGCCTCGATTGGTCACGCCGTACTTCCCGTGTTTCGTCGTTTGCGGGTTGGGCTACTGACGACGGGTGATGAAATCATCATGCCCGGTGCGCTTGCCCCTGAGGCGCTGCCACCCGGCGCAATCTTCAATTCAAACCGCTTTCTGCTGCGAGGACTACTTGAGCAGCTTGGATGTAAGGTGTTTGATCTCGGTGTGATTCCAGACAATCTCGATGCCACGCGTGAAGCCTTGCGCACGGCAGCTGAAGAATGTGACCTGATCCTCAGCAGTGGCGGGGTTTCTGTCGGCGAGGAGGATCACGTCAAGACCGCGGTGCAGGCGGAAGGCACGCTCGACCTTTGGAAGATCGCCATCAAGCCCGGCAAACCGCTAGCTTTCGGTCATGTGCGACGCTCAGCCGCGAGTGAGGCAGGGCAAGCGGCCTTCATCGGTTTGCCCGGCAACCCTGTGGCAAGTTTCGTCACCTTTGTCATGCTGGTACGACCCTTCATACTCAAGGCGCAAGGTGCTGTGGGTCGGGCGCCGCAGTCGTTCGCCATGACGGCAGCTTTCGACTGGCCCAAGGCTGACGTGCGGCGCGAGTTCCTGCGGGTGCGGCTGGATTCGGACGGTGCGCTAACCTTGTATCCCAACCAAAGCTCCGGCGTTCTGACCTCGGTCGACTGGGCCGATGGGCTCGTCGACAATCCGCCAGGTAATGTCATTCGGCGCGGTGATCCAGTGCGATTTTTGCCGTTTGCGGAGCTGCTAAACTGATTTGTCGATCCGCTGTCCAACCGTCGGATCAAAACGAAAAATTACATTCTCCCGTTTGCCATGAGCCTGAATATTCTCTATTTTGCCAGCCTTCGCGAGGCGCTCGGCACCAGCGGCGAGCAATTGCCGTTGCCGACCGGTGTCACCACTGTGGCGGCGCTGCGTGAGCATCTTGCCGCGCGTGGCAATGACTGGTGCAAGCTGATTGAATCGAAAAGCCTGCGCACCGCTGTGAATCAGAAGATGGTCGATGCCAATGCCGCGATCGCCGATGGTGATGAAGTGGCTTTCTTCCCACCTGTGACAGGAGGTTGAGATGAGCGTCTGGTCGGTCAGCGTGCAAGCACAACCGTTTGATGTCGGCGCGGAGATTGCCGCACTCGGTGCTGGTGACAAAGGGATCGGTGCTATCGTCAGCTTCGTCGGCCTGGTGCGTGACATGAATGAGGGTGAAGGCGTCAGCAGTATGACCCTGGAGCACTACCCGGGCATGACCGAGCGCGCGCTTGAAGACATCGTTGCCGAGGCACGAGGTCGCTGGGACTTGATGGGCGCGCGCGTGATTCATCGCTTCGGGCCACTGGATCCGGGCGACGGTATCGTGCTGGTGGTCGTCGCTGGAGCACATCGTGGCGAGGCATTCGCTGCCTGCGAATTCATCATGGACTACCTGAAGACCCGTGCGCCGTTCTGGAAGAAAGAAGTCGGCGCAGGCGGCCCCGAGACTGCGCGCTGGGTGGATGCACGCGATGCAGACGACTCGGCGGCGGAGCGCTGGAAGAACTAGGGATACAGAACTAGGGATACTTAAGGGGAAACGTGGAACGATTCATTCCACGTGTTCCGCAAACTTCGTTCGTGCTGAGCCGAACGGCTCAACACGAACGGTGCCTTCCAGGAGAAGGAGACTCCCTGGATTCGGCTTGTTGCTTTAGCTCAGGCCTGGCGGCGCTTGCTGGCTTGCGTCTTCGACTCTTCCGGGGCGAAGGTCGTGGCCGATGCCTTGGCGAACTGCTCGAAGGCGCTGTTGACGGTGGTCATCGCCTGGTTCATCGCATCGATGACATTGGTGTTCTTGCCGGGCAGGGCGCTGAACAGAGACTGGAAGGACGTCATCATGTCCTTGCCACCATTCGAGAACTGCTCGGTCAGTAGCTGAGTAAACTCGGCGCGTGAAGAACTGCCAAGCTCGGCGATTTGGCGTGCGGCATCCATCACTGTCTGGCTGGCATCCTGCGCGTACTGGGTTTGCAGGGCGAGCGCCTGCTGCGGATCCTTGGCAGAGGTCATTGCCTTGGCATTTTCGACGCTGTCCTGAAACAACTTCTTGGTAATTTCAACCTGCAGTGCGACGATGCGCTGCGAGTTATCGAGTGAAAGTTGTGCCAGCTTCATGCCGGCTTCCAGATTCTTGCGTTGCAGTTCGCTGAATTGTTCTGATTTTTGGTACATGGTGGTGGCTCCCTGATAAGTAAGACAAGTGAAAAATATTCGAGGATGTGAAACCGGGGCAAGTCGAGGATTACAGTGCGGTACTACTGATGGCGCAAATTCCTGAACCTGATTGCGGGTCATTTGGCGAACCTTGAATCAGGGAATATTTTCAGTCTAGCACTTTCTGTGCGCTGCACAATGAACGCTTGTTTGAACGTCGTTTATGTAGTGGTAGTCACGGATTCAGTTCGGTGGTGTATCTCCATCCGCAGGGTGCGTCCATCCAATCGTCTGTGTCACCGCTGCGCTCCAGTGTGCAAGGAGATCGGCGCGGCGGTGCGCGGGCATATCCGGCTCAAAGCGACGTTCACTCATCCACAGACCGGCCAGATCGTCGATCGATCGCCAGAACCCAACGGCCAGTCCAGCTAGATAAGCAGCGCCCAGCGCGGTAGTTTCGGTGATGCGCGGACGCACTACGGCGACGTCGAGGATGTCGGCCTGAAACTGCATCAGCAGGTTATTGCGTGCGGCCCCGCCATCGACGCGCAGCTCACTCAGACAGACACCAGAATCATTCTGCATCGCGGTGAGTACATCGGCGCTCTGGTAGGCGATGGCTTCGAGTGCTGCGCGAGCGATATGAGCACGGTGAGTACCGCGACTCATGCCGAACAGGCTGGCGCGTGCGTGCGGTTGCCAGTGCGGCGCGCCGAGGCCGGTGAATGCTGGCACCAGATAAACGCCGCCGTTGTCTTGCACGCTGGCGGCGAGTCCTTCAACGTCGCTGGAGTGCTCGATGATGCCTAGACCGTCACGCAGCCACTGCACCGTGGCACCGGCCATGAAAACGCTGCCTTCGAGTGCGTATTCTGTTTTGTCGCCGATCTGCCAGGCCACCGTGGTGAGTAACTGGTGGCATGAGGCAACCGGCTGCTCGCCGGTATTGAGCAGCATGAAGCAGCCGGTACCATAGGTATTCTTGGCCATGCCCGGTGTCAAACAGGCCTGGCCGAAAGTGGCAGCCTGCTGGTCACCGACCATGCCGGCAATCGGCAGTGCGGTGCCAAGCCAGTGCGTCTCGGCCGTCCCATAGACCTCGCTGCTTGATCTCACCTCGGGCAAAACTTCTCGCGGGATGTCGAGGATGGCCAAGAGTTCATCATCCCACTGTCGCGTATGCAGGTTGTAGAGCAGGGTACGCGAAGCATTCGACGCATCGGTCATGTGGCAGTTGCCGCCCGTGAGTTTCCACAGCAGCCAGCTGTCGATCGTGCCGAAGGCGAGCTCGCCACGGCGGGCGCGTTCACGTGCGCCGGGAATATGGTCGAGCAGCCATTTCAACTTGGCTCCCGAGAAGTAAGCATCGAGCAGTAGGCCCGTCCGCTGTTGGAACAGCGACTCATGACCGGCGGTGCGCAGTTCGGCGCAGAGATCAGCCGTGCGCCGGTCTTGCCAGACAATCGCACGGTGCAGCGGCTTGCCGGTGGCGCGCTCCCAGAGCACCGTGGTTTCGCGCTGGTTGGCGATGCCGATGGCAGCGACCTGGGCCGCGACGACATTACATTTTTTGAGTACTTCAGCGGCTACGCCGATCTGCGATGTCCAGATTTCCTCGGCATCATGTTCTACCCAGCCGGGTTGGGGGAAATGCTGTTGGAATTCACGCTGGGCGATACCGCAGATATCACCGCCGGCATCGAAGAGGATGGCACGCGAGCTGGTGGTGCCCTGGTCGAGGGCAAGAATGTACTGCGTTGTCTGGGTCATTGGCGCACTCCGTCTCTCGTTGAGGCTGGTTCAGTGCAAACTGCCTCCTGCCCGATCCACCGTCTTTCCAGCCAGCGCCCGAAGCCCTCGCGTTGCTGTGCCGTCATGTGCAGGCCGAACTTGCCACGACGCCAGAGGATGTCTTCGGCGCTGCACGCCCATTCCGCGGTGATGAAATACTCGACCTCGCGTTCATGGAGGCCACCACCAAAATCTTCACCAAGATCGGCCAACGTGCATGCCTTGGTGAGTACACGTTCGGCGCGGCTGCCGTGACGCCGGGCCAGACGGCGCAGCCAGTCGGCGGGCAGTTGCGGGTGGCAGCGGCACAGCTCTGCGTGTAGCGCAGCAAAGTCTTTGAAGTCACCGCCGGGTAGTGCTTGTGTCGCTGTCCATGAACCACGCATCTGCGGGAACCAGGGTGAAAGTTTCTCCAGTGCAGCTTCAGCGAGGCGGCGGTGCGTGGTCAGCTTGCCACCGAAGACCGACAGCAGTGGCGCGCTGTCTTTTCCAGATGAGTTCGTTCCCGCATCGGAATCAAGCACGAAAACGTAGTCGCGCGTGATGTCAGCCGGGTCGCTGTGACCGTCGTCATAAAGTGGGCGCAGCCCGCTGTAGCGCCAGACGACGCTCTCGGGTGTGACGGGATGACGGCAAAAGCGGCTGACAGCGCGGCATAGATAGGCGATTTCCTCCGGCGTGGCGACGGGTGCTCGGCTGGCTTCGCTGGCGGCAACCTTGATTTCGGTGGTGCCAATCAGCGCGAAATACTCCTCGAAAGGCAGCACGAAGACGACGCGACGGTCGTCGTTTTGCAGCAGGTAGCCATGCTCGCCTTCATAGAACTTCGGTACAACGATATGACTGCCACGTATCAGCTGAACGCCGGGGCGCGGACGGTCTGTATTGTTCGGTTGGCTCGTCGGTTGGCTTTTCGCTAGGGGGCCATTGAGGAATTCGGCAACCCAGGGCCCGGCGGCATTCACCAATGCACGGGTGCGCACCTCGCGTTGGACGCCTTCGCATTCGAGGATTACGTGCCACAAACCATCTTTGCGCCAGGCTTCGATGCACCGCGTGCGCGTATCGATTTTGGCGCCGAGTTCGCTGGCAGAGAGTGCCGTGGCAAGCGTGAGACGGGCATCATCGTCGCTGACATCGGAATAGACGAAGCCGCGCGTGCAGGAATAATTGAGTGTGGCGCCCAACGGGGAACGCCTTAGATCAACGGTAGCAGAGGCAGGTAGCATCGTGCGGATGCTTCGTTCGCGCAGGCGGCCAAGCGTGTCGTAGAGAATCAGCCCGAGACGGATCATCCAGGCCGGGCGGAGTGAAGGCACATGCGGCATGACGATGGATAGCGGTCGAGCCAGATGTGGGGCGATGCGCAGCATTACTTCGCGCTCGGCCCGTGCCTCGCTGACAAGACGGAATTCGTAGTGTTCCAAGTAGCGCAATCCACCGTGGATCATCTTGCTGCTTGATGAGGATGTCGCGCCGCCGATGTCGCCTTGCTCGACGAGCTGTACCGACAGTCCACGCCCCGCTGCGTCACGGGCTATCCCGGCGCCATTGATGCCGCCGCCGACGATCAGCAGGTCATAAAGTGAGTCCATGCGATTCGGATGGATGGGACGCGAGCAGTTAAGCATGGGGGTGGGTAGCGGTCAAGATAAGGCAGGGTAGGTCGGCTTAGCCCGCAGGGCGTACGCCGACAAACGGCGTAGGATTACGCCCTGCGGGCTAATCCGACCTACGAACATGGCCTGGAATCAAGCATTGGTGCGGCTTTCAGGGCAGTGCTGCGGTGGGCTTGAATTAGCTTCGTGTCATCCCCATCTGAGAACACAGCTTAATAATTCAATATGGGAGTCAACTTTCACCATGCGCTACGAAAAACTCACCACCAAATTTCAGCAAGCTCTTGCCGAAGCACAGAGCCTCGCCGTCGGCAACGATCAGCAATTCATCGAGCCGCAGCACTTGCTGCTGGCGCTGCTCGAACAGGATGACGGTGGCACCGCATCGCTGTTGCAGCGCGCCGGGGCGAATGCGAATGCCTTAAAAGCCGCGCTGAAGAAGTCGCTCGAGCGACTCCCGAAGGTCGAGGGGCACGGTGGCGAGGTCAGTGTCGGCCGTGATCTCAGTAATCTGCTGAATGTGACGGACAAGGAGGCGCAGAAGGCTGGCGACCAGTTCATCGCCTCGGAGATGTTCCTGCTGGCCCTGGCCAATGACAAGGGTGAAACAGGGCGGCTGATGAAGGAGCACGGGGTCACGCGTGCCGCTCTGGAACAGGCAGTGCAGGCGGTGCGCGGTGGGCAGAATGTCGGCTCGCAGGAGGACGAGGGGCAGCGCGAGGCCTTGAAGAAATACACCATGGACCTGACCGAGCGGGCGCGCCAGGGCAAGCTCGATCCGGTGATCGGCCGTGACGACGAAATCCGCCGTGCCATCCAGATCCTGCAACGGCGCACCAAGAACAACCCGGTGCTGATCGGCGAGCCGGGCGTCGGTAAGACGGCGATCGTCGAAGGTCTGGCACAGCGCATCATCAACGACGAGGTGCCGGAGTCGCTGAAGGGCAAGAAGGTTCTGTCGCTCGACATGGCAGCGTTGCTGGCCGGCGCGAAATATCGCGGTGAGTTCGAGGAACGCCTGAAATCGGTGTTGAAGGAAATCGCCATGGACGAGGGCCGCATCATCGTTTTCATCGATGAATTGCACACCATGGTCGGTGCCGGTAAGGCAGAAGGCGCTATGGATGCTGGCAATATGCTCAAGCCGGCGTTGGCACGCGGCGAGCTGCACTGCATCGGTGCGACCACACTCGACGAATATCGCAAGTACATCGAGAAGGATGCCGCGCTGGAGCGTCGTTTCCAGAAGGTTCTGGTCGATGAGCCGAGTGTTGAGTCGACGATTGCCATCCTGCGTGGTCTCCAGGAAAAGTACGAGCTGCACCACGGCGTCGACATCACCGACCCGGCCATCGTCGCCGCGGCCGAGTTGAGTCATCGCTACATCACCGACCGCTTCCTGCCTGACAAGGCGATCGACCTGATCGACGAGGCAGCAGCACGCATCAAGATGGAAATCGATTCGAAGCCCGAGGTAATGGATAAGCTCGACCGACGCCTGATCCAGTTGAAGATCGAACGCGAGGCGATGAAGCGTGAAAAGGACGAGGCCTCGCAACGTCGCCTCACTCTGATCGAGGAAGAGATCGGGCGCCTCGGCAAGGAATACTCCGATCTCGATGAGATATGGAAGGCCGAAAAGGCCCAGGTGCAAGGTTCGGCCCACATCAAGGAAGAGATCGAAAAGACCCGTGCGCAGATGACCGACCTGCAGCGCAAGGGTCAGCTCGACAAGGTGGCTGAACTGCAATACGGCAAGCTGCCGCAGCTTGAAGCGCAGTTGAAAGCCGCCGAGAAATTAGGTGAAGATCAAGCGGGCAAGCAGCCGAACAAGCTGTTGCGCACCCACGTCGGTGCCGAGGAAATTGCCGAGGTCGTCTCGCGTGCCACCGGCATCCAGGTCAGCAAGATGATGCAGGGCGAGCGCGAGAAGTTGCTGAAGATGGAAGATC
>CAZAOQ010000050.1:0-17881 GCA_964486795.1 uncultured Rhodocyclaceae bacterium
CTGGGTCTCGTTGAGGTTGAGCAGGCGGGCGAGCAGCAGCGGCCCCATGTCGGAGATTGTGGCGCGCACCGGTACGCCACTTTCGCCGAAGACATCCCAGAACACTGCCGGATTGGCAAAGGGCGTGAAGCCTTCCAGGCCCAGATCGGCGATGCGTTTTTCCAGCTTGGGCGACAGGGTGCCCGCCGTGGCGACGCCAGAGAGATCGCCCTTTACGTCGGCCATGAACACCGGCACACCGGCGTAGGACAGCCGCTCGGCCATTGATTGCAGGGTGACGGTCTTGCCGGTGCCAGTCGCGCCGGTGATCAGGCCATGACGGTTGGCCATCTGCGGCAACAGCGCCGGGAAGCTGTCGCCATCGATCGATTTGGCGAGATAGAGGGGTTCGGACATGGCGCGAGTCTCAGCGTAGGGGAAGCACTTATTTTAGCAACGATGCATGTCCCTTTCCCGAATGTCGGCGGTGGCTGGGGCGGGGCTGCTAAAATAAGCCGGTTTTGTGGGGGCAGCGCCGTCGCCTGCCCCGGCATCGACCACTTCAAGAACGTTAAACGTTAAAGGTTAAAGGATCTCGATCATGGCAGGTCATTCCAAGTGGGCCAATATTCAGCATCGCAAGGGCCGGCAGGACGTCAAGCGCGGTAAGGTCTTCACTAAGCTCATCAAGGAAATCACCGTCTCTGCAAAGGCGGCTGGTGGCGATGTAAATTTCAATCCACGTCTGCGTGTGGCGGTAGATAAGGCCAAAGGCGAGAACATGCCGGCGGACAACATCAAGAACGCGATCAAGCGGGGCACGGGCGAGCTCGAAGGCGTGAACTACGAAGAAATTCGCTATGAAGGCTACGGCATCAATGGCGCCACGGTGATGGTCGATTGTCTGACCGACAACAAGGTGCGCACCGTGGCCGATGTGCGCCACGCCTTCAACAAGAATGGCGGCAACCTCGGCACTGATGGCTCAGTGGTCTTTCTCTTCAAGCATTGTGGCCAGCTTATCTTTGCCCCGGGCACCAATGAGGATGCACTGATGGAAGCCGCGCTCGAAGCGGGTGCCGAGGACATCGTGACCGATGAAGATGGCTCGATCGAAGTGCTCACTTCGCCGCAGGATTTCGTCACCGTTAAAGATGCGCTGGAGAAGGCCGGCTTCAAGCCGGAGTTCGGTGAAGTCACCATGAAGCCTTCAACCGAGAATATTTTCACCGGCGACGATGCGGTCAGGATGCAAAAGCTGCTGGATGCGCTGGAGTCCCTCGACGACGTTCAGGAGGTCTACACCAATGCGGTGATCGAGGACTGAGGCCGGGTTTCGAGCAGACGCACGCCATGTCCGTGCGCATCCTCGGCATCGATCCCGGTCTGCGTGTGACGGGGTTTGGTGTCATCGAAAAGCAGGGTAGTCGCCTGCTGTATATCGGTAGCGGCTGCATCAAAACGGCGAGTGCGGTGCGTAGCGCTGATGCCGTGGAAAGCCTGCCCGAACGCCTGAAGATCATCCTCGACGGCATCGCCGAAGTCATCGCGACCTATGGACCGCAACAGGCGGCGGTCGAGAAGGTGTTCGTTAACGTCAATCCGCAATCGACGCTGCTGCTCGGTCAGGCACGTGGTGCTGCGATCAGCGCACTGGTGCTGGCCGGCCTGCCGGTCGCTGAGTACACCGCGCTGCAGGTCAAGCAGTCCGTCGTTGGCCACGGTAAAGCAGCCAAGGAGCAGGTCAGCCATATGGTCTGCCGCCTGCTCACCCTCGATGGCACGCCCGGTGCCGATGCGGCCGATGCGCTGGCCTGCGCGATCTGTCATGCGCATGGTGGGCAGGGTCTCGGCGCGCTGGCAACAGCCGGACGACGCGTGCGCGGCGGGCGACTGCTTTGAGTCTGCAACCCGGTCGCGGTGAACCCTCACCCGTGATACTGACAAGCCCGCTGTGGCGCTATTTCCTGGCGACGCGGCCCGCCTTTCTTCCTGCGACCTTCGTCGCCGTGCTGGTCGGTCTCGCCTGTGCCCATGTCGACGGCATTTCGCTGCAAAGACTGCCGGCCGCGTTGACGCTGCTCTTCGCCTTGCTCGCCCACGCCGGAGCCAATGTGCTCAATGATTATTACGATGCGCTCAACGGAACCGATGCCGCCAACAGTGAGCGCCTGTTTCCGTTTACCGGCGGCAGTCGCTTCATCCAGAATGGCGTGCTGACAGCGCGCCAGATGGCTTTGTTTGGTGCGACGCTGCTTGCCGTGGTGGTGACGGCCGGGCTGTGGCTCGCTGCATATTCGGGTGTGGGTCTGCTGGGCATCGGCTTGCTCGGCCTCCTGATTGGCTGGGCCTATTCCGCACCACCGCTAAAGCTGGCGAGTCGCGGGCTCGGTGAGATCGCGGTGACCGTTGGCTGGTTGCTGGTGGTCGTCGGCGCGGATTACGTGCAACGTGGCGACTTCGGTTTCATGCCGCTGGTCGGCGGGTTGGGCTATGCCTTGCTGCTGGCAAACCTGCTCTTCATCAATCAATTTCCTGACTGGCGCAGCGATGCGCTGACGGGTAAGCGGACGCTGGTCGTGCGCCTTGGTCGCCGCACGGCACGCTGGGTTTATCTGGTGCTGGCGTTGGCCGCCCACGGTTGGCTGTTGGTCGGCATCGCACGCGGTATTCTGCCGGATGCGGCAATCGTGGCCATGCTTGCCGCACCACTGGCGCTGCATGGCGCACAGGGGTTGTGGCAGCATGCGGAGGCACCAGCGCGGCTGGCCCGGGCCATTAAATTCAGCGCCGCTGCCGTGCTGGTCCATGGCCTGCTGCTGGCGGGCGCATTGCTACTGTATGGAGGACATTCATGATCGGTCGATTGAGCGGCGTCCTTGCCGCAAAGAACCCGCCGCAGATCCTGCTCGATGTGCAGGGTGTCGGCTACGAAATCGACGTGCCGATGAGCACGTTCTACAACCTGCCGCCGGCGGGCGAAAAGGTGACGCTGCACACGCACCTGATCGTGCGTGAGGATGGTCACTATCTTTACGGCTTTTTGACCGAAGACGAGCGCGTGGCCTTTCGTCAGTTGGTGAAGATCAGCGGTGTCGGTGCGCGCATCGCGCTGGCGGTACTCTCCGGCCTGTCGGTGCGCGAGCTGGCGCAGGCGGTGACCCTGCAGGAAGCCGGACGCCTGGTGAAAGTTCCCGGCATCGGTAAAAAGACGGCTGAGCGCCTGCTGCTCGAATTGCGCGATCGACTGCCCAAAGTGGCGGGTGGTGGTGCGACGAGCGGTGGTGTGGGTGCCGTTGAACATGCACCGGTCGACGATATCCTGAATGCACTGATCGCTCTGGGCTACAGTGAGCGCGAGGTGGTGCCGGTGCTGAAGGCGCTGCCGGAAGGTGTCGCCGTGCCGGAAGGCATACGCCAGGCGCTGAAGCTGCTTTCCAAGGCCTGAACCGGGGGTATCTCGGATAAACTTGCGCGTTATGGCCATCGAAACCGACAAGCTGAGTAGCGCAAGTGCCATTACGGGTCACCGGCCCCTGGTCCACGCCGTTGCCGAATCGCCGCATGAGGATGCGCTGGAGCGCGCCTTGCGTCCGAAGATGCTTGATGAATACGTCGGGCAGCAGAAGATTCGTGAGCAGCTGGAAATCTTCATCCATGCCGCACGCCAGCGCGCCGAATCGCTCGACCATGTGTTGTTGTTCGGCCCACCGGGCCTTGGCAAGACGACGCTGGCGCACATCGTGGCACATGAGATGGGCGTCAATCTGCGCCAGACGTCGGGGCCAGTGCTGGAACGTGCCGGTGACCTCGCGGCCATCCTCACCAATCTCGAACCGCACGACGTGCTGTTCATCGACGAGATTCACCGGCTGTCACCGATCGTCGAGGAAATCCTCTATCCGGCGCTGGAGGATTTTCAGATCGACATCATGATCGGTGAAGGCCCGTCGGCGCGCTCGGTGAAGCTCGATCTGCCGCCATTTACGCTGGTTGGGGCGACGACGCGTGCCGGCATGCTAACCAATCCGCTGCGCGACCGTTTTGGCATCGTTGCGCGGCTGGAGTTCTACACGCCGGACGAACTGGCAAAAATCGTCACACGTTCGGCGGCCTTGCTCAAGGTGCATGTCGCGCCGGAGGGTGCGATGGAGATTGCGAAACGCTCGCGTGGCACGCCGCGTATCGCCAATCGTCTGCTGCGTCGCGTGCGCGATTTCGCCGAGGTCAAGGCGGACGGCCGCATCACGCGTGAAGTGGCGGATGCCGCGCTGATCATGCTCGATGTCGATACGCTCGGCCTCGACCTGATGGACCGCAAGCTGCTCGGCGCGATACTGGAGAAGTTCGCTGGCGGCCCGGTCGGTGTCGATAATCTCGCGGCGGCCATCGGTGAGGCGCGTGACACGATCGAGGATGTGCTGGAGCCGTATCTGATCCAGCAAGGCTATTTGCAGCGCACGCCGCGCGGTCGCATCGCCACACCGGCGATCTGGCGGCACTTCGGCCTGGAGCCGAAGGGCGTACATGCACCTGAATTGTGGGATGGTGATGTCAGCTGAAGAAAACTCGCTGCGGAACTTTGTTCTGCCCGTCCGCGTCTATTACGAGGATACCGACGCCGCCGGTATGGTCTATTACGCGAATTACCTGAAATTCATGGAGCGTGCGCGGACCGAATGGCTGCGTGTGCTGGGCTTCCAGCAATCACGGATGGTCGAGGATCAGGGCGTGGCTTTCGTCGCCCGTTCGGCAGCGATCGAATATCTGAAGTCGGCGCGGCTCGACGATCTGCTGGAGATCGATACCCGTGTCGCTTCGGTCGGTCGTGCGCAGGTGGTCTTCGACCAGCGCGTGCTGCGCGGCGATGAAATTCTGGCGAGTGGCATGATGCGTATCGCCTGCGTCGATCCGACGCGTGGCCGGCCGTGTGCGATGCCGAATGACTTGCTTGATATGTTCAGATGTTTGTTACCCGTATTGCCCGTGCAAAAAACTTTGAATTGAATCTGGAACAATGACATGAATATCACCCAGGATTTGTCTATCCTCGAACTGATCATCAATGCGAGTCTGGTGGTCAAGCTGATTTTGCTGCTGCTTGTCGGCGTTTCCGTAACCTCGTGGTACTGGATTTTTCGCAAGTGGTTTGCGCTGCGCGACGCGCGTGCGCAGACCGATCAGTTCGAGCGTGATTTCTGGAGTGGCGGTGATCTCAACGCCCTCTACCAGGCCGCCACGCATGACCGTCACGCAGGCGGTGCGCTGGAGCACATCTTCGAGGCAGGCTACCGCGAGTTCGCCAAACTGCGTGGGCAGAAGACCGTCGATCAGACGGTCGTCGTCGATGGGGCGCGACGTGCCATGCGCGCGACCTATCAACGCGAGATCGATGCGCTCGATGCGCATCTTTCCTTCCTCGCATCGGTAGGTTCGGTGTCGCCCTATGTCGGTCTCTTCGGTACGGTGTGGGGCATCATGCACTCCTTCCGCGGTCTCGGGCAGATGAGTTCGGCGACCCTTTCCGCTGTGGCACCGGGCATTGCCGAGGCGCTTGTGGCGACAGCTATCGGCCTGTTTGCTGCGATCCCCGCTGTGGTTGCCTATAACCGCTACGCGCACGATGTGGATCGGCTTTCGGTGCGGCTGGAGAGCTTCATGGAAGAGTTCTCCAACATTCTGCAACGTCAGTTGCGCTGAGCGGGCGAGGCATACCCATGCGACAGCGCCGTCAAATGAATCAGATCAACGTCGTTCCCTATGTCGACGTGATGCTGGTTCTGCTGGTGATCTTCATGGTGACCGCACCGATGATTCAGACCGGCAGTATCGATCTGCCCAGTGTTTCCAAGGCGGCGGCACCGCCGGTGGCCCCGCTCGAAGTCGTGATTCATGCCGATTCGACGCTGACGCTGCGCGACCGCAGCAAGGGCGACAGCGAAGTCAGTGTCGGCCGCAGCGACCTGGTGACACGGCTCAAGGCAGCCCAACTGAAGAATCCGCAGCAGGCGATTCTCATCGCCGGTGACAAGAGCGTGCGCTACGAGGCAGTGCTCAATGTCATGGATGCACTGCAGAAAAATCAGATCACCAAGATCGGCCTGCTGGTTCAGCCGACGGCTGCTGCTGCTGCTGCTGCTGCTGCGCCGGCGAGCGGCGCTGCGCGCTGATCGCTGACGAGATACGTCATGTCGTCCGCATCCGCCTCGGTTATTGATACGCTGCTTCCGGGTGCCCGCATTTCGATGCAGGGTAAGTACGCCTCGATTGCACTGACGCTGGCGGTGCATCTGATCCTGTTGGCACTCCTGTACTTCGGCGTGCGCTGGCCGACACCGGTGAACGATGCCGTCGAGGTCGAACTGGTGGGCGCTCTGCCAGAAGTCGTGACCGCGCCGGCAGCACCCGCCAGACCTTTGCCGCCTGAGCACCGGGTCGAGCCACCGCCCAAGATTGAACCACCGCCTGCGGCGCCCTTGCCCAAGCCGGACATTGCGCTTAAGGAAGATAAGAAAGAGAAGAAGGAAAAACAGAAACCGAAGCCGCCGGCCGTTCAATCCGCGCCGTCGGATCCGTTTCAGAAGCAGCTTGAGCAGGAACTGAAACGCACTTCGGCTGACCGCCAGCGCGCAGAGGCGACCCGCGCTGCGGATCGGGAGCTCACGGGCCTCCGCGAAGCGCAAGCGTCTGCCGCCAAAAGTCGGGCCATGGCGGACTACATCGGGAAAATCCGCGCCAAGATCAAGGGCAACATCATTCTGCCGTCGGATATCAAGGGCAATCCGGAATCGATCTTCGAAGTGGTGCAGTTACCCAGCGGCGAGATTCTCAGTGTGCGGCCGAAGAAGCCGAGCGGTCACGCCGGCTACGATGCGGCGGTAGATCGCGCGATCTGGAAGTCATCGCCGCTGCCGAAGCCGGAACACGGGGAACTCTATGCCCGCGACCTGGTCCTTACCTTTCACCCCTTGGAAGACTGACGCTATAATCTGCCGATGCTGAATTTCACTCTTGTTTCTCGCGTTCTGGCCCGTCTTGCGGTCGTTTCGCTGTGTTCGGCGGCTGTTGCCCAAGCCCAGCTTTCCATCGAAATTACCGGTGCCGGTGCCAACCGCCTGCCAATCGCAGTCACCGATTTTTCCGGGGAACGTCTGGTGTCGCAGGCGCTGACTTCAGTGCTGCGTGCCGACTTGGAGCGCAGTGGCCTGTTCCGTATGGTCGATGCGGGTGATGCCGCGATGAATGAGACGACGGCGGTCAATTTCGCCGATCTCAAGGCGCGTGGCGCCGATGCGCTGGTGAGTGGCAGCGTCATGCCGTCAATGACCAGCAACGGGCGCTTTGAAACCCGTTTTCGTCTGCTGGACGTACCCAGGCAGGCCGCGCTCGGCAGCCAATCGTATGTCTCAAGCCCGGCGCAGTTGCGGGCGGTGGCACATCGCACGGCTGATTATGTCTATGAGAAGCTGATTGGCGAGCCGGGTATTTTTTCGACGCATATCGCTTACGTGGTGAAGAGCACCGGACGTTATGAATTGCAGATTGCTGATGCCGATGGAATGAACGCACAGACCGCGCTGACGTCGCGCGAACCGATTATTTCGCCGACCTGGTCACCCGATGGTTCTCGATTGGCCTATGTGTCCTTCGAAGCGAAGAAACCGATTGTCTATGTCCATGTGCTGGCGACGAGCCGTCGTCATGTCGCGGCCAACTTCAAGGGTTCGAATTCCGCACCGGCCTGGGCGCCCGATGGCAAGAGGCTGGCGGTGGTGCTCTCCAAGGAAGGCGGCTCGCAGCTGTTTCTGGTAAATGCCGATGGCAGCGGCGTCACGCGGCTCGCCACGTCGAGTGGTATCGATACGGAGCCGCAGTTCTCGCCTGATGGCCAGTTCATTTATTTCACCTCTGACCGTGGCGGCAGCCCGCAGATTTACCGGATTCCGGCCGGCGGCGGCGATGCCCAGCGCATCACCTTTGAGGGAACGTATAACGTCACACCGCGTCTCTCGCCAAATGGCAAGAGCATGGCCTACGTCGCCCGCAACAACGGCCGCTTTCAGGTGTCGTTGATGGATCTTGCCAGCAAGCAGTCGCAGATTCTGACCGATACGCTAAAAGATGAGTCCCCCAGTTTCTCTCCCAACGGCCGCATGATCATTTATGCGACCGAAGTGAATGGACGCGGTGTGCTGGCGGCTGTCTCCAGCGATGGCCGCGTCAAACAGAAGCTCTCTGTGCCGGCCGCTGATGTGCGTGAGCCTGCGTGGGGACCTTTTCCAAAATAATTTTTTCGTCAGGGGTAACGCCATGCGCAAGCCAGTCATCTTCCTTTCCATTCTCGCTGCATCCTTGCTGCTTACCGCATGTGGCAGCCGACCACCTGCATCCGACGAGCAGGTGGCCGCACGGGTTGAGGATCGTCAGCCCGGCCCCGTGCCGGTTGAGGCACCGCAAGTCGAATCGGTTACAGCAGGGACGATCGATGGCAGTGATCTGGCGCAGCTCAAGGATCCGAAGAGCATCTTGTCGAAGCGCAGCGTGTTCTTTGATTTTGACCAATACGTCATCAAGGACGAATTCAAATCGCTGCTCGAAGCTCATGGTCGATTCCTCGGGCTCAATCCAAAGATCAAGACGCTGATTCAGGGTAATGCCGATGAACGTGGCAGCCGCGAGTACAACTTGTCACTCGGTCAAAAGCGTGCCGAGGCGGTGAAGAAGTCGCTGCTGCTGCTTGGTGCCAAGGAAGAACAGGTCGAGGCGGTCAGTCTTGGCGAGGAAAAGTCGCGTTGCACCGAGCATGGTGAAGCGTGCTGGGCCGAGAATCGTCGCAGCGACATCCTCTACACCGGCGAGTTCTAAGGATGAAGCGCCGTCTGACGATTGCGCTGTTCGTCGCGGCCTGCAATGCCGCCTTTATGGCCTTACCAGCGCATGCAGGCCTGTTTGACGACGACGAGGCGCGCAATCGTATCGAGGGTCTGCGCCGTGATGTGACGGAACAGGGCAAGCGGTTGGATGCCGCGACTGCTGCGTCGACTACCGCGACGCGCAGTCAGCTCGACCTGGCAAACCAGATCGAGCAGATTAAAGCCGATATCGCCAAGTTACGAGGTCAGGGGGAGGTGCTGACCTATGAGCTGGATGCGGCGCAGAAGCGGCAGAAAGATTTTTACGTCGATCTGGATACCCGGCTACGCAAGCTGGAGACTAACGCAAGTGAGAGCAAGCCGTCGGACGCTGCGCCGACCGCGCTTGCGCCCCGCGACGCTGCTGCGGAGATGCGCGATTACGAGGCGGCTCTGACGCTGTTCAAAGGGGCGCGATACAAGGACGCGCTCGCCGCATTCGAGGGTTTCATCAGGAACTACAGTGCTAGCACGATGTTGCCGAGCGCGCATTATTGGGCTGCCTCTGCGCATTATCAGCTGCGTGCGTTTCCGAAAGCAGCCGAGCTGTTTGGCAAGGTGCCGGCAACCTGGCCGGCGGATGCCAAAGCGCCCGATGCTATGCTCGGACAGGCCAATAGCTACCGCGATGGTGGTGACCTCAAGAGTGCTCGCAAGGTACTCGAACAACTTGTCGAGAAGTATCCGACCAGCAGCGCCGCGCAACTTGCGCGACCACGTCTGCAGAAGAAATGAGCGAAGCCGCCGCTTTCCTGTGAAACCGGTGGCTGACCTGCAAGATTCCTGCCTATGCTGCTCATCAATGAAATCTTCTATTCGATTCAGGGCGAGTCGACGCGCGTTGGTTTGCCGACGATTTTTGTTCGTCTGACCGGTTGCCCTTTGCGCTGCACCTGGTGTGACACTGAATACGCCTTTACGGGCGGCGAGTCGCTGAGTGTCGCCGAAGTGCTCACGCGTGTGGCTCACCATGGCTGCGGGAACGTCTGTGTGACGGGTGGCGAACCGCTGGCGCAGAAGGAATGCCCGGATCTGTTGGCAGCCTTGTGTGATGCGGGCTACGACGTTTCATTGGAGACCAGCGGTGCGCTGGATGTGTCGGGCGTCGATGCGCGGGTGTCGCGCATCATGGACCTCAAGGCCCCGGGCTCCGGGGAATCAGAGAAGAACTGCTGGGGGAATCTTGCGGCCCTTGGGTCGCATGACGAAATCAAGTGTGTGCTGGCCTCCGAGGGTGACTACGAGTGGGCGAAAGGCGTTCTTACCGAGCGTGCGCTGGAGAAGATTTGCCCGGTGCTTTTCTCGCCTGTGCAGGGGCGGCTTGATCCCGCACAGCTGGTCGAGTGGATTCTGCGCGATCATTTGCCAGTGCGTTTTCAGATGCAGCTTCACAAGATTCTCTGGGGAGCCGAGCGTGGGCGGTGATCTGAGATGAAACCACTACCGGAAAATGCGCCGAATGCCGTCGTCTTGCTGTCGGGTGGCTTGGATTCAGCGACCATCCTGGCGATTGCGCGCAGTCGTGGTTTTGTCTGCCATTGTCTCTCGCTCGATTATGGCCAGCGCCATCACGCCGAGCTTGTTGCCGCTGAGCGCGTGGCAGCAAGCCTCGGTGCCCGGGCGCATCGTACGCTGCACCTTGATCTGGCGGCGTTTGGCGGCTCGGCACTGACCGACGCGAGTATCGTCGTACCGACGGACGGTGTGCAGCCTGGAATTCCTGTGACTTATGTGCCGGCACGCAACACTATCATGCTTTCGCTGGCGCTTGCGTGGGCCGAGGTGCTTGATGCCAGCGATATTTTCATCGGTGTTAACGCGGTCGATTACTCGGGCTATCCGGATTGTCGCCCCGAGTATGTGTGTGCTTTCGAGGCGATGGCCAATCTCGCTACTAAGGCCGCAATGGAAGGTCGTCCCCTGCATTTGCATGCGCCGTTGATTGACATGAGCAAGGCTGACATCATCCGTTGTGGCAGTGAGCTGGGCGTCGATTACGCGCTGACGGTGTCCTGCTATCAGGCCGATGCAGCGGGTCGCGCTTGTGGTGTCTGCGATTCCTGTCGTTTGCGTCATGAGGGATTCCTCGCTGCGGAAATCCCCGATCCGACGCCTTATTTCGGCAACGTGGTCAGGTAAGCGTCGTCGCTTGCCCGAAGCTCGGGTGTAGCGTTACCATAGATGGCTTACTTTGCGGAGAATCTTATGATCAAGGTTGGTGTCGTTGGCGGTACCGGTTATACGGGCGTCGAACTGCTGCGTCTGCTGGCGCAGCATCCCCAGGTTGAACTCAAGGCCATTACGTCGCGCGGCGACGCGGGAACCTTGGTAGCCGATATGTTCCCGAGTTTGCGCGGCCGGGTGCCGCTGCGGTTTTCCGATCCGGCGACCTCGCCGCTTGCGGATTGCGATGTGGTCTTCTTCGCTACGCCTAACGGCATCGCCATGCAACAGGCACGCAACCTGCTCGATGCGGGCGTCAAGGTGATCGACCTCGCGGCTGACTTTCGTATCAAGGACGTGGCCGTTTGGGAGAAGTGGTATGGCATGACGCATGCCAGCCCAGATCTGGTTGCTGAAGCAGTGTACGGTTTGCCGGAGATTAATCGCGAGCAGATTCGTGGCGCGCGTCTGGTCGCCAACCCTGGTTGCTATCCGACGGCGACGCAACTCGGTTTTCTGCCACTGGTGGAGGCGGGTTGCATCGATTTGACGAATTTGGTCGCTGACGTGAAGTCGGGTGTTTCCGGTGGCGGGCGCAAGGCGGAAACGCACATTCTGTTTTCTGAGGCATCGGATAATTTCAAGGCGTATGGTGTTGCGGGTCATCGTCACCTGCCGGAAGTTCGCCAAGGGTTGTCCTTGGTGGCCAAGCGTGAGGTCGGATTGACCTTCGTGCCCCATCTGACGCCGATGATTCGCGGTATTCATGCCACGCTTTATGCGCGGATTAACCGCGAGGATGATTTTCAGGCACTGTTCGCGGAGCGTTACTCAGGCGAGACCTTTGTCGATGTGCTTCCGCCTGGCAGCCATCCGGAGACGCGCTCGGTACGCTCGGTCAACGTCTGCCGCATCGCGGTGCATCGCCCGCAGGGTGGTGATACCTTGGTGGTTTTGTCGGTGATCGATAATCTCGTCAAAGGTGCGGCCGGCCAGGCGGTGCAGAATATGAATCTGATGTTCGGGTGCGACGAGTGTCTGGGATTGATGCAAATTCCCATCCTGCCCTGATGATGCGCCGTTGGCGCCGCCGCTTTGGTATTTCGGCGTCGCGCGTCGCGGTACGTACGCATGTGTCTTGGTATTGGTGGGTAATCAGTGCGCTATTGGTTGTTGTTGTGACAATTGCGGTTGGCAACTGGATGTACGATGCGGGTCGCCGCTTCGCGGGGTTCGACCGGAGCGCTAGCGAGCAGGCGGTTGCGGCGCTGCAGGAGCAGTCGGCCGGTCTTCAGAATGAAGTTATTCGCCTGCGCGGTCTGGCCGATGCTGGCGAGAGTCGCCTGCAGATCGAGCTTGCCGCCCAGCAACAGTTGGTGCGGCAGGTGAAGGGTCTTGAGGATGAGAATGCGCGGCTCAAGGATGACCTTGCCGTCTTCGAAAGCCTCGCGCGTACCGATGCCCAGGCCGGTGGTTTGACTATCAATCGGTTGCGCGTCGAGCCCGACGATGGGGTGCCGAACCGCTATCGCTATCGTATGCTAGTGATAATACCGGGGACGGGGAAGGATCAACGCGAGTTCACGGGTAATCTGCAGTTGGCAATTAATTTTCAGCAGCAGGGGCGCGATGGCATGATGTTGCTGCCGCTTGCGGCGGAAGCTGATTCGTCGCAATACCACATTAGTTTCAAGAATTTTCGCCATATCGACGGCAGTTTTACGGTTTCTCCCGGTGCTCGCGTCACGAGTGTCGAGATTCGTTTGCTGAAGGCTGGGGTCCTGAAGGTTTCCAAGAGCGTGACTTTGTGAGGAAGGTGGCTGGAATGTTTGCACGTAAGAAGAATGGCAAAGCGCAGAACCGCATCGACAGCTTGATCGGCGTTGGCACAAAGGTCATCGGCAACATCGTCTTTACGGGTGGCCTGCGCGTGGACGGTGAGATTAAGGGGAACGTCAGTTCAAGCGACGAACAGAGCAGTACACTGGTCGTCAGCGAGCATGCCCGGATAGAGGGTGACGTCAATGTTTCGCATCTTGTCATCAACGGAACGGTCGATGGGTCACTGGCGTCCAGCGATTTTCTGGAACTCCAGTCGCATGCGCGGGTCACAGGCGATGTCCAGTACAATATGATTGAGATTCATCTGGGTGCCGTCATTCAGGGACGCTTGGTGCACCAGGGCGAGATTGCCAATCCGGTCGGTTTGAAGTTGGCTGCCAGCAAGTGATTAGCGCATTGAGTTGTATTAATTATTTCATCAAGTTACCGTCAAGGAGTTATATATGAATGCCCCTAGTGAAATGCCGATGCCGATGGTGTTTACCGATAAGGCTGTCGAGAAGGTGAAGGACCTAATTGCCGAGGAAGGTAATCCCGATCTCAAGCTGCGCGTCTTTGTCAGCGGCGGTGGTTGCTCCGGCTTCCAGTACGGATTTACCTTCGAAGAAGACTCGAACGAAGATGATACGGTGGTGGAAAAAGGCGGGGTGCAGTTGCTCATCGATCCGATGAGCTATCAGTATCTGGTTGGTGCCGAGATCGACTATTCGGATGACCTGCAGGGTTCGCAGTTCGTCATCAAGAACCCGAATGCAGAATCAACCTGTGGTTGCGGTTCGTCGTTTACGGTTTGATCGCCAATGGCGAGGCTGAGTGAAGAAGGCGCCACTATCAGGCGCCTTTTTTATTTCAGGCTGGGTAGATTGCACCGAGCACGCGAGTTCCTCGCGCACCGGTCACTTCCGGCAGGTTGCCCGGTTGCCCGTGCAAAGTGCGCCAGGCAAGCCACGCAAAGGCGACGGCTTCGACCCAGTCGGCAGCCAAGCCAAGCGCATCTGTGGTCAGAATGCGAGTTTGTGGCAACAAATCAGCAAGCTTCCGGAGCAACGCCGCGTTATGGGCGCCACCGCCGCAGACATAAATTTCATCCGGGTTTCCACACCAGTGCAGGATGGCCTGCTGTGCCGATACGGCTGTCAGCGCCAACAACGTTGCCTGCACGTCGGCCGGTGACTCCTGGCCATTCAGCAGCGTCATCAGCCACTCAATGTTGAACTGCTCGCGGCCGCAACTCTTCGGCGGTTCGGCGACGAAGTATGGGTGCGCAAGTAGTCTGGCAATCAGATTGGGTAGTACCGTGCCACTGGCAGCCCATGCGCCTCCTGCGTCATAAGGCTGTCCAAGATGGCGCTGGGCCCAGGCATCGAGCAGCATATTGCCCGGGCCGCAATCGAAACCACAGGTTACTGCACCGGGCTTGAGATCGGTCAGGTTCGCAATGCCACCGACGTTAAGAATGATACGGTGCTGGCGGTCATCGCTGAACTGTGAGGCATGGAAGGCAGGCACCAATGGGGCACCCTGCCCGCCGGCTGCGATGTCGCGGCTGCGGAAGTCGGCGATCACGCTGATGCCGGTGAGTTCAGCCAGGAGTGCAGGGTTGTTGAGTTGAATCGTGTAGCCCTGCTGCGGCTCGTGGCGCACGGTCTGGCCGTGGCAGCCAATTGCGCAGACTGAATTTGCCGAAACTTGTGTCTTGACGAGCAGATCGCCAACCGCCGTCGCATAGTTTCTTGCGAGTTCCTGGCCGAGCAGGGCGGAGCGATGCAGTTCGTCATCACCTGATTGGTGAAGCCGCAGCAGCGCTTCGCGCAGTGTTGCTGGATAGGGCCAATAGTTCGTGGCCCGCACCAAGGGTTTTCCCCCGATGAATTCGACCAGCACCGAGTCGACACCATCCAGACTGGTCCCAGACATCAGGCCAACGACCAGTTCAGATACGGTCATAGTGACGCCGATTCGGGTTAATCGAGCAGGGCGAGGTTGCTACCCTTGATGAGTTCGAGGCGTGCAAGGCTTGGTTGAACCTTGTTGCGGAAGGTCGCCAGTTGCTGCGGTGTCAGAGACACTACGGTCGGCAACGCGATGGAGAGCGGGTTCTGCTGCACGTCATTGATGCGGAACTCATAGTGCAGATGTGGGCCGGTCGCCCAGCCGGAACTCCCGACATAAGCAATCACTTCTCCCTGTGCGACGCGACTGCCCTGGTGCAGTCCGGCTGCATAGGCAGACAGATGACCATATACGGTGGTGTAGCGGCCTTGATGTCGCAACACCACAACGCGGCCGTAGCCACCCTTGTTGCCGATAAAGTCGACAGTACCGTCTGCTGTCGACTTGACGCGCGTGCCGGTGGGGGCAGCGTAGTCGACGCCCTTGTGGGCGCGCCAGGTCTGCAATATCGGGTGGAAGCGTGCGGTCGTGAATCCCGAGCTGATGCGCGAGAATTCAAGTGGTGAACGTAGAAAAGCCGTACGCAAGTTCTTGCCTTCAGGCGTGTAGTAGCTGCCCTTGCCTTCGCTATTCTCGAACCATACGGCGCGGTAGGGTTTCCCGTCGTTCACGAATTCTGCTGCGAGAATGCGCCCGGTGCGTACTGGCTTACCGAGATACGAGAATGTTTCATATACGACGGAAAACCGATCGCCACGCCGCAGGTCTCGGTGAAAGTCGATATCGCCACCGAATATCTCTGCCAGTTGTATCGCCACGCTGTCAGGTACGCCGGCATCATCGGTGGCCCCGAATAGCGAAAACTGGATCTCGCCGGTCTTCATCTGGACTTGAGGCTCAAGTGGCAGGGCACGCTCAGTTGCCTGCAGTTGTCCGTCCCGTCTCTCGATGAATAGCGCGTGGTCGCCGGTATTTAGCGGGTAGATCAGTGTCTGCAATTCGCCATTGGTGCCGACGTGGGCTGTTACGTTCTTGCCCGGGCGTAACTGTCTGAAGAGCGCCTGGCTCTTGGTGCTGTCGCGCAGGAAGCGGAACGCCACATCGTCCTGAATGCCGAGTCGTGCCAGCAAACTTGCGACGCTGTCGCCGCGTTGCACGCGATCCTCGCGGACAAAGTATTCGTTATCGCGTTGCGCAAGCGGCGCAACAATGGGCGCAAGCTGTTCAACAACGGTTTGCTGCGCAATCGAAATCTCAACTGTCGACGGTGCAGTGCCAAAAGCAGCCACCATGCCGAACATCGAGAAGCAGGCAACGCCGATCGAAGCCCAGAAGGGGCCGGGATGGACTGCACGGAAGGTTTCGAGTTGCGCTAGAATTCTTGTCTTTTCTTTATTCATCAGGCGCCTGGAGCAACTAAGTCGGAGCAGTTTAGCAAAAAAAGTGAACTCCCGTCACGTTGCCCGAGATGCCCTCTGATCACGATGGACATTCAATCTCAACTCACCCTTATCAAACGTGGCAGCGACGAACTGTTGGTCGAAAGTGAGCTTGTCGACAAATTGAAGCAGGGACGCCCACTGCGCATCAAGGCCGGATTCGACCCGACGGCACCCGATCTTCATCTGGGGCATACCGTCCTGATCAATAAGTTGCGTCACTTTCAGGAGCTTGGTCACCATGTGATGTTCCTGATCGGCGACTTTACGGCCATGATTGGCGACCCGACCGGGAAGAATGCTACGCGCCCACCCCTATCCCGCGAGCAGATTATCGAAAATTCTCGGACCTATCGGGATCAGGTATTCAAGATTCTGGACCCGGAACGTACGGAGATTTGTTTCAACAACACGTGGTTCGAGCCGCTCGGAGCCGCGGGCATGATCAAGCTAGCGGCACACCATACGGTTGCACGCATGCTGGAAAGAGACGATTTTTCCAAACGTTACGCTAACAATCAATCGATTGCGATCCACGAGTTTCTTTACCCGCTTTGCCAGGGTTACGATTCAGTGGCCATGAAGGCAGATGTAGAGTTAGGTGGCACCGATCAGAAGTTCAACCTTCTCGTAGGCCGTGAATTGCAGAAACACTATGGCCAGTCGCCTCAGTGCGTATTGATGATGCCGTTGCTCGAAGGTCTGGACGGTGTTAACAAGATGTCCAAGTCTCTAGGGAATTATGTTGGCATCGCTGAATCACCGCAGGAAATCTTCGGAAAATTGATGTCCGTGTCGGATGAATTGATGTGGCGCTATTACGATCTCTTGTCGTTCCGAGCATCTGACGAAATCGCTAGTTTCCGACGCGAGGTGTTGGCCGGAAGGAACCCTAGAGATATCAAAGTGTTGCTTGCGCAGGAGATTGTCTCCCGCTTCCACTCGGTTGAGGCCTCAAAGTTGGCCCTTGAGGATTTTGAAGCGCGTTTCAAGCACGGCGCACTACCGGACGATATGCCTGAAGTCACTGTAATGACCAATGGCGTAGCATTAAGCATTGCCCAAGTATTGAAGCAAACGGGCCTTACAACAAGCACATCTGATGCCATGCGTATGATCGAGCAAGGTGGAGTGCGGTTGAATAATGAAAAAATATTAAACAAAACACTAGAATTGCGTGCTGGAGCACCGATTGTTCTGCAAGTTGGGAAACGAAAATTTGCGCGTATCACATTGATATAAATACATTTAACTCTGTGCAGCGGTTCTTTAAGCGAAAAACTTTCGAAAAAGCGTTGACCATCTCTGCTGCATCTGTATAATTCGTCCTTCTGGTGCTGACGCAACAGAGGGCTGAGCCGGATAGGCGAAGTTGAAGAGCGAGATCTTTAAAAACTGGACAACCGATAGGTGTGGGTGCTTGTTAGGTTGTGCGGTAAGTGTTTCGGAACCTGACAATCGAAGGGGTCCGAGGTGGTGAGCTGAAAGGCAAATCAGGGCGCAAGCTACGCGAGGCCGTACGAAAAAATAAGTGCTCACACGAAGAAGTAAATCTCGGCAAGAAATTGTTGAGACCGATGATTCGTTTGAGTAGAAGTATTGAAGCAAGACGCAGGAATTGAACTGAAGAGTTTGATCCTGGCTCAGATTGAA